>CAZRJP010000010.1:0-23521 GCA_964600865.1 Candidatus Woesearchaeota archaeon | reverse complement strand
GCATTTTGTTTTTATATTTGATACCTCGCCCTTTAGGGCGGGGTTATTCATTTTATTTATTTCTTTAATGTTCTTCTTGGTTTCTTCAACTGAGATATCTTTTCCGTAATAATTAATCGCATTTCTTATTTTTCTGAATCTTTCAAACTTTTTAGATAATAAGTTTTCTTTTATTTGCTCTTTTAAAAAATAAGTAAATGCCTTATGAGAATATATTTTAAAACCCTTAATAGAGGATATTGCCTCTAGTATGCTCCTTAGGACATCATAATAATTACTCATAATTTTTCTTGAAGATTTTTCATCAATTTTTAATTTTTTTAAAAAATCCAAATCATTTTTGGCTGTTTTTAATAATGATTCTGCTAGACTTTTATCTGAAGTAGCAGTTCTAACCTCTCCTTTTTTTATATATTCTTTAAATCTCATCAAAAAAACTCCAAATGTCCTTCAATAACAATCCCATTTAATATTTTATTTACTAATTCCTTATTTGTCTTGCTCATTTTCTTTAATTCTTTTTTTGAATGAACCATTAATTGTACTTCATGTTTAATCTTTTTTTCATATTTTTTCAAATCAAGATTTTTTTTCAGAGGACTTGCAATAAACAAATCTATATCGCTTTTTGGGATATTTTCTGCTTTTGCAAAGCTTCCAAACAAAATTATTGCTTCTGGGTAATTAAATTCCTTATTTATATAATCAATAATTCCAGAATTCTCAATTAATTTTAAATTATAATTCAATTTTAAAATCTTAAATTTTTTATTTTCAGCATCTGCCTTAAACAAAAGATGTTTTAGTTTTTCCTTTGATTTTAAAATCCCTTCTTTTTCATATTTTTTCAAATATTTAGAAATAGTTGCAGGAGATTTTTTTTCCAATTTTGAGAGTTGTCTTATATGAAATTCCTTTTCAGGATTTTCAATAAAATATTTTAGTATATTGTCCATTTTATTAAACATATGTTCAGTATAATGAACAGGTGTTCATTTTTAAACTTATTGTTTTATTTATCCTCTTGTTATTGTAACTAAACTATCTTGATGAGACATTTTCATATTCATCTTTATATCTCCCTTGGCATTTTCAATACAATATGGATTTTCTTCAGAGGTTATTTTAGTTATATTAATATTCTCAATATCTGTTGCATCAAGTCCCTCACCACTTCCTACTGGATAAAACACCATATTTTCAAATTCAAAAAATACCTGTTTTAATTCATCATATATTTCATTTTTTGGGCCTTTAGGTTGAGAGTAGAAATCTGCAAAACAAACCTCTTGAATATCACTTGGAAGAGTATATTTGTTTTCTGTACTTCCTTGACCACCCTTCCATATTCTATTTACATCATTTTGAACACTTTCTGCAAAGTTTCCTATTTGAACACTTTTAGAAACACCTAGAAATTTAGTAATAGCATAAATAGTGAATGCTAAAAAAGCAATTATTAAAATAATAGAAAATATCATACCAAATGATAATTTCATTTGACCTCTTTTATCTAAAACACCTCTCATCATAAATTAAAAAGAAATCTATTACTTATAAATTTATTCTAAGAACCAATATTTATTTTTTCATCATTTTTTAATAAGTTCTCCCCTTTTTGCCATATCCTAGTTTACTCTAAAACCTTCTTTTTAATCCTGGTTTTGTCTAATCTTTTTTGAAAAGATTATTTTGAAAGTTTTATTCCAGTGCTTTTATAATAGCAGAACATTCATTTGAGTTTGGTTTGTTTCCATACTCATCAGAGCATTTTACATAGAATTTTGTTTTAGTATTCCATCCAGTTGTGTGGACTGTTTTATCTTTTTCTGAAGTAAGCATACCAATACCATCCTCATATAGATAATTGCATCCACTTGTGTCATAAACACATTCTGCTTCTTCATCAGTAATTATTTGCAAGTCTCCAGTTTTCTTAAATGCCCTTGTAATTATTGGTGCTTCTGTGTCTGATTCTACTTCAAATTCAACCACCTTAGAGTCAGAATTTCCTCCTAAATCTTCACAAATAATTTCATATGCATACTCTCCTTCTGGACGTCCTAAATTAGTAGAATGTTTCCAAGAATTACTATTAAGGAATTCTACAGGAATATTATCTGTTCCAACTTCCTTAAATTTACATCTCGCCTGACCTTCATTATACCCTGCAGATGTTTCTGCAGTAAGAGTAACTTCTACATCTTCAGTAGAGTCTCTAACAGTGCCATTTGGACCAACACTCTCAATATATAATGGTTTAGTTCCTATAATTGTATGAACATATGATTCTGAGTTAGTATTTCTTTCACTCTCTTCTTCAAGTGGCTGGTCTTTACATCTAAAGTAGAAATTGTTTTCTTGTTCATTTTTAATTCCAGTTAAGATTGTTTCACAAGGGTACACATTTACAGCATTTTTAGTAATATAATCTTCAATCCCAGTTACACAATCCATTGCATTCTCCATAGTATTATAATCCTTATCTTCAGTAGACCATTTACACTCAGCAGGATTATCTAAGTATAATGTAAAATCAAGTGTATCTTGGTCATGAGGCACAGGCATTTCATTTGAAATACTAGTGTCTTTTACAATAGGAACAGTTGTGTCTGGACCTTTTTGAACACAGAATTTAAATACAAAATTATTCTCATTTGGATTCCCTCCTTCATCCTCACATTTAACATAAATTGTTTGTTCTCCATCATTTCTAATTAGTAGGTGTTCACTAGAACTTGAACCAGGCCCAGGAAGGTTCATAGTTTGAGTATGATTATATTTAGATATGCTGTTCTCTCCAAAATCAAATCTCATATTTTCAAATCTTCTATTCCTAATATAATCTGCCTTACAATATGCTGGTTCATCTAAGGTAATACCAAATGTTAATGGAGTAAATGCTGGAACACATCCATCATTTGTTTCAGAAAAAATAATCTCTACACCTCTATCTGGAGGATTTACTGCAACTGTTGGTTCATAAGAATAACCTTCTTTTAATACATCTTCATTTGAAGTTATTTCTGGAGGTAAAACATCATTTGGATTAATTTCTACACATAATTCTTCTCCTTCCTCTCCTACATTAACTAATTTACATCCTTGTCCAAGGGCTCGACATTGATATTCACTACATGGCAAATCTTGAGTATTACATTCTTCACATCGACTCTCTCCTTCTCCAAATGTTTCTGCCTTATAGGGCTTACAATCAAAACTAACAACACGATATGCTATTTCTTCATATTCTGATGCATAAGTATATAGTGCTACAGCAATCCCAATTCCAATAGACCATCCCATACTTGCTGCCGGATTTAGAGTATCAATAATTATTTTTGACATTTTATATGAACCAAACCCCCTTCCTGCAGATTCAGATAATGCCTCTGTTTCTTCATCTGTCAAACCAATCATTGGACCTAACGTTAATACTGTATATTTAGCAACAAAATACCATTGAACACCTGAAAAAAATGCATCATAAAAACTCCCTTGTTGCCAGGTAGTAAACAACTCTCCACCACCTGATGCTGTTTCTCCCCCAATATTAAATACTTTGGATAGTGTTGAACTTCCTCCTCTTTGACTCCAAGGTGTATTAAAAAATCCTGTGTCAGAACTAGCAGCATTTGATCCTCCCCTAGCCCACGCTTTTAGATCACTCCACCTACCTCCACTAACAAAACCAATACTATTAACAAATGCAATAAATCCTATGAATAATATTAAAATTTGAAATATTGCTATTTTTCCGTTTTTATTCATTTTTTATCACCTTTTTATAAAAATTAAGGATTAAAAATTTTCTTGAAATTTTTAACATTTCAAACACGTTTCTCTGACTCATTATCGCGTAAGTGTTTGATTTATTCATCTTCCAAAAAATCCTCCAATTCTTCAGCATCTAATTTTCCACTTGAACTAAATAAATCATCTATTTCAAAATAACCTTTATAGTCAAGATAATTAACACTTGAACCACAATCACCAAACAAAGAACAAAAGTTTTGTGCTTGTTGTTTATAATCTTCTGATAAACAATATTCATTCTTTTTAACTTCCCAATCAGTTTTTGCCCCTTCGTTCCCAAGAATCTCTTTTGCAGCATTAAAAGCTCCCCCTAATCCAGAATTATCTAATTCCCTAGAGTATGTAACAACACATTTTGCACTTCCTTGACTACATATTGTTTTTGAATCATCATCTGGTTCCCAAAAATTAAATCCAGGAGCATATTCAGGAACACATACCTTTCCACCCTTTCGTTTTATTATCAGATTAAAATCTTTATCATTATTATCTATCCATTGGCAATCTCTTGCATTTTCATTTTCACATTCTTTTTCATTGTCAATTGTAATACAATCCTGCCATCTATTTGCCCTACATGCAGCTGCAGAAAATTCTCCTTCTGTAGTTTCTATACTATCTTCAACACATACTTCAGCCCTACGTTCTGCACAAGGCTCTTCAATAACTTCTCCATTATAACATAATAATCTGTAATCTCTTGCTCCAGGACTATCTATTAATTCAGGACTTTTAGCAGTACTCATACACCAACTCTCTCCATGTTTTTTTTCCTCACCACTTCCAGCAGACCATTCACAATTTAAATCCCTACAAATATTATCCCCAAAATCAGGAGAACTTTCATCAACATCTGCCTCAAATTCTGCACAAGTACTTCCAAGAAAATAATCACAATTACCACAACTAGAGGAATCTGCATTATCTCCTTCATATCCACAACTTTCACTTACATCTTTAATCTTTCTCCAGTATTCAGGATCATTCTGCTTTGAAGCATCATAAACATTTGCAATATTCCCACAAGTATCTATAAAAAACACTTGGTCTTTACCTTCAACACAAGTTGTTTTTTCACTAGACCCACAAATAGTATTTAATTCACTTGCAGAACATAAAAAATTTTCATAAAATTTAACATCATCTCCTTTTTCTAAACACTCTTTTTTAGTAGTTCTTAAACAAGTTTGTTCAAATTCTTGTTCAAATACACATGCTCCTTCTACATCAGAGGTAATACTTTGAATACATTCCATTTCTGTCTTAATCTCTCCCTTAAAATTAGTTTCTAATCCAAATATAGAAGACAATCTTTTACATCTTGTTTTTGTAACAAAAGATGCTTGGTCTCCTAAAACACAACATCCTGCTTCACACTGAGGTATCTCACATGCAGCACTATCTTCCCAAACACCATTTGATTCTTGACAAACAATCTCTGGAGTATTAGTCATACATTCTCCCTCATCACTATTATAACAACATCCTAATTTACAATAAGTTGTAGCCTCACAAGATGCAGAGGACATTCTAAATTCATCATCACATTCTTCTTGAGGAGCATTTTGACACCAGGCACCATTAGTTGTTTTTTCACAACAATATCTAGAGTCTGCAGAAACAAAAGAAAGTAATGAAATTAATAAAATTCCAAATAAGAATACATTTCTAACCATTCTCAATGTTTTTTTATTTTCCATTTAATAATATCCTGAAGGCCATGCAACACTTCTTGAAGCAAACCTAAATTTCTTTTCACTTGGCCTGTCTGTTAAAATATAAATAGTGCTACCCTCACTTTGTTTTAATTTCTCTACTTTTAAGTCATGATCATAATTCATATATGGAGTAGTCATAACATCTCCATAAACCGCTTCCCAATTTAATATACTTAAGGCAATAGTAGTAAATCTATATAATTCACTCTTAAAAGAAGAACTTAAGGAATCATACATTTGAACATCTTGCTTTTTTAATGAAAGTTCTGAATCAAAGTTTAATCTTACTTTTTTTGGAAGTAATTGAACATTAAAACCTTTCCTTGTTAATGAAACCTTATAACCCTGAGATTTAAAGCTTTTTTCTAAGTCATCAAAACAAGAATCCACTTTTTCTTGAATATCTTTTTCTATTTCTGTTTCAATATGTTCCCGTAAAAAAGGTTGTTGCATAGTGCATTTATCATAATATTCATTAGTGTAACATAAATAGGCAACTTCATCACCCTTATAACTATAATTTAATTCAGGACTTAAACTTCCTCCTTGCAATGAAACCATCTCTATTGTTTTTTGTAAATCATCTTCTAGACATAATTTAAGAAATGAATTAGGATTTTCTGTTTGAACACCAAAAGTCGTTTTTATTTTTGGAAAAAACATGTAAATTAAAACACCAAGCACAACAATGATTAAAGCAATTATTATAAAAATAGTAGCCTGCCCTTTTTTATTACTAATTAACCTCTTTTTCATCCATTTTAAAACGAAATGGTTGTTTATAAACTTTTTTTACAATTAATAATTTAATTTTTTATTTAAAATTAAAAAATACTATCACATTAATCTTTTACTCAGACTAACACTCATAATTAATATACAGATTACTCTCGTGTTAATCCTCTACTCAAATTAATATAATACAATAGTATAGAAAAAATACTATCACATTAATCCTCGGTCTCAACTCTTGGGGCAAGAATAAAATTCATCTCAAAATTCTCTTTCTTGAATTCTAACCTTAAAGGATGGTCATTAGAAAATTTAAGACCTGTTTTATCAGTTATTTTAGCAGCCTTAAGAAATTTTTGCAAGTACTCTAAACTGTATCTACCTTTACAATCTTCAGCATCTATATCTGCCTCATCTCCAGAAAATTCTGTTTTAGCTGAATTCAATCCTTTTGCTTCAATTATGAAATTATTTTCTTTTGTAATAAAAGAACATGCATCTGCAACAACAGAACAATCATCAATAGTGTTTATAAAATCTAGAGAATCTAATTTGATATTAGCAACAAAGTCTAATGAAGGTATTTCTTTATCCTCTTTATCTACTTCTATTAAACTTAATTTAAAATTTCTCTTAACTCTATCTTGAATAGAAATTTCTAAATTATTCTCCTTTTTTTCTAATAATAATGAACTCCCTTTTTTGCATCTTTTTAAAATATTTTTTAGGTTTTCTAAATTCACCCCTAAAATTTCTTTTCCAACTTCAAATTGAGAAAAAGCACTTTTTGGAAGTTTAAATTGAACCATTGCAACATTTGCAGGATCAATTGCAACAATACTTAATCCAAATTCATTAACCCTTATTTTAACTTCTATAACTAATTCAGAAATAATTGAGACAGCTTTAGATAATAATTTTGGATGATCTAATTTAATTAACATGTTTATATTAAAAATTTCTGGCTTTTAAAGATTGTTATATTTCAATAGGATTTAAGAATTATAGCTCTCTAGGAACCCATCCTAAAATCCAATGATGAACTCTCCCCATAAATTCTCTCTTCTTCCAATCTTTTGGGTTTCTAACCCATTCTTGAGGATCATTTTCTGGCCAAACAACATTTTTAGGTATAAACGCTTTACCACTAATACCAACTTTTCTCCCAATTTCCATCACTCTATAAATGTGTGCAGGATGAGCAAAATAAGCCATAAGAGGATCTTCTTCATCAATATCCTTATCCATATCTTTCTTTATTTCCTCTAATATATCTTTAGTAGAAACTTTTGATGAAACACCAGATACTTCTTCATCTTCCTCATAGGTCTCCCCAAAATTCTTATAATCCTTAAAATCTTGTTTATCTAAACAATTTCCTATTTCTGTTTGAACATAAACTGGAATTTCTTTAGGTTTTTCAAAATCTTCTGATTCAAAATCAACCTTATCCCAATAATCAATTCCATCTAAAATAGACTTAGCAATAATTTTATTATACTGATTTTCTGCTCCAAATGCTAACCCAATAATTCCTTTTGGGCTATAATGATTAAAACCACTATCTGTTTTATAAGCCATATTATTTATTTCAATCTCTTGCATATTTTCTGCATTATAATCTACATTGTTTTTTCCTGTAATAATATCTCTTAATTTCATACAAAAAAGAAGACATAATAGTTTTTAAAGGTTACCTTTATGTAACAATATAGTTACAACAAACTCCACATAATATACAAAATCAATTAAAAACCACAACAAACAATATAAACTTTTAAAGATTTATTTTTGTATGAATTCACAAGACAATAAAGAAAAGAAAAGTTTCAAGGAAAAAAGGATACGTAAAATAACCAAATTATATTATTCTAAGCCAGAAATACAAAAAGCAATTTTTAATTTTGCTAAAAATAGAGAAATCTCCCCAAGATATTTTAATGGATTTGGAAAAAGACCAGACACATTCCAGTATTTAGGAGATGTTTTTCAAATTGTAAAAAAAGGAGCCACATCATTTCATTGTTCAGAAGAACTCTGGGAAAATCCATTAGATTTAGAAACAGGCATAAGTAAAGAGAAACTAAATGAATTAAGAATAGGATGGGATTTGTTAATTGATATTGATTGTAAGTATTTTGATTTTAGTAAAAAGGCAGCAAAGGCAATTTTACAGGTTTTTAATAATCATGGGATAGAAAATATTGGAATAAAATTCTCTGGAAATAAGGGATTTCATATTATCCTTCCATGGAAAGCATTTCCTAAAGAGATTGCAGGAAACAAAACAAAAAATCTTTTTCCAGAACTACCAAAGAAACTTCTTTCTTATATTGGATTTAAGGCAAATGAAGAAATACAAAAACTTTTGTCAGAAGAAGAAATAGATAATTTAACAAAAAATACAAAAATAAAAAGGGGAATAAAATGTAATAATTGTAGGGAACTTGCTGACACCTATGAAAAATTAATTGCAGTATGCCCAAAATGTAAGAGACAAGAAATAAGAAAAATATCTAATGAAAAGCAAAAAGAGAACTATAAATGCCCTGATTGCAATGTAGAATTTGAGATAATGAATTCTGAAGAAATATATGAATGTAAGAAATGCAATTTAAGTTCAGAAAAAAATCCAGATTCTTTTTCAAGACATATTGAAGTAGACTTTTTTGATTTAATGGGTTTAGATTTAGTATTAGTATCATCAAGACATTTATTCAGGATGCCATATTCTTTACATGAAAAAACTTCTTTATCTAGTGTAGTTTTAGAACCAGAACAAATAGATGATTTTGATTTAAAAGATGCAAAC
Organism: Candidatus Woesearchaeota archaeon; assembly: GCA_964600865.1. Lineage (GTDB taxonomy): Archaea > Nanobdellota > Nanobdellia > Pacearchaeales > GW2011-AR1 > WJLC01. The sequence goes on along the minus strand of CAZRJP010000010.1, from coordinate 14,443 downwards.
GCACTAAAAGTAAAAGTTAAGGAATTTATTCCTGAATCTACAAAAGAAGAAGCAAATGAATTAATTAGAGAAGCATTAGATTGGGCAAAAAATAATGAGATAAAATCTGGAAAATCAAGGAAAAAAACTAAAGGAAAATATAAGGATTTCAAACCACTTTCATTAAAAAACATTGAAAATTCACAATTTCCTCCTTGCATCCATAATATTCTAAAAGGAATGAGGGATGGTAAAAAAAGAGCATTATTTATTTTAATGAATTTATTTCGTTCATTAGGAATGGATTCTGAAGAAATGGAAAAGAGAATTTATGCTTGGAACAAAAAAAATAATCCTCCATTAAAAGAAGGGTACATTAAATCTCAGTTTCTTGCAAATTATAAAAGAAAACCCCTAATGCCTCCAAATTGTAAAGAGTACTATCAAGGGATTGGGGTGTGCACACCAGATTCCTTATGTAGTAAAGTAAAAAACCCAATGAATTATGTAGTAAGAAAGAACTATTCTAAAAATAAAAATAATTCAAAGAAAAAAGACCATAACAACAAATTTAAAAAGAATAATTGATTCTCCCTAATATGAAAAAAAGAGGCCTAAGTTTATTATTAATTCTTTGTTTATTAGTTAGTACATTCTTAATAATACCAGTAATTAAAGGGCAAGAGGATAATATTTCTTCTTCTAATACAACATCTAATTTACAAAATAATGATGCTAAAATAGATAAGGCATATAATTGTCTTGAAAAAAAAGTAGAAGGAAAATGTGCTACATTATCTCCAGAAGGAAAAATATTAACTTTATTAGCAATTGGAAAATGTAAGGATGAAGTTGTAGCAGACTCAGTTTCAGAAGAGTATTGGACAAAACAAGGCTCAGACATAAAGGCAACTGCACAAGCAATTTTAGCATTAGATAAAACATCCACATTTAATACTCAACCTGCTGAAGAATGGCTATTAACTCAACAAGGTTCTCCAGAAGATGTTGATTGGTATTTACAGATAGATGCAGATAAAGAATCAGCATGTTCAATAAAATATGATGGATTAACTCATAATGTTAAAATAGATGAAAATAAAAAATTAAACACTGGAGCAGGAAATTGTTTAACCCTTTCACAAGAAGATTATTGGCTTAAAATAATTCCTGGATGTTATGATAGAGAATATGAAATTTCATGTGATGAGGATTTTTTAACAGCATTATTATTTAAGGAACAAACTTCATCAACAATAAACATTCTAGATATAAGTCACTCTGCTTCTGCAAATGGAAGAACTACAGAAAAAGTTAATTCAGCTTGTCTCCTTCAAAATGGAGAATGTAATTATGAGGGAACATTATGGGCTGCAATGGTTTTAGATTACAAGGGATATGATACTTCAGCATATATGCCTTATTTAACTACAATGGCTTCAGAAAATTCTGAATATATTCCAGAATCGTTTTTATATTTATTAACAGGAAGTGTTGATTATAGAACAGATTTATTATCTAAACAAAAGAACAATAAATATTGGGACCAGTATAAAGATAAATTCTATGACACTGCTCTCGCACTATATTCTATAAGTGATCAACCTCTTGAAAAAATAAACTCTAAGGATTGGCTTTTTGAAGTTCAAGGAGAAGATGGATGTTGGGAAGGAAATGTTAGAAATACAGCATTTTTATTAGCATCTATATGGCCTAAACAATTTAATATAGGTAAAAGTAATTGTGAGGCTTCAGGATATTATTGTATGGCAGAGGTTAATTGTGAAGGAGATGTTCTTTCAGATTATAGTTGTCCAGGAGTTTTATCTTGTTGCAGTGAATCTAAATCAATATTAACATGTGAAGAACAAACAGGAAAGATTTGCGTCTCTGATGAATCATGTTCAGGGGGAGAATTAGTAGAGGCAACTAATTTAGGTGCTGGAGAAAAATGTTGTATTGGAGGAGTTTGTAAGATAGAAGAAGAACAATCAGAATGTGAATCATATGGTGGAACTTGTAGGCCATTTGGATGTGAAGAAGGAGAAAAAGAAGAAGCATATAATTGTGATTTTGGCGATACTTGTTGTGTTTCTGGAAAGGAAGAAAGTGGAGGAATATTTTGGATAGTATTCTTTTCAATATTAATTATATTAGCAGTTTTAGGAATTATTTTTAGAAAGAAATTAAGGGAATTATTAGAAAAAATAAAAAATAAATTTGGCGGTTCAAAAGGTTCTGGTTCTGGTCCAGGGCCAAATAAACCAGGTCCACCAGGAAGACCCGGCCCTGGAGTTCCAGGAGGGAAACCAAGAGGAAAAAGACCGCAAAGAAGAATACTCCCTCCACAACAAAGAAAAATAAAAAGACCTGCTCCAGGAAAAAAACCACAATCAAAAGGCTCCTCTGAAGTAAAAAATGTTCTTAATAAATTAAAAAAGATGGGAAAGTAAGGGACTTTTAAGTAAGAATAAAAAAAAGAGATAAAATCTTATATCAATTATTTATTATGTTTTTTAATATCTAGAAAATTCTAATAAACTTTATTAACCATCTTTTCTATGTTATTCTATGAAAAAGAGATTATTTTTTATTTTCATTGCAATCTTAATTGTATTATCACCTTTCCCATTAGCAAATGCTATTGAATTTAATCTAAAATCCAATTACTCTCAACATGAAGTAATCCTAGCAAAACTTTCTGGGCAATTTTACAATCCACCATTAAAAGAAGATATTTATTTTTACAGGGGACATGTTAGAGTAGGTATAGACCATGACATAGCAAAAATAGGAGAAAATTATTATTTATTTGTGCCACTTGGTTCTAAAGACCCTAGGAATTATTCTGTATCTATTGAAAATGTAGAATATAGAGATGAAGGAGAAGTAAAAGATGAAGATATTACAAGAAATTTCACTATAACAGATAATATTGCAGATTTCTCTATTTCAAAAGGATTTATTTCAACAGATAGTGATTTTAAGATAACTGTAGATAATTCACAAGATAAAAAGATAGATTTATCTATATCTCATAAAACAATTGAAGGAGAAGATAAAGGAATTTCTTATATTGAAACTCATTCCTTATCACCAGGAGAAAAACAAATAGAATTTGATGTAAGGCCAGAAGAATTAGCATCTGCAACAGTAAAAGAATTAACCCTTTCTTCAGAAAATCAAAACTATACTATCCCTGTATCTATTTTTGTAGATGAACAAACAACAAAAGATGTTATATCAAGTATGGACATAGCTCCAAAAGATATGGAAATTAAAATTCCAACTAATTCAAACATCACTAAATTGATTTATATTTATAATACTGGGACAGGCACACTAAAAGATGTTAAGTTAACATTAGGAGATTCATTAAGGCCTTATGTAGAATTATCCGAGGATGAGTTTGGGCAGATTTTACCTGAAAATAATGCAAATTTAGAGATGAGTGTTGTATCAGGAGGAGAGCAATCTCTTGCAGGAACAATAAAGATAATTACTTCAAATGGGCTTTCTGATGAATTAAAAGTATCTTTAGATTTTGTTCCAGACTATAATCCACCTCAAAAAGAACAGCAACAAGATATTAAGACAACAAAAACATGTGAAGAAATTGGAGGCACTATTTGTAAGGAAGAAGAAGAATGTGATGGAGACAATATTTTTGCTAAAAATCAATTCTGTTGTGTGGGAAAATGCACAAAAGATGCATCAAGTTCAGTAGGAAAATTAATTGGTTGGGGAATATTCGTAATAATAATTGTAGTAGGTCTGTGGTTTTTTCTAAAGAAATATAAAAAAATAAAATCTAATCCAGATTTATTAAAGAAATTTAAACCAAAAAAAGAATCAAAAGATAAGAATTAATTAGATGATTTTGAAGATTCTTTTGTTTTTTCTAAATCTTTCTCAGGAATATTCTCCTTTTTATCTGAAGAACCAGACTTTTCAGATTTAGAATCTTTTTGATTTTCTAATATATTTTTAAGCTTCTTTTCTAGAACATTTTTTTCTACTTTCATCACTCTTGCAACCTCATCATATCCATGCAATCTTCTAGATAACTCATTAATCATTTCACCTGCCTCATTATTTGTAAAACTAACTTTTTCTGGAGATACAATCTCTACATGCGCTGGCATATACTTGAAAACTATTCCCAATAGCCCTCTAAATGTTTTAGTTTTTAATTCAATTTCAGCAAAATTAGTATAAAATCCTTTTTTCTTTTTTAATTCTGCAGCCTCATTAATTTTCTTTTCAATAACTTCAACATCTTTTTCATTACTCAACTTTTCAATAATCTTTTTTAATGTATCTTTAAGATGTTCTGGAGGTTTTCCTAGAACTTCTAGTATTAAACTAGAAATTATTTCCTTTTTTTCATTATTTTTATTTGAACTCATTTTTCTTTGATTTTAAATATTTAAATGTAAATAAAATAATCATTAAAACCGAAAATCCTCCTAATCCGATTAAAGCATAACTATTTTTATCTAGTTTTGTAAAATTATTACCCTTATTTATATCTTTTGGATTTAACTTAATAATTTCATTAATCTTTGAAATATTAGGATTATTTTTTAATTTTAATGTAAAGAAATAAGTGCCTCCTCCAGAAGGTTTATTGTTTTTATTTTCCTCTGAATCTTCTGGATTCTCTTCAGCATCCTCTTCTTCCTCAGAATCTTCATCAGATTCTTCGGAAATCACACAAGCAAGACCCTCATCTTTTATATCTTGCAATTTAATTTCTCCAATATAAGTAACATTAATCAAGTCATCTAATGAATTAAAAGGACGAGCATCAATTATATTTGGGGCAGTCTTTTCGCCTACCTTGATTATTCTTTCTAAATCTTCTAAAGAAGCAGAGTTAATATCTACTTGTGTTTCATTACAATCTGCTGAAATAAAATTAATATTCAATATTAAGGTTCCTAACACTATTAAAATCAAAAATTTATATTCCTTCATATTTTTGAATGGAAATAATCATATATTAATACCCCTCTCAATTTTGGAACTGTTTCATTATAGATTATTTAAAGAATTGAGGGAATCTTTTACCTTTTTCCTTTGCTTTTTTTAAAGTTATACAAAAACTTTTACCTGCATCTCTTAATTGATTGGGTTTTAAGAATAACCAACCATGTCTATTAAACCTCAATGCAACAACTGGCTTTAATCCAAATATTTCAGAAAAAACTAAGAATCTTTCAATTTGTTCTTTAGAGATATATTTTCTTGGTTTCTTACTTGATTTAACTTCTATACAATATTTTCTATTTTTACCTGACCTACCTGCAATTAAGTCACATTCTGCATTTTCCATTGTCCCACTTCCAGCTACTCTAACAACTCTATAATTATTATCCACGAATTTTTTGAATAATTCTCTCTCTATCTTTGACCCCTTTTTTTTATTTTTAGGCATTTTAAATTAGAATAGTCCTTTATACAATTTTATAGGTCTCTTGCTTGAAGTGTTCTTCTTTTGTTTGCTTTAGCTCTTTTAATCGCTTCAACTAATAACTCTTCAACTTTTCTTTCTAAAGCTAAGCCAACTTCTTCTGCAACACTACTTACTGCATTTTCTTTATCAAGCCCTTTTACAACTTTCCTTATGTTACTTTTTACAATCAAAGCCATTATGAATATTTATTTTTTATTAGATTTACTTTTTTTAGATGATTTAGGATTACTTTTTTCAGGTTTCATAAACGGAAATAATATGACATCTCTTATTGATTCTTGACCTGTTAAAAGCATAATCATTCTATCTATTCCTAATCCTAACCCTCCTGTAGGAGGCAAGCCAATTTCAATTGCATTAACAAAATCTTCATCATAAGGATTAGATTCTTCATCTCCTTTTTTAAGTTCTTTTTGTTGAGCCTCTAATAGTGTTCTCTGCATTACAGGATCATTTAATTCAGTATAAGCATTTCCCATTTCTGCACCCATGCAAAAAGGCTCAAATCTTTCAATTAGTCTGCAAACCTCCTTGTCCTGTTCATCTCTATGATTTTTACATAAGGGAGTAGTTTCTAAAGGATGATCTGTTATAAATGTCGGTTGAATTATCTTCTCCTCACAATAGTGTTCAAAAATAGCTTGAACTAGCCATCCCCAGGTTTCTTTTTTGTAATCGACATTATTTTCTTTCACAAATTTCAATAAATCATCTTTAGTCTTATCATTAATATCTATTTTAGCATGCTTTTTAATTGCCTCAGCCATTGTCATTCTTTTCCATGGCTTCTTAAAATCAATAGTTTTTCCTTTAAATTTAACTTTTGTAGAGCCATTTACTTTTTTAGCAACATACTCATAAATACTTTCAAATAAATCCATCATATCATTATAATCTGCATAAGCTTGATAAATTTCCATCATGGTAAACTCAGGATTATGCCATTTGTCAATCCCTTCATTTCTAAAGTTCCTAGCAATAGTGTACACTTTTTCATAACCTCCCACAATAAGCCGTTTCAAATACAGCTCTGGAGATATTGCTAAAAATAAATCAATATCAAGAGAATTTAAATGAGTTTCAAAAGGCTTTGCAGCTGCGCCACCATAAATTGTTTGTAAGTAAGGTGTTTCCACTTCTAAAAAACTTTTTTTATTTAGGAATTCTCTAATAGAAGCTAAAATTTTTGTCCTTTTATCAAAGACTTCTTTAACCTTAGGATTCATAATCAAATCCAAATACCTCTTTCTATACCTTTCTTCTTTGTCTTGTAAACCATGCCATTTTTCTGGCAAAGGAAGAATTGTCTTTGTAAGTATTTTCATTTTTTTAACTAAAATAGAAATCTCCTTAGTTTTTGTTTTAAAGACCTTTCCTTCAATGCCAATAATATCTCCTACATCAATATAATTTTTGAAAAGCTTTCTAATTTTTTCAGGTGTTTTATCTTTTTGAAAAACTATCTGTATTTTACTAGTACTATCCTGTAAATCACAAAAAGCTATTTTTCCTAAATCCCTTTTAGTCATAAGCCTTCCAGCTGTTTTCACTTTCTTGCCTTCGGATTTTAAACACTTCTCAATGCCATGTTTCTTGTCAAATTCATGAGGATAAGGATTAATACCTTCATCTCTCAATCCCTTTAATTTTTTTATTCTCTCTTTTATTATTTGTTCTTCTCTTCCCATATTATATTATATTTTTTATCATTTAAAAATTATATGTAATTCTAAGGATTGTCATCTATGTGATTTTTTATAGAATCCTCTTTTATTTAACTCTTTATTCACTAATTCATCTGCCATTTTTCGAAAACTCAAAAATCTTTTAAATAAATCTTTTAAATATTTATCCTTTATTCTTGAGTTTAATATATTTGTTGATTTCATTTACAACTCCCTTATGAAGTTGATTATTAATTTTACATAGTTTTTTTATGATTATCTCCTCATGAATTGTAAAGATTCTATGGGGCTTAATAAAACTTTGAAAAGGAAGATTTCCTTTTATGATTGAATAGGGTTTTATTTTTAGGTTGTCTTTATGAGGCTTTGTTGTGATTAAGCAACAAATTCTATCTTGCATTTTGTTTATTTTTTCATTAGAAATAATCAATGCGGGTCTTTTTTTAGATGAACTTAAATCAGAATAGGGAAAAGGAATTAAAACAATTTCTTTTTGATTATACATTGTTCCATCTCTCATCAAATTTATTGTCCCACTCTTTTTTTAATATTTCTTCAGACGCTAGCATGGTGGTAATACTCTCACTACTTGGGTGACTTTGTATTGATTCTAATTCCTTGATTCTTTTTTGAATACACATTCTTACAAACTCACTCCATTTTATTTCAGAGAACTTTTTCATTCTTTTATAAACACTATCTTCTATTGAAAGAGTTATATTAGTCATAGATAATTAAGTGATATCACTTATTTAAATCTTTTTATAAATTAAGAATATGATTATCTTTTGCGTTTATAGAATCCTCTTTTATTTAACTCTTTATTCACTAATTCATCTGCCATTTTTTGAAACTTATCTTCTCTTTTAGTATGAAGATATTTAACTTTATCAAATTTTTCTTGAAGTTTTTGAACTTTTAAAAATAATTTAAGTAGTCTTTTATCTCTTACTTTATATTCTCCCAGTAATTGTTTAACAACTAATTCAGAATCTAATATGCATGTAATTTCCTTTCCAAAATCCACTGCGGCGTTTAATGCAAGTATCAATGCCTTATATTCTGCAACATTATTAGTAACTCTTGAACCAAGATATTCACTTCTTCTTGTAAGGACTTTTCCCTCTTTCCTAACAACAGCTCCAATAGCACCTGGACCTGGATTACCTCTTGCACCTCCGTCTGAATTTGTATAAATCATTTTAATTTCCCTCTTTGTTAAAATCCTTTTCAGAAATTTTTAATTTTTGTTGTATCATATTATAATTACTTAAAAGATACTTTATATTTTTTATTGAAAATTTTTAATATTTTTACAATCCTATATAATTTCATTAAATATGCAATATCTTAAAACTCTTAAAATCCTGGAATTTTTCAGGTTTAATATCCACATTTTTTATCTTTGAATGTTTTGGGCCTTGTTTACATAATGAAATCATTTTATTTACATCATCAGCATCTCCTTCTAAAAAAGCCTCAACTCTACCATCTTCTAAATTACGAGTAAACCCTTTAACATTGTATTTTTCTGCATTTGTTTTAACAAAATTTCTAAAAAAAACTCCTTGAACAAGTCCATTAATATATAATCTAACTGATTTCTTCATGTTTAGATACTCTCCTTATGTAGATGTTTAAATCTTAGAAAATTAAAGATCTTCTTTGCTAAAACATTTTTTATTTTTTCCATAATAAAACAACCTTAAAAGGATTATTAAATATTTTGATATTACTCAAAACCTATAGAACATCATTAAAATTACAATTCATTCGGATATTTTTTATCTTGATAAGACTTCTCTGAATATTTCAAAATAAAAAATGCCCTGTAGGTAGGACTTATACTTTCTCTTGTTTGATCTAAAAGCTTTTTTTGATTTCCTTTAAGGAAATATTCACTTTTTTTCACCCATTCTAATTCTCCTTTAATATATTCACCTAAATTTCCTTGTTTAGCATGCCAATATTCAAATTTAGAAAACCTTTCTGGACTTTCTTTTTTAATTTTATTTATTAGAGCTAGAATTAATTGATCTTCAATTCCTGAATCAATAATATCTCTTTCTGAGGAATTTAGATAATTAGAAATACATTTTTTAGCTTGAGGTCTTTTTGGATTCTCAAGCATTTCCATTTCTTGGTTTGTTAAAAACTCTTTTCCAACCTCTTCTAAAAACATTAAAATAAAAAAGAGTCTAAATTATTTAAATTCTTTCTTTTATGAAGAATTTCTAAAATCTAATTCATTATGAACAATAATGATTGTTTGGCTTGCAAAATAAGTTTTATCTCCTATTGAAACTGGCTGAACAGTTTTTTTTAATCTTCTTAACTCTTTATCTGGTAATCCTTCATGGTCACCTAAGATAAATACAACATCTTTATCTCCTTTTTTATCAATATCCACTTCTCTTATGTTCTTTCCTTTTTCATCAAGAACAAAAACCTGGTCACCCTTTTTCAGGAATTCATCAACTACATTCAAAAGGCTTTTTTTCTCAATGAAACATCCTTTGTGAACTTCTTTTCTCTCTCCTTTTTTGTATTTGTATAAAATTTTTTGAAGCAGTTTTGAGATATTTTTCTTAGCAATTTCTACCCTATCCCCGTGAATTTCAATGTGTCTTGGAGGTGTTGGAGGACCGTAAAAAACAAGATGTATTACTGTATCTTTTCGAATATCATGTGATAGATACAGCCCCTGAATTATTGAATGAATTGCAATATCCATTCTTCCAGCATCCATTAAATCCCTTTTTCTTAAGGCTCCTCCAGAGGTAACTGCTTTTGATGAAAAATATATTATGTGTCTCATAATTAGGTAAAAATACCTATTTATTTAATATTTTGTATAATAAAGATAAGTGAAAAACAAAAGACTGTTTTTAAATTACTTTTAGGAATAATAATTAAGGATTCAGCAACTTTCACTTCTTAAGGACTGAACAAAAGGTATTTAAAATAACCATTATATTTTATATATAAGGAATAAAATGTATCTTTCAAATAAATTTTTTAAAAAAATTTAGAGTAAACCAGAAAGGGAAAAAATAAAACCAAACTAGGATAAAAAATGAAAAAAATATTATTATTGTTTTTAATGATTTTTATATTACTATCTTCTTTTGTTTTAGCAGGAGAGTTAAAACAAGATTTGTCTAATATAGTTTCTGAGGCTGGAGATGAAAAAGTATCTGTAATAATTTTATTTGAAGAGAAACCAACTCCTGCAGAGATAAGCACTATTAAATCTGATGGAGCAAGTATAAAATATCAATATGGAATAATAGATGCTGTTGCTGCACAAGTTCCTGCTAATGCAGCAGATAAGATAGCAAAAAGAGCTTTTGTTAAATTAGTTGAGCCAGATTATGATGTTAAGTTGGTTCTTGATAAAAGTATTCCAAAGATTCAGGCAGATAAAGTTTGGGAAGAAAATATAACTGGAAAGAATATAGATATTGCGATTATTGATACAGGAATTCACAATGAACACCCTTCTTTAACAATTGAAAAAGAAATAGATTATACTGGAGAAGGAACAGATGATTTGCATGGACATGGAACTCATGTAGCAGGTATTGTCGCTTCTACTGATTCAACATACAGAGGAGTAGCTTATGATTCTGATTTATTTAATGTTAAGGTTTTAAATAAGCAGGGAAGTGGTTCTGGTTCTGATGTTATTAAAGGAATTGAATGGGCTGCCGAGAATGGTGCAGAAATTATTAGTATGAGTTTTGGAGCAGAGATTGATCCTTGTGATGGGACAGATGCTATTTCACAAGCAGTTGATAAGGCTGTTAATAAGGGTGTTGTTGCTGTAGTTGCTGCTGGAAACTCAGGTCCAGATGCAGGAACAATAACTTCTCCTGGATGTTCAAAAAAAGGAATTGCTATTGGAGCAGTAGATGATAATGATAATGTTCCAAGTTGGAGTAGCAGAGGGCCAACAGATGATGGAAGAGTAAAACCTGATTTAGTTGCTCCAGGTGTTTCAATAGCTTCAACGTGGAAGGATAATTCATTTAAATCATTGTCTGGAACATCAATGTCAACACCCCATGTTTCTGGAGTTGCTGCTTTATTGTTAGAAACTGATTCAACCATTGGCCCATCTGACATAAAAGAAATATTAAAAACAACTGCTCTTGATTTAGGTTTAGATGAAAATACACAAGGAGCAGGCAGAGTTGACGCTTATGAATCTTATTTATTTTTAATAAATACTACAGAAGAGCCAAGTAATGAAACAGAGGAACCTGAAGAAGAAAAAGAATCCCCTCCAAAATGGGATAGAGAATTAGAAAGAGGGAGAAAACCCAAGGGAATTGGTTATGGTTTATCAAGAGCTTGGGAAAAAATTAATTTAGCATTTACATTTAATGAGCAAAAGAAAGCAGAGTTACATTTAAAATTTGCAGAAAGAAGATTATCTGAATCTCTTGAAATTTTAGATGAAGACAAAGAGAAAGCAAAAGAACTTTTAGAAGAATATGAAGAAAATTTAGAAAAAAGCAATGAAATATCTAAAATTGCCCAACAAGTTGGAGAGAATGTTACTAAGGTAACAGAGCTTGTTGCAATCGCGACTTCAATTCATAGAGATGTTTTAGAAGAGGTATTGGAAAAGGTTCCAGAACAGGCAAAACCCTCCATTCAAAAAGCAATAAATTTTTCTAATAAAGAGAATAAAAAAGCATTAAATAATTTAGAAGAAATTCAACCAGAAAAAGCAGCAGAAATTAATTTTAGGATTGCAGAAAAAACACTTAACCAGGCAAGAGAAAAAGCCGAAAAAGGAGAGATTGAGGATGTGGATAATCTTATTAAAGAGTATGAAGAAAGAATAAATAAATCTTTTGAGAGTGCAGAAAAAGCAAGAGGTTTAGGAAATAATACAACTAGTGTTGAAAAGATTATTTCAGAATCAACTTCTACTCATTTAGAAATTTTATCAGAAGTTAATGAAAAAGTTCCAGAACAAGCAAAAGAAAGTATTGAAAAAGCTATAGCTTCTTCAACTAATGGTAAAGAAAAAACAGATGAAATATTAAAAGAAAAAGATGATTCAAATAAAATATCTGAAGATGGTTCAGATTCAGATGAAATAAAAGAAGAAACAGAAATTCCTGTTGAAGTTCCAGAGACATCAGGTTCTGAAAGTGAGACAGATAATGGAGCAAATCAAAACAAGGAAACAAGTGATGAAGGCAGCAAAGCTTCTGCAGACAATAAACCTTCTATAATTGGGGACGCTATAAATTCAGGAGATAATGAACCTTTTTTCATTAAATTTTTTAAACAATTATTCAAAAACAAGTAATAAAGAAGTTTGTTAAAAATATACTATATTTCTCATCTTTCTTTTTCCTTTTTTGTTAATGGCTGAAAAACAAATTTGGGTTTTGCATAAATTTTTTTAGAATTAATAACTTTAAACATGCCAATAAAATTCATTTTATTAAAAACACTAATAGTTTCTCCTATGGATATTTTACTTTCAATTTTCTCTCCTTTTGCAATATCTCCATTAAAAATTGGTTTACCATGAAGAATCTTCTCTGAAGGCTTTTTTTTAATTTGAACAACTGGATATACTTTAGATACAACCTCTCCGGGAATTATGATCTTTCTTAATTTTTCATCATTCCCTTTTTCATACCCTTCAACTGCTTTTTCAAAGTCATATAGATTAACAGAAGGATATTTTTCATTATGTTCTTTGAAAATTCCTGCCCGGATTCTACGAAGTTCAAGCATGTGCGCTCCTATGCCAAGCTCTTTTCCTAAATCATCAATAAGCTTCCTTATGTAAGTTCCGCCTTCAACTTCTGCTTTGAATAATATATCTTTGCCCTTTTCATCTGCCTCAAGCAATTCAAAATTTTTTACTTCTCTTTCACGCTCTTGCCTTTTAACTCTTGATTTTACAGGAGGGGTTTGTTTAATTACTCCAGTAAATTTTTCATTAATCACTTTTTGAACTTTTTCAATAGAAATTTTTTCATGCATTCTCATTATCCCAATATACTCCTTATCCTCACCAATAAAATAACCAGTAAGCTTACATGCCCTATTAAGAGCAACAGGCAAAACACCTGTAACCTTAGGATCAAGAGTCCCAAAATGACTTGTTTTCCTTAAACCAAGCTTTTTCATAACAAATTCAGAGGCATCAAAACTTGTAGGATTTTGTGGCTTATCAATATTTATTATCCCAAACTCCAACAGCTCTTCAGTGTTTTTGTTTTGTTTTATTTCTTTAAGATTAATGTTTTTCATACAATAAGAAGTAATTGGATATTATTTTAAAACCTTTTAATTATTGATATTTATTATTTTAAATTAATCCAGATAAATTTCTAATATCTTTATTTGCTATATGTGTGTAAATTTGGGTTGTTTGCAGATTTTCGTGACCCAGCAATTTTTGGATTATTCTTATGTCTGCCCCATTTTCCAAGAGATGAGTAGCAAAAGAGTGCCTTAATGTATGTGGAGTAACTTTTCTATCAATACTTGCCTTATTCTTAGCTTTCTTAACTATCATTTGAATACTTCTTTTACTGTATTTATTTCCTCTTTCAGATATAAGAATAAACCCTTTTTTATTTTGTCTTTTCTTAAGCATTTCTTTAAGTTTATTATGAAGAAACACTGTCCTATGCTTTGAACCCTTTGCTTTTTTTACATGAATTATTTCTCTTTCAAAATCAATATCCTCCCATCTCAGATTTCTAATTTCATTTAACCTTAGACCTACATAATACAAAAGAGAAAGAACAAGCTTATGTTTTTGATTGTTAGTAACATCAAATAATTGATTAACCTCTTTTTTGTTTAAAACTGAAGGGAGTTTCTTTTTCTTTCTGGCCAAAGGAATCCTTCTTCTAAAATCTTTATTTAAAACATTTTCAAAAAAGAACTTTAAAGCAAAATAGACCCCCCTAACAGAAGAATCACTTTTGTCTGAATACTCTAATAAGAATTCTTTAACGTTTTTATCGGAATTTAAATATTTTTTAACAATAAAAATATATTTTTTCTTAGTTTGAGGGGAGTATTGTCTTAATTCAATCTCATCTTTTAATTTGTCCACCATTTCTTTTTTCTCATCCACACACCAATTTTTGAGATCCTCATTTTTATCCATCAGAAAAATTAGAATGGATTTTATAAAAACTCTTCGCTTTATGATTGATATTTATCATTTCCCAAAAAACTGTTCGGGAAATAGTTGTTAGTTGCAATTTTTGAGAATGCCTACAAGTTAGAGTTCAAACAAAGAAATAGG
>CAZRJP010000009.1:0-23655 GCA_964600865.1 Candidatus Woesearchaeota archaeon | reverse complement strand
TGGAGTTTCCTGGTAAATAAAAAAGAACATTAATTATAGACTATAAAATTAATAAAAATAAATTAGATTAAATCATCCTGCTTGCTTCAGGCTTCTAATCATTTTTATCTTTTCCCTTCCATCTTCAGTCTTTGCGAGATTCTTATAAAATCTTATTGCAATTGCTATCTGGCTGTCTAGAAATGGTTTTAATTTGCTCTTCCATTCCTCAGGGTGCTCTCTTACATAATTAGCCCATCTTTCAACTTGTTCATTGTGTGTCTTATCTCTCATTGTTTTTTCCCAACCTTACCTCTCTGATTATAGATTTTATCTCTTCTATTTCTTTTTCATTAATCCTATCCTTATAAATAATTCTTAGGTGTTTTGCATCTTCCATGTCCTTGCCTGATTTTAATAATTCTTCTTTAAATGCAATGTTCCCTTCAATTGAAGAGAACCAGATATCCAATCCAGTAAAAGGGAGTTTTATTCTGTTTTTAATCTGATGATTATCTAGGACATCTTTTGCAAGCTTAACTTCCATCTCTGGAAGAAACTCTCCTTTCCAAGTGTATCTTACACTTAGACCTTCCTGCAGATAATGAGAATAAATTACCTCTGCGCTATCTGACTGCATACATTCAAATTCAGAATTAATCAATTCTTCATGCAGTTCTGAAAATTTTTCCTTGGAGATTCTTTCAATTATCATATCTATATCTTCTGTTCCACGGCTTCTGCCGTGAGCAATAGCTACAAATCCAGAAACAATAATGTATTTCGTATGCTTCTCTACAACATCTGTGAACTCTTCAACAAACCTGTCCAGAATTGTTTTATCGCTGACTTTTCTGTCCATTAACTATTAATGCATAAAAACTATTTAATTCTTTTGATTCAAATTAGATTTTTTGAGAAGATTGTATGTTTTGAAGTGAAATAATGCGCCAATATTTTGTTATTTTCATTTCTTTCGCAACCTCATCTCCCCTTTCTTTTTAACTAATCACTCAACCCAATTCAATTACAAATTCCCGTGGTTTTGCACTTAAATTAACATTTTCTAGTTTAAAGATATCTGGGCAAAAAGAAGGCCAAGATCTCCCTCTTTTAATTTTGGTTCTTATTTCTGACTCCTCTCCATTGAGATAAGTTATAGCATTTAATGATTTTTTCCCATTTTTATATTCTGTAGATATATCTAGAAGTGCTTCATCTTCTTTATGCAAATCACAAAACTCTTCCCATAATCTTGGAAGAATTAACTTTCCAGTAAAATGGGGTGTTACATTTTTAGGATTTCTTATTTTCTTGAGAAAGAACTTTTCTGTATTCCATCTGTAATCTCCTGCAAATGAATTATAGTGTGTTAACATTTCTCCTATGCCCTTAGAATAATTAGGAAATTCACTTACAAAATGCTCTCCTTCTTCACGCATACTTGATATCCCTTTTTCAATCTCTTCAAATTCCAAAGGATAAATAGTTAACCTTGCAGATAATCCTAACCCCGGCAAATAATCTTTCATAAAAATATATGTTCTTTTTAGTTTAAAAGAATTATTGTGTTTTAGTTTTTGGTTAGGGAGTTAATAGTTTTTCAATTATTGTTGAGAGTTAATGACTTTTTGAAGCATTTTTACATTATTTAATCAGGGAAGTTATTTGTAAGTTTAATATTAAATAGTATAGACCAATATATAAAATTATACCTAAAACTTTATAAACTTTTATTTTTTGTTATATGTATGAAAAGAAGGGGGTATTTTTATGGCAATTAATCAAAGAAAAACTTCTGAACAGATAAAGACCCAACTTCTTGAAGAATTAAAAGATGGGCCAGCATCTACCAAAAAACTAAGTGATTCTTTGGGGTCTAATTGGTCTACAGTAAATAGTTATCTTAAAAAATTAGAAGAAGATAAGAAAGTAAGGGAAATATATTCTAAAGAGAACCTTAAAGTTTATGTAAGAAATGATTATCCAGTCTTTTATGGTTTACCTTTGGATAAAGAAAAATTAAAACGTTCAGTATCTTTATTATCAAAAATTGTTGAGAGATGGAATATTAAAAAGAAAGAACAAATAGCAAAAACACCTCTGCAAAAAATAGCTGTGGAAATTATAAAGAAGAACAATTTGGATATCCCAGTAGTAAGATTTCATTATGGAAAAGTTTTAGCAACACCATTTAATCCCCAAGATTCCAAAGAAATAATAAAAACATATGGAGAACAAGATTTAGGGATTTCAGATAAGATTATAGATGAAGAGATTGAGAAACATAAAAATATAGCCTGGTGGGAAAAAAAGGAACAATATGAATCCCATGAGGATATGAAAATTTTTAAGTTAAGTGACAAGATTTTCTATAAAATTTCTAATAATAAAATAGATGGGAAAGAAATTCTAAATAAATTTAATAAAATATTAGTAGAGATGCCTATAGGAGAAGAATATTCATATTTATTCGATAAATATCATGAATTTATTATTGCTTCTAATTCCATTTTAAGATCTAAAGAGTTTAAAAAAGAAAAGAAAGAATATTTAAGGGAAATTCTAGATGCCTTCAATTCATTATGGCAGGGATTAACAACCCAGTTTTTTTTTGAAGATATAAAACCATTGATTCATCCAACATTTAAAGAGATTGTAGAAAGTATAAAAGATTCTAGGCTTAATGCATGCTATTTTGATATTGAAACAAGGTTAGACAATCTTTTAGGTTACAAAAACTCTCTAACATTAGAAGAAATTAAATTAGATGAAACAGAAGAAAAAATGTTAAATGTCTTTCTTGAGGGAGCAAATGAAGAATGAGATGGTTTTTAGATATGTGTATTATCCTTTATTATGTTGGAGAAGGAGATAGAAAAGATTTAAATAAAAAAAGCAGAAAATTTGTAAATGAAAAACAAGATGATCAATTATTGCTTTGTTATTACATAAAAGACATAAACATACCTAAATGGTTAAATAGGCAAAAAATTATTCAAAGAGAGATTATAAGAAAATTAAAAGATAATTCTTATAAGCTTTATACTTCTTCAGAATCCTCAAGATTAACAAAAAGAGACAAGAAAAAGATAACTAAATTTTTTATTTTGTTAAACACTATTCAAGAGAGCCATAGGAAAGTACAAATTATAACAAAAATATTTGTTGAATTAGAAAGGAGAATTAATCATTTTCTCAGGAAATATGTTGATGAGTTTGTAATTCCTAATGAAGAAATTGATTTTGATTTAAAGAGTTGTTTATTTACTTGGTTAGATGGAAATGATTCAGATGCGAAGACAATTGCATCAGGAATACAAGAACGCAATAATAATAATAATAATAATAAGAGGAAATTAATTATGATTACTGCAGATAAAAAAGATTGGACAAAAGAGTTATTAGAAGAAGTTCATAATGATTATCAATTAAAGAAAAAGTATTCTAAATTGCCTAAAGTAGAATATTTGCAAGATTTATAGTTTCTTTTTAAGTTTTATTTTACCTTTCTTTTCAAGAATAGCTTTAAGCTCATCGCCTTGTTTGAAACCGGCTTCTTTGACGATAGTTTTTAGATGATTAGTATAATAAAAATAAAAATATCTAATCCTATCATTCATTATGAAAGCCAATCAAATAAAGGGACTTTTGCATGACATACTTCATTTAAGATGCTGGAGAAATCCATTATCAATACCTCACTTAGATTTAAAAGAAAAATCTTATCCAGGATTAAGAATTAATCTCCTCACAGGAAAAATAACCCCTTCTGCAAGAGAACCCGACAGCTTATCCGAATTATTGCAGGAAAAAAGAAAGTGGTTTAAAGATTTTCTTAAATCACACAATTCCAAGTTAAGTGATTTTGAAAAAGCAGAGATAAAAATGTCTGGCAAGAAGGAAGTTGTTGAGATTGTTTATAATGGGAAAAAGTATGAGAGGGAGAGAGTTTGGTGATTATTTTTGACTTTTTCTTTTTAGTTCCTAGTTTTAGCATCTTTTAATATTTTAATTGCTTTATTTCTATATTCTTTAGTTTTTCCTTGATTTAGGTTTTCAATAAAATCAAGAATTTCAGAATTGAAATTCTCTGCTTGAATTATCATGTTCATAACATCTTCTTTTGTAACTGAAAAATCAACATAATATTGTTTATCTACTCTCTCTTTTTTAGCATCAAATAAATCTTTATTTTCTATGTTAAATATTTTTTTAAGAAGAATTATTGAAGCAGTATGGTTCTCACATTTAATCCCAATTTTGAATAATAATGCTAAAACAGAGTAATACATTGAATAATAGGCTAAGGCAACAGAATCCCCATAACTTTCAATTTTATATGTTGCTTTTGAAGAGTTCATAGATTTGCCTGATTTTTCTAAATAAGAATTACAAATTTCTTCACTTGTTTCTACTACTTGTAACTTCTTTTGCTTTTGCAATTTAGCTAAAAAATTTGTTCTTTTCATAATATCTTTCAATTCCTTTTATGATTACATGATTTTTCTGAATTTCTTTAATTAAAGAATTATTTTTATCATATTTACCTATTTTTATATTTAATCTTGTATTTATTCTTTCTATATTTTTTCTAATTTCCTTGTTTTTTGTTTCTATGTAAATATCAATATCACTTTTATTATGTGTTAATCCCTTAGCATAAGATCCAAAAAGCAAGGCTAATTTTATCTTTTTATTCTGTTTTATTTCTTTTATTATTTTTCTTAGAATAGGATATTTTTTTATAATATGTATTAGTTTATGGTGTTCACAAATATATACGTATTCTTGCGCTTCTATAGTTTTTTTAATGAAATAAACTTTGTTCTTCCCTTCCTTATTATAATCAAGAATATTTTCTTTTTCCAATTCCTTTACTTTTCTTGCTATAGTGGTTTGATTGGTTTTTAAGTCTTTAGCCATACTCCGAATATGATTAGGGGATTTAAGTAAATTCAATACAATCTCTATTTTGTAATCTTTTTGTGACATATGTAACATAATTGTGACAATACTATTTAAATATTTTGTTTTTTATTTCTTCCTCAAGTTCATCCCCCTTTTTTCTCAACTACTGCCTCAAGCTCATCGCCTTGTTTGAATCCTGTTTTATTCATTTCTTTTAACTCTTTAATTTCTTTCTTGCCTTTGGCCATTCTTTTTTTAAGAGACTATAAACATTCCCATCCATAAATTTTCCTGTGGCCCTACTTCTTGCACCCTGCCTTTCAATACCCTCAAATTTAAATCCCATTTTTTTCGCAACACCATTAGATGCCTTGTTTTTAGTGTAGGCTTTTATTGTTAGCCTATTTAATTTTAATTTCTTAAATGCACAATCAATTATTTTAATTAGAGCTTCTTTGATTATCCCTTGTCTCCAATAATTTTCATTAACCCAATATCCTATTTCTGCATTTTTTTCAAAATAATCAATATCGTGTAGTCCAACAGCCCCAATTAATTTTTTTTCTTTTTTCAATTCAATGCTAAATGGATAACTCTTAATTTTTTCCTTCCCTTTTTTCTTAAATTTCTCCTTGCAATCATTAATCCACCACTCAGCATCTTTCTTTTTATAGGGATGAGGGACTTTTGAAAGCCATTTGCTAATTTTAAGATTATTTAATCCCTCCACTAAATCTGGAATATCTTTTTTTCTTGGCCTTCTTAAAATTAAATTTCTTGTTCTTAATTCAATTGTCATTGTTCATTTCTTCCGCAACCTCATATCCCCTTTCTTTTCAACTACTGCTTTGAGTTCGTCGCCTTGTTTGAATCCTGCTGCCTTGATTTTTTCTTTAGGAATATTCACAATATATTTATGATAAATTTTATCTCCTCGTTTTTTTGACAATTGTTTTTGAAGTTTCATAAAAAAATAAGATAGGACATCTATTTAAGTATTTCTGTACAGAAACTACTGGAGAGTAATGATGTCTGTACCGAAAGATATATAAGTATGTCTGCACAGACGATTACATACCCTACCACTATATAGAGAACTCGCTGCCCTTTCCATTTTTGGAACTCTTTTATTTGCAGAGGTAGTATTTATATTCCAGGAAGAAGTTGATAGGTTTATGGGGTAGTTGGGTTTTTGGTTTGAGTGTTGTGGCTATAATTAAAGAAGGATAAAAAGTTATTTAAATAAAAAGAACATAAAATGTATATGAATGAATTACAATTAATGAAAGATTCATCTGAAAATCTTAAATGGTTTCTTTCTAATGTAAAGAATTTAAAAGATAAGTATGGAGAGGATATTCTAGCTATAAAAAGCAGGGAAGTCATTGCAAATGCAAGCAATATGAAGGATTTAATGTTAAAGTTGAAAAAGCTTAAAGTCAAAAAAGAAGAGGTATTAATTAAACAGATCCCTTCTAAAAAGAAGATAAAAATATTCCAGATATGAAGATACCTCTAGTGAATATAAGTGGAGATCCAGAGCAAGAAGAATATGGAAATGTTACTTTATTAAAATCTAAACGGATTCGTATTCAAGATCAGTTTGTTATTGACACTGGAAGCCCAAAGACAGTAATTCCTTATGACAAAGCAATAA
Organism: Candidatus Woesearchaeota archaeon; assembly: GCA_964600865.1. Lineage (GTDB taxonomy): Archaea > Nanobdellota > Nanobdellia > Pacearchaeales > GW2011-AR1 > WJLC01. Next base: position 17,108 of record CAZRJP010000009.1, on the reverse strand, counting down.
GATTACAATTGTCCCTCAATAAGAAATATCCTAAGACAGTATATTTGGGAGGAAATAAGTATACAGCATATGAGGTCAAGGTGACTTTTTCTTTTTATGGTAAAAAAGGCAAAAAAGACAAGATTGCAAAAGAGCCCCTTTCTTGCCTTGTTTTAAAGCCCACATCACCTAAAAAAGAGAAGGAATTAGGATATTTTCCTATTATCTTAGGAATAGATTTCCTTAAAAAAAGGGAATACAATTTAGTGATGAATTTCAAGAAAAAAGAATTTTATCTAGAAAAATATTAAGAGAACTCGCTGCCCTTTCCATTTTTGGAACTCCCCCATAAATGAAGGGATGATTTATATTTGAAGAATCAGTAAATAGGTTTAGGGAGTGGTTAGAGTTTTATCTAGATAGAACAAATGATTATTAATATAAAAAATAAAAAAGACATAATAACTTTAGATTTTAGAATCAGACAATTAAGATATTTAATGAATGAGGAAGATAGGAAAATATTTTTCATACATTTATCTATTAATGAAGCAAATTGTCTTAGATTTTTATTCAGAGAAGATAGAGTATCATTTTTCAGCTTTACCAAACATATGGTTAAAGATTCTATTGGGATTGAGATGAATAGAGAAGATCTTAAAATAATGAAGAATTAATCTCTTTCCATCTTTCTTTTAAAATATTCCTCAACTTTTTTATCTGTAAAGTAAACATAACATCCTTTCATCCCTCTTGACATTAAAACCCTATAAATGTTTTTCACATATTCATCAAAATTTTCTTTATCTCTTTTTAACATAGGATCTTTAGTGCCTTTAATATCTCCTACAAGACAATCTTTTTCTTCATCATATTTTATGTCTGGTCCAACTATAACCCCAATGTAATCAAATTCAAATCCTTGTGCAGTATAAATGCACCCTATTTGTTTTATCCCTTCTGGTTTATAAGCCCATTCGTACCATCTAACATAACCCTCTGGGGCCTTAATATTGCCATGTGTCTCCCAAGGCATTTCGAAATCACCTATTTTAACATCTTTTTTGAATTCTCCATGCTCATTTAGTTCTTTAGACCACCCCCAACAATAGCCAGCAACCAATCTAGCAGATTTACCTTTTTGAGCATCTTTTTTCTTAATTATCTTATAAAGTTTTTGAGGAGAATCTATTATTCTAAAATCAAAGTTGTCTTCTTTTTTTAGGATTTTTTCTTTATCAGAGTGTCCCAACACATATTCTAACCAATCAAGATAATTGTCAGATCCATTACATCTAAATTGAGATTTGAGATTAATTTCTTCTATTTTTCTTCCTAACCTTTTTGCTGTTTCTTTTATTAATTTAGTACTCCCTATTTCTGCACCACGAATTATTTGTTTATCATCTATAAAAAATATAGATGTTTTTGCACATCTTATTAATTGTTCTACTTGTGGCATATCTGTTCTGTATTCTTTTCTAGTAAATCTATGATTAGATTTTTCACCAATTCTATGTGCTTCATCAACTATGAGGATATCCAGTTCATTTTCATCTGTTCTAGCAGGAATGTAAGGATTTAAACTAGTGAATAATATCCTAGCATTAACCTCTCCTGCTTTTTGTCCTCTCTCCATACGATATTTGATTGCCTCTATTAATGGTTTAGATCTAGATGAAAAAAAGATTTTATACTTTTTATCCTTCTTCCCAGCATATTCTGCTAAGGTATGAAGAGCAATAACTGTTTTACCTGTTCCAGGACCACCTCTAACGATAATAATACTTTTTTTATCATCTGTTTTAGCTTTATTTACCTTATCTATAATAACATTTCTTGCATATATTTGATCATCCAATAAATTAAAATCTGATTCTTTTTTTATCACCTTAGAAGCACTTTCTAATAATTTTCTTGAAGGATTAATTGGAGATTCCATAAATTTATTAAATATATCAAAACCATCTCCTTGTTTTAATAGATTTTTTAATCTGTCTGCTAGTTTTTCAATATCTTCTTTTGTGTAAATAGGATATTTTTGGACTAGTTTTTTGTATCTTTTATCATATAATCCTTTTCCTTTTTCTTTGTCATAATTAGGACAATATGCACAACCAATAAGTTTAGCATCTTCTTCCTCAAATATCTCTACAAATCCTAAGAGATAATTATGATAACCTTTCACTTGTTGTGAAGGATGAGCAACCTTTCTAGTGTTCCCTCCAGTATATGTCTCAACAAAGTTCCCTTCAATAGGCAATGCTTCTACAGATTGCTATTGTTTCATTTCTATATGGATAACTACCCCTTTCCCTTCTTTATTTTTTCCAAATAACAGGCAATCTATTCTTTTTTGGGTGTAAGGAACCTGATATTCAAAAGAAACATAAATATTTTTCAATCCCCCCAATTCAATAAGATTTTTTATAACTTTTCCAGTATCAATCCAAGAATTGTATTCGGGTTTACCTGCTTTCCTACCATAAATTATTTTAAATTCTTCTTGCAGTTTATCTGCAAATTTATTCACTAAAACATCCTTACAAAATTCTTCTTGAGGAGCATTATAAATTATATTTCTATTTATCATTTTCAATCAAACTCATTATATTTTTTATTGCTCCCTTTCGCTTTATCTACAGGATATTTTTCTTTATTTTTTTCCATCTTTTTTTCTAATGCTTCTGTAAGATCTAAACCATACATCTGTGCCATCCGAACTAAAAAATACAAAACATCTGCCATTTCTTCTTCAATATGTTCTTTCTTCTTTTCAGTTTTAAATAATTCTTCTACTTCTTTTTGAGATTTCCACCTGAATATTTCTAAAAGTTCTGATGCTTCAATAGAAAGAGCGATTGCCAAGTCTTTAGCATTATGAAATTGGTCCCAATCCCTTTTTTCACAAAATTCTTTAATAAGTTCCTTTAATTCGTGAATTTTTCTTTCTTCGTCCTTCATAAAATTCTAAGATAATACAACTTTTTAAATTCTTTCAAAAATAGAACTATTCATTATTCAATGTCTTCCATAAAATGTAATAAATTAAAAAAGGAATAATACCAATTAAAATTGGCCAGTACAAAAAGCCTCTTTTTATTAAATTTGAAAAATCATTAGATAATCCTAGATAAAAACAAAAAGGAGATGATAGGAAATTTACTTCCACATCTAAGAGAGGGATAGCTCCAATCCACAAAAATAATTTAGATTTTTTAAAAAAAGAGATTATAAGTAATGAAAATAAAATCAATGAACTTAGAACGTGGGGAGCCAATGTAATAATTAAATGATGAATTTTTGGCACGTTATTTAATGGAGTGAAGTAACGAACTTTTGAGATGATATTTATAGAAATTTTTCCAGAATATCCAAAGAGATTTACAAAATAAAGATGAACTAATTCATGAATAATAATATAGATACATGATCCTATAAGAACTAAAAATAAAGCCTTCCAATATTTTTTGAATAATCTTAAGTATTTGTTTGATTCAAATATCCTATTCATTTCATTTTTCCAACCCACATTCATCAAACAACACTCCTCAACCCCTCAATAATCCCATCAAAAATCATAATTTTTTCTCCTTTCCTTTTAATTCTTTTTTCAAACCTAAAATTATCTCATGTTCTGCCAAGGTATCCAACTCACAATACTTCTCTAAAGCATCTCTGACCTTTTTCCTTTCCTTTTCAACTTTTTTATCAATATCCTCCTCGCTCAATCCTTTGATTTTATTATCTTTTCCACTCAACAAGATTTCGCTTGGTTGGCCATATATAACCCTTTCATACTCTAAACTTGCTATTGAGCCATTTTTTAATATTTTCATATTTTAGTTCTTATTTCAAAGATTTCTTTTTCAGTTAGTTTATTTATGGTGTCCTTAGATATTGCGATAAATTTGGGTGCATTCTCAATCATTTTATTATATACTCTTTTTGAGATATTTCTGTCTGTGTAATATTGAACATCAATTCTTGCCTTCATTGCCTTGTTTAGCATTTCGATTTCTTCTTTTGAAAAATAGTTATTAAGAAAAAACTGCGCAAATGCAATAGTGCATGAATGAATCTCGCATTTTACCCCAATCCTCATAAGTGTTGCATAGACACTAAAATACATTGTATAGTATAAAGAAGATACCCTCCAATCAGTGTTATTTTCAAGGTTTAGTGATGCGCTTAGTGGGTCTTCTGCTTTTTTTATGTATGCATTTGCCAAGTCTTCATTAGGCTCAATTAATTCTATTCCATGCTTTTGTTTTTTGCACCATTCAATATTTACCATTTATTAGTTCCCTTACAATTTTTTCTGAGTTTTTTATGTAAATATGGTTTTTTATTGCTTCTTTTGTTAAAATATCTGTTTGCAGTTTAGGATAGATTTTTAGGCTTATTTCTATATTGTACATTTTGCATATTTTTTCTATTTCTTTTTCATTACATTTCCCAATAATTAAAATATCTAAGTCAGAATCCTTTTTTTGAATTTTTTTTGCATAACTTCCAAAAATTATTGCTGATCCTTTTATTAAAGGGTTTATCTTTTCAGATATTTCTTTTATAACAAGATTATTTTTGTAAAATTCTATTGTTCTTAGATGTTCAATTGCCAAGATATAGTTTTTTACTATCTCTTTATTATCAAGATTTAAAAAAAAGTTCTTGTTTTTTCCTTGTGTCTTACTTTTTAGTATTCCTTGTTTTTCTAGTGCATGAAGATGGTTTGCAGTGGTTTTTTGGTTTAATTTCTTCTTTTTTGCAATAAAACTACCTGTTAATTTCAAGGAATAATCTCCTACAAATTCTTCAAATATTTTGGTATCTAGTAACATTTTACTTATATTAGTAATTATTTACTTATAAATCTTTTGTTCTTAATCCTATCTGTTAATATTTGTTGTATCAACCTTCTTGAATCCTTTGATATTTGTCCATCAAAAATCATAATTTTTTCTCCTTTTCTTTTAATTCTTTTTTCAAACCTAAAATTATCTCATGTTCTGCCAAGGTATCCAACTCACAATACTTCTCTAAAGCATCCCTAACCCCATTCTTATCCTTTTCACTAACATCTGAATCATATGTAACCCTTTCATACTCTAAACTTGCTATTGAGCCATTTTTTATATCCATATCCTCATAACTTAAATCAGATAAAACAGGCAAGACATATTTTATTGAGGTTGAGCCTTTTTGCCTTGAATCATAATAATCAAAATTCTTAAAAACATTCCATAAATCCTTAATTCTCAGAGAAATATTTCCCTCATACCATCCCTTAAAATCTGGAAATGCCTTAACACATTCTTTTAAAACTCCTTTTTCAAATCTTTGATTATATACTACTATGCTACCTTGTTTCTTGTCTTTTAAATTATCTTTTAATGCTTGTAAGAATTCAGGTCTTGGGTCATTTAGTCCTTCAGCTAAAAAAGATACATGTTTTAGTTTTTCTCCTGGTTTTTCTTGTATGTGCAAGGAAAATTGAAATGGAATTCTTTGATAAGGCCTCACCCCATCATATTTAGGAATAACTGGATTAATTGTTTCAAAATCTAAATAATAAATAGGATACTTTAACTTATTCAAAAAGTTCTTTATTTTCTTTTTATTAACATGTTTAGGTTCTTTATTAGCTGTGTCTTTAGAAGACAATGCTTCAATAGCTAATCTTCTCTGAATCTTTTGCTTATCATTTAGTTTAATATCTTCAGGAACATCACTAATACAATAAATCCCATTATCATGCAAATCAAAACATTTTCTTTTAAACATCCTGTAAAACTCAAAAACACTTCCCTCTGCAACATCTTTCCAGCATTCATTCATTAAAGGGCAATCATAGGGTTGAGTACAATTAACACTAATATTGCATGTAGGTTCTTTATTTTTAATTATCTTAAGCATTTCTTCAGCCCGTTTTTTAATTCCTTTAGAAAAATCCTCTATTTTTTCAGTTATATCTTTTTGAATAAAAAGCTCTTGTAATTCAAGGTTTCCATCCCTAATATATTTATTATTTATATGCATTAAAAAGCACCTTCTTATCTTCAATCCTGCTTTTTCACAAACATATTTTTGAAAAGAAACATCATGCATATTTACCTCTTTTACCCTAGTTCCAGATTTAACTTCAATTATATCCCATTCATCATTTCCAACAGGAGCTAAAATATCTATCCTAGAATAAAGATTATCAACCTTAAAACCTGCCTCAAACAAAGGCTTTCTCAATTCAAGAGACTTTTCTGTTTTTTTAATATTCTCAATAAAACCTAATTCTGATAAATCAATTCCTTTTTCAAAAAGCCTTGTAGCTAAAACACCAATTTCATGACCTGCCTTAAATCTAGACTTAGCCACTTTATCTGGCTCAGAAATTCTCTTTTTATTATTTTTAGTAACCCATAATAATTTAGGGCACTGTAATCCCTTAAGGTAATTGGATTTAGTTAATAGTTTCATAAATCATTCAAGAATTATAATGTTTTAAGAGTTTTGGGTTTTGTTAATATTTAAAAATCAAATTTGGATAGTTTAAAACTTCCAGGAGAAGATGCTTTTTTTGTATATATATTTTAGTAAATAAATCGTTATAAATGTTATTGGCCTTCGGGTTTAATGATTAATTTTGATTTTGGAGGAATGAGGAATGATCTTACAGCTTTTTTAATCTCGGCATTAATTTCTCTTCTTTTTGCATTCATAATTCTTGTTTTTGGAGAATCAATAGGTCAATTAAGTATTGCTTTCCCAATTGCCGGGTTGATAGTATTTATAGGAACATTTGGGATTCCTGGAATGTTAATATGGAAAAATATTAAATTTTAAATTGATACAATGGCGGAAAAAAGATTCAGGTTGAATGGTTTAAAGAACCAATACAAGATATGTACAAGGGATTTTTTAATAGGAGATATCTAGGATAATGATTTTGGTTTGTAGGTTGGTCATTAATTCTATTTTATTTACTATTATTGCATACAAACAATATGTTTAAAATATTCTATACACTTAATTATCTATGGCCAGTATACCTCTTCAATATCTTTTAGAACCTGGAAAATCAGCGCAAAAAATAGCTCCCTATTATTCTTTGGTGGTTTTTACCTTTATTTGGTTAATCAAAGGATCCTCATTATTACTCATTTTTCTTGCTTCTCTTGCAGGAATTTTTAGTGCATCAACTTCTTTTTGGATAAAAGATAAATTTTTCAGAAATTTATTTTCTTTAATATTGCATGATGAGAATAATTCTCAGTTAATAAAAAAGATACAAAAATATCCTCTCATTAAGTTTGCCTTTAAATCTCTTTTCATGTTAATAAATTATATACTTGTAGTAATAGCTTTTATATTTATAATTAATGAATTTTCCGTCACTTCTAATGTAATATTATTATTTTTATTTATATACGGAATTTTGATTGTATTTAGGCCATTATATCTTCTTCTTTTTAGATTTAAAAGAATATCAGAAATAGTTTATATTCTTAAGGGTTCAAGATCTTCATAAGTATTGTATAGTCAAATAATAGTTTATAATTCTAAAGTATAAAAATCATTCTAACCATATACAAACCTCATAAATTAAAAATGTGGTTCTAACTAAGATTACTTTCTAGATAATCCTAAAATCCATAAAAACGGATTAAAGATATAACCTATTATAACAAATATTTTGAATTATTACTATTTATCTTTTTCAAAATCCCTTTAATCTCAAACAGGAACACTTTCCTCAATTATCCTTGATATGGGCTTGCCTGTTTTCTTTTTCATTTTCTTCAGTTTGTTTATTGTTCTCACTGGCAAAGTTATGTCAATTCTTTTTCTCTGCATTGGCAATTCTCCTGTCTCATCGTATTTTTCCAATGCTTGGAAAACATCTTTGTATTCTTTCAATATTTTTTTGATTTCACTTGATTGCATTTTTTAACCTCCATTCTATATTTCTTATTTTATGAATATTTTTCTTTGCAATAGAGACAATATGATGAATTAATAATTCTCTTTCTATTTTTTTATTACTTTCATTAGCATATCCTATTGCCACAAAGGCAGCAGTTCTTTTATTTCCATCTGAAAATGGATGATCTACTAAAATTGCCCGTATTAAATATGACAATTTCTTATAAAAACCCAACTTTTTATTTTTTAATCTATGAAAAGCAAAGTCCAGGCTAGAACTACTTCTCAAGTTTCCACCAAACCCTTTATTTATTCTAAGTAAATCTTCTTTAGTTATCTTACTAATATCCATACACATAAATAATTGTTAAATACTTTATAAATATTTCTGTTAAAAATGAACATTATTTATCTAAAAATTTCTTTTTTCTAGAAAGTTGATCTTTCATTCCTTTTATTTCTTTTTTATAATAATTTATTAATTCTACTTGATCTTCGCTTTCAGCTTTTTTTATTTTCTGTTCATGTTTCTTTATTGATTTTTGAACGGATTCTATTCCTTTTTTCAGTCTCTTTTTTCTACTTGGCATATTTTTTAATTTCTTTTAGTTCTTTATCAAGTAATTTAATCAATTTCTCTACATCTTCTATTTTAACTTTTTTCTTTGGTTTTTTATCATCTCTTATTTTTTGATATATCTTATAATATTTATTTGCATTATCCAGGTCTTTTTTTAAAATATTAAAAAAGGATTTATTAGAGAATTTTTTATTTTTTAGGATTGTTTTAGCAATATAAACTCCTCTAATCCTAAGAATTAATGAATAAACCAAGTTTAAATCTGCATATTTATTATTTTCTAGTTTATCTAAATCTAAAAGCTTTTTATTTATTTTCAACACTCTATCACAATCTTCAAAATATTTTTTTAGGTATTTTTTAACTTTTTTTAAATCAGATTTAAATTCCTCTTTTTTTAGATTCTTTAAAAAATTCTCATTTATAATTGCTTTTGCTTCATTTAAAATAGAGTAAAATAATAATGGATTTGTTTTTTTAAATGAGTCAATTTTATTTTTTTGAATAACTGTTATATCAAAATACTTGTTTTTCTTTTTGATTTTTATCTTTTTGTTAGCAATTATTACTATATCTATGTCAGAATCTTTTGTGTTCTCTTTTCTTGAATAAGAACCATAAATATACACACCAATTACCTTAGATAAGTCATTTTTAATCATATCTAAAATTTCTTTTTTTATGTCTAAGGGTTTTTCAAATAACTCTACTTTTGCTTTTCCATTAAGCCAATCTTTAGGAAGAATTACTCCCGCAGAATTGCCTACTTTTACAATTGGTTTTACAAGTGTTTTCATAATGTTATAACTATGTTATAACTGTTTATAATGATTTTGGTTTGTAGGTTGGCCATTAATTTGGTTAGTATATGACATACCATTAATATTAATATGTGACATATTAATTATAATCTTGTTAGGTTTTGAAAGACTAATATATGAATTAAATGGATTTTTTTACTATAGTTTTATTATCCTATCATAAGAAAAAAGCCTATACATTCAGTTGGCCTTTCACTTATAAAGATTAACTTAGAGTTAAACTTAATATAATATTCTTAAAAGGATTTTAATTTTCAGAATAATAAATTTCTTTGGGATTTATTTTTAAGAGTTTATTCCAATCTAAATTGTCTTGTTTTTCTATAAATTCTTTGACTAGATAATATCCAATGGCATACCCAGCCCATAAAGGATATTTTCCTGTACCATAAAAAATTTCATTATATTCTTTTGGATTACTTTTTTTAATAGAACCTTTCATTTTATCAAACAATTTTTTAGATTCTTCTTTAGAGATAGACTTTATCCAGGGCGTTTTTTTACTATTTTTTAATATAAACTCTTTAAAATTTTCTGCTATCCCTTCTAAAATTATCCAATCCCTTATTGAAGCACCTGGTTTACAATAAGGAGATAAAGAGTGAGCTATTTCATGAGCTACAGTCCCTTTAAAATAATCCTCCCATTTACCATTAGAGTTAATAAAAAGTAGGATAGTATCTCTCCAAGAGTAAAAACCACTTAATCCATTCATTTTTTCTAAAGCAAATTTATCAAAAGTAGGGAATAAGAATATGTGGACTTTTTTATCAAGGTATTTTTTACATTTTTCTATAACTTCCTTACATGAAGATTTAATATATTTCTCATTAATTTTTTTATAGGAATAGGATTGATTATGTCCTTTTTTATCGGGAATTAATCTTTCTAAGGTCATTTTCAACCATTTTTTATCCAAATACCCTGCAAATCCAATGTCCTTTCTTTTAGGTATTTCATTAATGATTTTATCTATAATCTCTTTAGGAGAACCTTTAGTGTTCAAATAATTATGTATATTTAATAATGCCATTTTATTACTTTTTAACCTTCCCTATACTAATACTATATATAGGAATCTCATCATCTGTTAAGTCAAGTATATTTTTAACAGTATTGTCTATAAACCCACTTACCGGACAGGATCCAATCCCAATTTCTGCAGAGGATAATTGTATATTTTGGCCCATATGACCTGCCTCAATTAATGAATAAGGATAAGATCTTAATCCATATTTAACTTCAGATCTAGAAATAACTGATGTGAAAACAATTGTAGCTGCGGGATTTTCAAGATAAGGAGAGATAATATTTCTTCTTTCTTTTTTTAGGCTTTCATCAAGGAGTAGTTCTAAGTTACTTTTTTCTATATTGTAATGATATGCTCCTTCTTTTAAATTTTTAACATTATATGAAAGAAGATATAATTCTATAGGGAATCTTGCTCCTCCAGAAGGATATGTTCTTTTTTCTACTTTTCTTTTAGAATCTACAACTCTGCAGGAAGTAAGTATTTTAGATATCTCTTCAAGAGATAAAGGTGTTTTCTCTGAAAAAGTTCTATAGGATTCTCTCATATCCATTAGGGTTTCAAATTCACTTTCTTTTTTATCTATTTTTGGCAAATCAATTGAAGGAAGTCTTGGATAAGATTTTTTGAATACCTTTATATTAGTGATATCTGAAGGATCCTCTTTATAATTTTTTAAATCTTTTTTATGCAATTCAGTTTTTTTGTAGAATTCTTTTGTTTCTTTTATCATTTTAGGTTACAGGATGAGGTTTAAGATTGGGATTTTCTTTTATTTCTCCATGATGGATACTATAAAGTGCTTTAGCTTTTTCATCTAAATACAATGGATGAAGTTCAGGGATAACGACTTTTAATGACTCAAATCCTTGCGCTTTCACTTCAGGAAGAGTCATATCTGCAACTAAAATATTAAACTTTTTTGAAGATAAGTTTTCAATTGCATTATTTAATGTGATATCTTTAGGAGATATCTTTTTATAGGATATATTCTCTCTTTCTTTTATAAGGTGAGAAACATCTTTTATCCTATTTAGGTCTCTCCAATAAAGAAGACGGTCTTCTAAGGAGTTTATTTGTGATTTATTTATTGAATCTGCTTTTAGAAAGGAAGTTGAAACTCTTCCAATTCTCCTGCATTGAATGGATTCTGTAATCGCTTTTTCAATTGCTTTTTCATAATTAAGATCTGAACTAGATCCAACATTAACTGCTTCTCCTAATCCAGAATAATCAATAGTCATTGCAAAAATACTGGGGATACCTAGGTCAGTAGTTGCATCAAAAATATGCGTTTCTAGTTGATACCTTTTAAGATAATCCCTTAATTCACTGATTTTATCTGAAAAATCATACATTTTTCTACCTCTTCTTTTTTTTAGATAAAAAGACATTATTGCATCTCTTTCTATAGATTCTAAAAACCCTGATTTAAATGCTCTTTTTTCCCCTTTAATTCCCATTGCTGCACCAGTACTTATCTGTTCTTTTCTTAATGCATATTCTCCCTTGAAATTTCTTGTTAGAAAGACCATTTGTGCAGGCATATAAACTTCTTTCCCTTCAGGAATTTTCTTAACTTTCATCCACCTATATTTTCCATTATCTAATTTTTCCTTTTTTTCTCTTATATTTTCCATCTGCTCTGAAGAATAACAGAAGAATAATGAAGGACGAATAAAATCCTTTTTTTCTTTAAACTTAGTTATGTTAAATTTTTGTTTTGGATTACACAAACAAAGTCTTTCCAACATCTCCCCCACTGATTTTATTTTAGAAATATCTCTATTTGAGTCAAATCCTTGGCCATAAACGTTTTTAATATCGTATTTTTTTTCAGCATTTTTATTAGGAATAGTAAAATAATTAATAAAATTAGGTTCATCTGTAAAAAAAGGCACTTCCTTCGGTTGATTTGATAAGCCAGTTTTTATCAGTGAATTGTATACTTTTTCCATTTTTTATATTTTATTCTACAGAATCTTCTAAGCTCAATGCTCTACAAGTTCCACCAGAAGATCTACTGCTGGCACAATTGCACGTGCCTGTTTTTCCTACAGTATAATTCCATTCTTTACTATCCCCTTTTATAAGGTAAGGGGCATTTTCTAGAACAGAACTCATCTCTAGTAAGTCTTTTTTGCTTGTTTGTTGGTATGTTCTTTTCATGGTTTTAAAAAGTATGATTCTTATTTAAATAAGCCCCCCAAAAATGAAACAGTTTTAAAAATGAAATAGGAATAAAATTTACCAGATTTTATGACCTTTAACATTTTCCAATAGTTATTTAAAATATATTTTCAATCTTTTTATATGGTAAATACATTATTTTTAGCAGGACTTCTTGGTGGAACAGGAGGATTAACAAGAGGATTTGTAGGACTATTAAAGGCCTTAAGTTTAGATAGGGAGATTATTTGGAGTTATTACTTCATAACTGTTATAACAGCATGGATTATTGGTGTTTTTGTTGGAGTTATATTTTCATTTGATGCAAGATTAGCATTGCTTGCAGGATATGCAGGAACAGATGTTCTTGAAGGAATCTATAAGATGTTTAAAGTAAAGAAGTTTTATCAGAGGAAATAGTAAAATAACTAAAAAATAATATGGCAGATAAAGACAAAATAGGAAAAACAACTTCTGTAACAATTCATTTAGATGAAGATGAAGTAACAGTTTTGAAAAGACGTGCTAAAGACAATCTAATGACTGTAAGAGAGCAGGTTAGAGATATTATTAGGAGAAGTTGTGCAGCATCTAAAAGAAGATATTTGAAAAAAGACAAAAACAAAAAATCTAAAATAAAAATTAAGGATGATTTGATTAAGGTTTTTTCAAGGCCAAAGAAAGAAAAGAAAAACAATTCCAAAAAGTAATAGGTTTAAAAAACAATTTAGAAGATAGAAGAGAATCTAATAACTTTATTAATCTGAAGAATATTGTGTATTATCAACTATTTTTAATTCTGGTTTATTTAGATTAGATAAACTCATTTTTTCAGCTTCTTGCATAGATATATTATAAATGTCTTTTTCTAGCTTGCTTTTTGAAATATCTTCGTCTCTTGCACCATAAATCTCTGTTTGAGCATTATTTTCTCTTTTAATAGGAGAATCATTAAGACAACGCAATCTTTTTTCATCAGTTCCTGAAACATTCTCTAAATGATATCTTTTTTTATATCTACAACCAGATATAACATAATGACCTTTTCCATCCCCTTTTTCTGTTTTGAACCTTTTTTTGTTTTCTGCCTCCCCATTATAAGTAAACAGATCTGGACCATGATATTCTTCTCCTTCTCTGTGAAGAACAGTACCAATAACTAAGTCCTCTATATCTATCCGAGGACCTATGCAAAGAGAATCATCTTCAATAATAGAACGAACCCAAAAGCTAGGAGTATCTTTGTCAAATTTCATACTTTGCTCTGAAATAATACTGTAGATTTCTATGACATCTTTTGGAGTGTCATCATATAGAAGCTTCCTAGAAATAAGATGGCCTTGATTCAATATTCCTGATTCTACCTCGGGTAGGTTTGATTGAGACATTTTAACTAAATAAAGAAACACTTTGAGCTTTTTAATTATTTTTATAATAAACTCTCTTTTTTATAAAACAAAATGTGTTTTATCTACAATTTCTGAAAGACTTCCCTTACACATTCCACTAGCCTGTTTTTTAGCTAAGAAATATAATTCTTCTTCTAATTCAAAAGGATCAATATTATTTCTAATATCATATATTTCAGTATTATGAATAGAGGTTTCTTTTAACCATGTAGGTTTATTTTCTCCTATTATATAAATATCACTTGCATTATGAACTGAAGTAATATAATTCTCTCCAGGTATTTCCACAACTTCTTTTTCAAATCTTCCTTTTTCATTTAACATAAATGTAGATTTTCTTTTTGAGAAATCAATGGCATCCACCTCAATACCCCAGTAATTCATTTTAATGATATTTGTAGAATCAATTTTTTTTGTTTTCTTAATAAAAAATCCAGGCAAAAATCTATTTAATCTATCTAATAGTGAATTCTCAAAAATTTCAATAAGAAATCCTTTCCCATTAATCATATTTCTATTAGGACTTAAATCATCATAATCTTCATTTTCCATAAGATTACATTTTTTGTAGATTTTTAAGGATTATTATACTTGGTTTAAATGATTCCTAATCTACTTAATCCATATCCTACCCAAAGAATAAGTATTAGATAATAAAGTGCCCATCCTTTTGTAACAGGAAAATGTTTGCAAAACCATCTGAAATCACTCCTGCACCATTTTTTAACTTTATTTTGAAAGAAAAAAGCTAAAGTAACAGCTATAATACTATCAATTAAGAGTAAATACCAAATTATAGTCTCAATTCCCACCATTTTTATTATATAATACAAGAAATTATTATTTATAAAACTTACTCTAAACTTTTAAGGGTTCCAGATACCTTAGTAATTTGAATATCTTCAGGAGAAACACAAATACTTGCTCTTATTTTATCTACCATTTCTCTATTAACACAAAGTATTGTAGAATTATTTTTAGATTTAATCCAGCTCATCCCTGTTTTACTTTTACCTAAAACACCAATGAAATCCATAATAGCAGATTCAACTTTCTTTTTGAGATTAGTGGAATTTTTAATTTTTTTACTTTTAATTAATAAATATCTCTTTTTTTCTTTCATTGAGGGTTTTAATGCTTTCATAGACAATTAAAGAGTTTAATTAATATAAAACTTACTAAAAACAAATCATTCTAATTGATGTTTAGTTATTTTATTTAGTACTTCCTCACATTTATTTACAAACTTATATGCATCTTTTTTAATTTTTTCAGAAATTGATTTGGTTGTTTTTTTAGTTATACTATATTGGGCTATTTCTCTTTTATGTTTGGCACTAGATAATCTTTCAATATCCTTCTTATGAAACAGAGCTGATTTAAATAACGTTAAATAGTCTTTATCTAAAATTTTCTTCTTGAGAAAAAATTCATTTAAAACACACAATGTTGCACTATGGTTTTTACTTCTATATCCTATTTTAGCAAGCAATGAAAGTGCTGCGGAATACATAGAATAATACCCACAAATAACTACCCACTCACTAGGATCATAGTCTTCTGGGATTTTTAATAATTTTTTAATTTTTTTATTCTTTAATTCAGAAATGAGACTCATAGTCATGAGATTTTGTCTAGACTTTTCTAAAAATCTATTAGCTAACTTTTTATAGGAATTATCTTTTGTTAATTGTCTTTTTTTCACAAACCATTTAATTTTTTTCATTTTTATACATCCAATAATAAAATAGGGCACTGCCCTTAAATAAAATTGCGTTTAGTTTTAAATCATCCCATAGTTCAGGGTTATCCTTTTTTATATCTGGAAAATCAGTTTTTGATAAAATAATAGGAGAGAGTTTAATATTATATTTATGTTTTAGATACCCTAAGAAATTTTCTATCTTTTTTTTATTTGAGGTAATGCAAATAATATCTATATCACTTTTATCTGTTTCGGTTTTTTTAGCATAACTACCAAAAATAATAAGTCCTTGGATAAAGGGATTAAATTCAATTTCTTTAATCGCATTATAAACTTTTTTTGATCTAATAAAATTTATTTTTTTCTCCAACATATAACCTCTAAAACCAAAATCTCTAACAATAGGCTCGTTTAATTTTAAGGAATAAACTAAGGTCTTTCCAATGTTCTTTTCAATTAAAATATTTTTTTTAACAAGAGATTTTAATGCAGAATTAGCTCTTTCATAGGAATATTCTGTTCTTTCTTGAATTTCTTTGATAGTCATTTCTTCTGCTTCAGGAAAAAATGAGGATATTATAATCCCTTCTAAATGAGATATCTCTAAATCTTTAGTAATTACTGTGAATCCTGTTTTTTGTTTTCTCTTTATCTTTTCCATTGTCTTTTATTGATATTTCAATAATGTTATTGATTTATCTATATTTATAAACCTTTCTTCTTGAGAAATAAATTACGAGTTAAACAGATAAAATTACTGTCCACCGTCAAATAAATTTTCTTTTGCAGATTTAACTATTTCTATACCTAAATCCCCCAAGGGACATAATCAGTAAATTTATTTGGATCAATAAACTCTCTCATTCCAATTCTCCCAAAGGAAGGATCTATTGTTTGTTTAGCTCTTTTATTTTTCCAACAAAATACAGCTGAGTAAATTCTGGCTCTATTTTACTATCTTTTATTTCTGCAACTCTAAGATGTCCTAATGGAGCAATATTCTCCAATTCAACATCTGCTTCCTCCCTAACTTCTCTCCTAAGAGTATCTTCATGAGACTCATCTTCCTCCACATGTCCTCCAGGCAATTGCCAATTTCCAACAATATTTACTACCAAAAGTTCTCCATTGTCATCAAAAATTAATCCATTTACCTGTTTAACATTATCTAATTTAGAAAAATTAGTTTCTTCTCGTCACTTTACCTTATAACTTGCCTTAAAACCGGGCAATCCAACCTTTAGTATTTCTTTCATAATAAAAGATAGATATCACTTTTTTAAATATTAGTTTTTTAGAGGATAATTTACTTGGTTTAAATAAAAATAGACTTTTTAAGTAAAATCCCAGCATTTATCAGAGGGTCATATCTGAAACTTAATACTAATGAGAATCTTTAATTATTAACAAATATTCCCTTTAATTAATATAAAACTTACTAAAAACAATACTAAAAGCATTTTTAAAGGCTTTTTGACATTTATTATAGAAA
>CAZRJP010000008.1:0-26601 GCA_964600865.1 Candidatus Woesearchaeota archaeon | reverse complement strand
AATTTTTAATTTTCTGGATGTTCAAATCCTTATAAAAAATGGCCTCGACGGGATTTGAACCCGCGACACCTAGCTTAAAAGGCTAGTGCTCTGCCAGCTGAGCTACGAGGCCCTAGTTAATTACTAGTGGACTAGCAAAATAAAAAGAAAAAAACAGTTTAAAAAAGCTTTTATTATATCTAAATGTAATACATACCAAGCTAATTCAATAACAAGAAAAAATCAAATATTATTTTAAATTTATTCTAATCTTATTTCTTCGCACTCGAATTTGTCAAGTAAGTTCTTCATGGTCCTATCATCAAGAATCTCTTGCCTTTCTACAATGTAACATCCATCGTAATCTTCCATGTTTAAAGAGTCAGGATTTGCAAACAATATTGAAAAAGGATTTTGTCTTCCCTGCATTATGTCAAATCCTCCTTGACTACTGTTACGTCTTATGTCAAATCTTTCTCCAACCTTTTGTTCTCCGATGAATTGGGCTACACCTTTTGCATAAAGATGTTTACCTTCTTTGTGCTTAATAAGCCTTGAACTTTTGTATTCCATATTTAAGAAATATTTTTTTCATTTATAAAAATTTCTGTAATTTTGTAGTCATTTCTTCTTTAGTCATACTACCTACAAATTTATCTTTTATTTTACCTTTTTCAAATAATATAAAATGAGGTATTGAAGAAACATCATATTTTTTTGCTAATTGTTTTTCTTCTCCAACATTAACTTTTCCTATTTTTATTTTACCTTTTAATTCTTCTGCAACTTCATCAACAATAGGAGACATCATAACACAAGGCATACACCATTCTGCAAAAAAATCAATAAAAACCAAATCATTTGATTTAATGAATTTTTCAAAATCTCCACTTGTTAGTTCTGAAACATTTTTTGCCATTGTTATAATATTAATTAAAAAAGAATATTTATAAAATTATCTCAATTCCCTGTACTTCCAAATCCCCCCTCTCCTCTTGAGGTTTTACTTAAATTTTCCACTTCTTCAATTTCTATTAAGGGATAAGGAAGAATAATTATTTGGCCTATTCTTTCTCCAACTTCATAAATATTTTCTCCAAGTTTTTGAAATCTAAATAGTAATTCTCCCCTATATCCAGAATCTAAAACTCCAACAGAATTACAAAGCATTAAATCTTTTTTGGATATACTGCTTCTAGGAAAAATTAAACAGACATGCCCTTTAGGGATTTCTAAGCATAGACCTGTTTTATACTCTACATAATTATCCTTCATCTTTCTACTTATTGCAACAATATCCATTCCTGCATCACCCTCCTCTGCATATTTTGGAAGAACTGCATCAGGATGCACTTTTTTTATTTTTATTTTTACCATTTTTTATTTATTGTATTTACTCCATGCCCCTCATTTTAACTTTTGGAAAGTATTTAGATATTACTTTTTCAATATCTCCCATTAATTCTCTTGGTGTTGGATCCCACTTTTCTAATCTTGAATCTATAAGGCCTCCTTCCACAGGTTTAAACCTTTGTAGAAAATATTTAGTATTTGGGTTTTTTCCAGATACATTAAATACCCAAGAAGCCATATTATCTACATCTTTAGTATTCATCCATTTAATATTATCTTTCTCTGACTTATGATTTTGATATTTTTTGATTATTGGAACAACAGTTGTCCTAAATTCATAATCAGGAAATTGAGAAACTGTAGATATTGATTTTTCAATATCATCAATATTTATTTTTTTATTTCCAGAAACATTTTCATAAAATTCTCTCGAAGCTTTTATGTCCATAGCAATATAATCTACAATTCCAGTATCTTTTATTTTCTCTAGGGTTTTCGGATTTGTTCCATTAGAATCTAATTTAATTTTATAACCTATTTTTTTAGTTTCTTTTAAGAAATTTAAAATATCCTTTTCAAGTGTTGGTTCTCCTCCACTAATAGTTAATCTTTTTATGTATCTACTTTTTCTATCTAATCTTTTAAGAATATCTTTTTCACTTGTAGATTCTTCACTTTTTAAAAGATTATTTGCATGACATGCAGGACATTTTAAATTACATTTTCCAGTATAGACTACAGAACTTAGTCCTTTATCCCAGTCTTGATAACTCTCTGATTGAAATCCTGATATTTCCATTTTCAATCCATAGGATTATATTCTGCCATAGTTTCTACCATTCCTTTAATATCTCTACTAGTAAGGCCCCTTGGCTTCTCATTATAAGGATACTCCCAACCTCCTTTTAGAAATTTATCTCCTTTATGCACAACAACGGTTGGATAAACATCAATTGGGGCATCATATATTGCAGCCATTATTCTACCTTCTTCTGTTGCAACATCATATTTAACTAATTCAATATCATCTGGTGTCAATCCATCCTTATCTGACAAATTCATTCTTTTTAATGCTGCATCTATTTTATCTCTTGCTCCATCACAAACAGTACATCCCTCAGTACCAATAACACCAATTCTTAATTTATCATTTACTTCATTTTTCAATATCTCTGATTGTAAGTCATATGTTGATTCTTCTAATCCTGAATAAAAATCTTGAGTATTTTGTCTAGCTAATAATTCTCCATCTTTTTTACTTTTATTCCAAGATCTAGGATCACTAAAATAACCCACAACCCTTGTTTTTTGAGAAAGTTGTTTTGGATCATCATTCCCACAAGTATCACATTCATCTTTTAAACCTCTTTGATGTCTTCCATCCTTTAAACAAATAGTATGCTCTCCTGAAAAGACAATTTGCGAAGATTGAGTCTCATAAAAAGTAGTTTTAACCATGTCATAAACAGCATTAGCTTTATTTGTTTTTTCTCCACTAAATATATGGGTAATTGCACCTGCTTCAATCATAGGATTCATTTTACTCTGAAGAATAATTCTATCTAATCCACTAACAGGAGCATCAGCAGTTAAATGAGATGAATTAGTATAGTAAACACTATCTGTCGCTGGATCTCCTTTCAATACTTTTTTAGCTCTTTCTGGATAAACATGCTCATCTAATTTAGCAAGTCTCCTATTTGCGCTCTCTCCTGGAGTTTCTTCGACTACAAATTTCATTCCATATCTATCACTAAGTTCACTTTTAACAGAATAAATATGAGACAGCATTTTTAATCCAAGTTTATATGCTTCAGGACTTTCATGTAATTGTTCTCCACTAAGATCTTGGACAAGTTCATTTAATCCAGCAATACCCATAACATATGTTGCATTGTCTAAATCAATGTAAGGATCTCCATCATCAGAAGGAACACCACCCATCGCATATAATGGCGAGCCTTCTTTTTCAAAATAATCTTGTATATACCTTCTTTTATTGGTATGGGCTTTAAGAGCTAGAAGTATTGCTTTATCAATCTCTTCTTTTGTTGAATCAATTCTTTCTTCAAGAGTATCTCCTTCTGCCCTATAAGATGCCTGGGGAAGATTAATAGTAACATTTTGAAAACCACAAAATCTCATTTTTTCTGGATGTTTTAATATTGCTGGATCTGTAATTCTCTCTCTTAATCTACAACATTGAGAAACATTCATTCCATCTCCTCTATCAAACATAAAATATACTGAATCATTCTTTTCAACAACCTCACAAGCTTTTTTTAACAATCTATCATTCTCTGGGTCTTCAAATGTCTCTCTTCCAACATGAACATCCATTTTAGGAAAATTAAACATATTTCCATACTTATCTCCATCCGATGAAACATTTAGCAATGCTTCTGCAAAATCCCTTGAAGCTTGTTTCATTATTTCATGCCCATAAGTTGCCCAATTTTCTTCATCTTCTTTTGATTGTTTTACATCTCCATTTTTATTGCTTGGCTCTAAAATTGGTTTTCCATTTTCATCCTTATGACCTTTATCTTCCATAATTCCCTCGTATCTCTCTGGTTCCTTATCAGTAACTTTTGTAACTTCCCACTCTCCAAATTTATTTTTCTTGAGTTTTTTATATTTTGCACCAAGGAATAATGCAGGTACTTCTTTAACATGAGCAGGAGTATCTAAATCGATATTAAAATCAATAAATAATGTTTGTCCTCCTCTAGAAAATGCAGATTGTGAAGCTCCAAAAACAAGATTTTGAGCTATTTGTTTTAGTTCGTCTTTATTATATCTTTTAAGAATTTTTCTTGAGTCTGTCTCTTTAAATTCAAATGAATATGTTTTTAATCCATTTTGTTTTGCAATTTCCTCTAATTTTTCTTTCCCATCTTTTTCAGGACTACCCTTTAAATCATCCTTTAATTCTTTGGATATATTTAGAGAATAGATTTCTGTGGAGAGTTTAGTATATTCTTCAGAAACCTTTTTAACATTATTTGTATGTATAAAATTTTCTGATTCTAAAAAGTCTTCAAGAGATTTTTCATTTGTTTCAACATCATCTCGTGTTTTCAACATATCTTCAAGAGTATCTCTTTTTAGCCTCATAGGAACTTCTTTAATAATCTCTCCATTATCGTCCCTAATAACTTGTTTGCCTTCAACCATTTCAACATCTTTCACTAATGCAGAACTGTAAAGAGTATTAAGCATAGGGAATCCTAATGCGCCTGCATAAGAAGATTGAATCGCAGCTAAAAATGTATGAACATGATTATTCAAAACCTTTGGATTTTTAGCAGGAGTGCTCTTTGAATCTAAATTAGAAACAACTTTATCTAATCCATATTTTTTAATATATTCAACACTATGTGCAGAACAGTAAGTTCTATTTACATATCCTAAATCATGAATATGGATCATTCCTTTTTTATGAGCTTCTGCAACATCACTATCAAATACATCCCTTAACGCTTTTTCTTTTAATGCTAATTCAGCAATACCAAGATTAACTGCTTCAGGATTATTTCTTTTTATATTGCTGTTTTCAACTGATTTTGAGAATGTTAATTGATCCACATCATCTAAAGTAATTCCCACATTTCTCCCATCTAATCCCTCATGATGAGAGTATCCTCTTTCCATAAGCGTGGCATCAATAATAGATATTACTTCTTCTTTTTCTACTGTTTGTTCATTAGATCTGTTAGCAAGATAAAGTTCCACTTTTTTAACTGCAGCAACAGCATCATCATAAGATACACTTGTCCTTTCTAATATAAGATTAGTAAATTTATCTGCATCAAATTTATGCTCTTTGCCATGGTGAACTTTTCCAATTCCAAGCTGTCTATCTGTTGAATCAAAGTTAACATCAAAAGGTAAGTTAACAATTCTATCTCTAACCTCACTTCTATTCTCTCTATGCCTTTGATAAAATTCTCCTGTAGGATCAAATTTAGATTCCTTAAGTGTTTTTAATACAACAGGATATACTTCTTCAATTTCCATGCCTATTTGAGAAGAGATTGATCTTCCAATTTCTCTAGCATTTCTTTTTTCTAGAACATTAATAACTTCATCCTGAATATCTTCAACATGGGGAATATTTCTTTCACTGTGATTAAAAGTTTCAACTCTCCTGAGATTGTCCTCCACTTCTTTAGTAATCTCCATAGCAGTACTTTCATCATAGTTTTTTCCAGAAGCAATTGAAGCTTTTATTACTGCATTTGCAATAGCTTTTCTATTAAATTCTACAGGAGTCTCACCATCTCTTTTAATAATTGCAGTTGGGGGTTTACCTAATTTAGGTTTCAATAATTTGTCTAATGTTTTTGGAAATTCAACCATCTTTTTATCTCTTTTTTAAATCCTATTTATTTAAATTTATTTTTATTTTTAAATTCATATTTAGTTAATTATAATATTTCTAATCATTATATTAAAGACCCTTTAATTCTTTCTTAAAATCTTTAACATCTTGAAAATCTCTATAAACTGAAGCAAACCGAATGTATGCCACATTATCTAATTTTTTTATTTTTTTCATAACAATTTTCCCAATGGTTGAACTTTTAATTTCCTTTTTGCCTTTTTTCCTAATATTTTCTTCAATCTTATTAATCATTTTTTGTATCTTTTCTTTTGATACAGGTCTTTTTTCAAAAGCCCTTTTAATTCCTGATTCTAACTTTTCTTTATTAAAAACTTCTCTTGCCCCATTTTTTTTAATAACATATAAATTTTTTTTACTAACTTTTTCATAAGTTGTAAATCTTTTCCCACATTTTAAACACTCTCTCCTTCTCCTTATTCCTTTAGGAGAGTCTCTTTTATCTGTAACTTTGAACTTCGCATGTGAACAAAACGGGCATTCCATTGTTTTTATCAGTATACAACATATTGTATCTTACATACAGTAAACTTACTATAAATTGTATAATCTAATTATTAAAATATTCACTTATATTTAAAGATTTATAACTATGAATAAAAAGTAACAGCATATTATTCCCAACGTATCATTTTATAATATAAATCTTTAAAAAATAAACACCTCTATCTTATTTATGATAAAAAGTAATTCTAGATTAAATAAAAAAATGCAGACAAACAATATAAGTTATTACATACATTCTATTTTTCCATCTGAATTACCTACTAAAGAACAAGAAAAAGAATTATTAAAAGAAAATAAAAAGTACAGAAAAAAATTTCTTAATAATGTAACAAAAAATATTAATTCATCCTATAAAATTTCAAGGGATGTAGATAATTTATTAACAGGAAATAAGACCAAAGATAAGACCCTGTTTAAGGGAGACTATTTTCAAAAGGAAAGATCTATACAATATTGGGAAGGATGTTCTAAATTAATAAATAAAATTTTTGAAGTTTCTTTGGGCCTAGAAAATTTATTATCACATAAAAAAGAGTATAAAAACCAGGCGATAAAAACTTACGGTCATCTCCAGGAAGAAACACAAAAAATAATGAATGATTCTAATTTAAATGAGTGGCACCTTATGAGGATTGCTAAGAATTATGTTAATAATCCTTTTCCAATTCAGGAATTAGATTATAATAAAGAAGTTACAGAATCTTACAAGAAATATAAGGAAACAAAAGATGAAATATTTATTAATTTTAGTAGATTAGTATGGAGTATTGCAAAAAAATATAAAAAATTTGTAAAAGGAACGTCTAATCTTTTAGCAGGTCAAAGAGAAGAAGACATTTTTTTAGAACTTGTTGATGAAGGAAATATTGGTTTATTAGAGGCAATAGATAGATATAACCTTGATATTGCAAAAGAAAAAAATTCTAACCGATTTTCAACATATGCAACACACTGGGTAAAAAATTTGGTATTAGGAAAATTAAATGAAATGAATAAAATCTATCGTAATTGGGTACCAAGGGTAAGAAAATTAGAGAGTAAATTAAAAGAATTTGAATCAAAAAATGGGAAAAAGCCTTCAGATAAAGAACTAGCAGATTTTATGGGAACAAATAAAAAAGAAATTAAAAAAATAAAAAATAATAGTGGGATAAATACTTTTTCCTTAAATGCAGTACTTTCTAAGGAAGAAAAAAATGAATTTAATGGGACAGAATTTATCGATTTTGTTGAACCTGATGATGAAAATCTTTATGAAAATTACCATAAGAAAAAAGAGATTCATAATATTCTTCAAAAAAGGCTAAGTTCAAAGGAGTATAATATCTTAAGTTCTTTATTTCTTGAGGGAAAAACATTGAATGCTGTTGGAGAAGAATACAATTTAACAAGAGAAAGAATAAGGCAAATAAAAGAAAAAGTTTTAGGGACATTAAAGCATTCAAAAGACCTGAAAAAAATTAAAGATTATTTATATAAAAAAAGAAATAGTAAAAAAAAGGAAATAAAAATCTAAACATCTTTTGTAAGTTCACACATTTTACAAACATTTCCTCTACAAGGCTCACCACAAATATTACATAAATTCATATCTGATGTTTCTATTTTACGTATCCGTGGTTTTAAACTTTCAAAATTTTTAACAATATTCTGTTTCTTTTTATCTGAAAGTGTTTTTACAAATTTTCTTATTTGAATTCTATATGAACTTATTGCACAAGGACACTTTTCATAGACTACTGGAAGTTTATTCTTTTTTGTAAATTTTCTAATTTTATTCTCAGGAATGTAAAACAATGGTTTTAGTCTTGGAATAAATTTTCTAATTTTAGAATTTTTAACTCCCTTAGGATTATTTGTGACAACATCGAGATTAGCACTTAACTCTGGAGACCCCTTAAAGATGTTCATTAAAAATGTTTGAGATTCATCATCTAAATTATGACCTGTTGCTAGATATTTTGCCTTTAATTCCCTTGCTTGTTTATTCATTACAGATTTTTTTATAACTCCACAGATAGCGCAATTTTTTATTTGAGTTTTTCCTTCTTTTTTATTTTTTGTCTGAACCCTACTTCTTAAATAACACATAGAGCTTCCCATTTCTTCTTTAATATCATAAACATGAAGTTTAATATCTAAATCACTACATAATTTTTTAATTGCATTTAAACATCTATCACTATATTTACCAAGACCTAAATTTATGTGAAATCCTTGAATGTTATATCCTAATTTCTTTAAAGAATAAGCAGTCATAGTAGAGTCTTTTCCTCCAGATAATGCAACAAGTATCTTATCTTTTTTCCTTATTTTTGTTTTCTTTAATGTTTTTTCAATTTTTTTTAGTATATTCATATTTTTACTAAGGACAACTTATTTAAAATCCTTTCACTCTTCTTATTCTAAGAGGCAGAATATGGTTTTGATTTATGAAACAAAAAACATTAAGGTAGAATCTACTGATAATCCTTTAATTGACAGAAAAGATGGAGGACATATTTTAATTATTCCAAAAAAATCTAAAGAACATCGGTGGCAATTAAAACCTAAACTTGCAGAAGAAGTAATGGTTCTTTCTATGATAGTTGGAGAAGCTATGTTTAAAGCAATGAATAATAGGGGCATTAAAATGGATAGGATTAATTTTCAAGATAATGGTAATTGGAGTATTGGAACAAAAAGAAAGAACAAATTTCATATACATTTATTTGGCCGTGCAAGGAATTCTAAATATCAAAAAAGAGGGGAATCAATTAATTTTCCGTTGAAAAAAACTAAATTCTGGAAGGAATTAAAACCATTGAATAAAAAAGATATACAAGAAATGCAAAAACAAATAAGGATTATCTCCAAAAAGAAAAAATACAAGGAGATTATAAAGAAATTATAGTTTTTTAATATTCCTTTCAATTCTGAAACAGTTCCAAAAATAGTACTACATCAATTTTAAGGGGCTGATTGATATATCTTTAATTTTTATTTAAGATATGAAATATAGAAAAGTATTTTCAACAATGGCTCTTTTAACAGGAGTATATTATTTAGGAACAACTTCTCCACCAAATTTAGGAGAGGTATTAGATTATTCTTCAACAAATTCTAAACATCAAGAAGTAATAATTAATCATTCTATAGATTCAAGAAGAAAACAAGGAAAAGGATTTGAAAATAAAACACTAGGTAATTTTTCTAGGGTTTTAACAGAAGAACTTGAAAAACCAGTAGCAGTAAAAGAGAATTTTGATTCTAATAATCCTAATAAGAATACAAGCAGATTAGAAAAACTTTCAGATTTTTTAAAAGATAAATTTATGGAGGATTTGGATTAATGGAAAATATTCGGGAATCAGGAAATGAACTTAAAAGTTATGTAGATTCAAAATTAGAAAAAAGAGATTTACTAAATATCAATTCTTTTTCAGAACAAAAACCACAGGGAAAAAATTTAATTAAGTTAATAAGAAATTCCAATAAAAAAAGAGATATTTGGAATAATGAAAAGACAGAAACTAATTATAAAAATCTTTTAACTGAATTAGAAAATATTGAAATTGGTAATAGACAAATTGAAGAAAAAGTTAAAATGGAATTAATAGGAGTAAAAGATGATTTCATTAAAAAGGTAGGTTATCAGATAAAAAATTTTATTGATAGAGTTAAGGGTAATGAGCCAAAAAAAGCCCAAGATATAATGAAAGATCAATTAGAAAGAGTTGATTCAGTTGCTCAAGGATTAAAACAAGCAAGTAGAGTAATGGATATGAGGGGAGAGAAATTAGAAAAGTATTATGACTCCCTTACTTTCAAATTAGAAAAAGGAGTAGAATATAGGGGAGATCTATTAGAATCAATAGAAGAGATTAATGAATTAATGCAAAATACCCAGGAAATAATAGATGATACTGAAGAATTTAAAGACAGATTAAAATATACTTCTGCTAAAAGAAAACTTAGAAAAAATATTCAGAATAAAACATGGGAAATAAAATTAACAGATAAGAATATAGATGGCATAAAAAAGGAGTTACCTTTTATTGATAGTTTTGAAGATTTTTGTGAAAGTTATTCCTTTGCATTAAAAGAATCTCATCAAAAAATTCAAACATTAAAAGGCCATTTAACAAATGTTATGGGATTATATTTTGAAATGATGAGAACAGACCATATTAATAATTCTCTCAAACAAAGAGTTGGAAAAGTATTAGAATATACTCAGAATATGAATAACTCCCTTAGTGGTGCAAGAAACCTTATTTTAGGAGTAAATGATAATAAGGTGTTTAAAAATGAATATGAAAAAAGATATGATAATCTTGAAGGAATGATGAATGATGTATTTGATTCAAATTCTAAATCATTCCACAACCTTGAATCAAGTGTAACTAATTTATTATCAAACCCATCAAAAAATCAAATTTCTGATTCTAAATTTAATGAAAAAGAGTATTTAGACAAAGATGAAAGGAGGTATGAAGATTAAATGGGAAAAAAAGATTTAGTTGTAGTTACACTTGGTAGGGATTTAGAAGAGAATCCAGATGAAATATTGGAAAAAGGCATGTCAGATTGTAGAAAAAAAACATTCGGACAGGTTTTTAATTATATGCTTAATCCTAGTGAGGATGAAGACAATCCAGAATATACAAGAGAAGAAAAAGAAATTTGTGAGGGTATTAAGGATATGAAAAACAATCATTCACCTTCTGAACAAATGATTTTGAGTTATCATGATAAGAAGGAAGATTCTCATCTCACAGATCTTTCTGAAAAGGTACAGGATTATCCAGATGCAATATATGAAACATCTACAATCAACGAAAATGGAGAGGAAATTCCTTACCACACTATGAGACTTGAAGCAACATTAAGTGCTTTTGGAGGATTTAAATAATTTTTATTTTATTTTATTTTTTTATTTTTTAAAATTAAAAGAAATTTGGACAAAAAATGAAACTTAAAGAAAAAGAAGTTTTAACAGAAAAAGAAAAACAAGAAGGAGAAGAATATTTTTCTAAATGTGATTTTCTTGAAAATGGAAATATAAGGGTTTATGACAGCCTTGGAGAAAGTCTTGTTTGTAGCCCCCAACAATATAGATTAACAATAAATAAAAGAAAGGAAAGAAAAGAAAGGGTAAAAAAAGTACTTTTAGAACAAAAAGACAAACCTATGCCTGAAAAAAGATATAAAAGATTAGTTTCTATATTGCATAAAGGGTTTAATAACGAATTTGAAAGAATAGCTAAAAATCCAGAAGAGTATGGATTATCTCCATTGTATGAAATTAAGATAACAAAGGAAGCCATGAAAAAAGCCAATTTAATTACAAAAAGACAATTAAAAATAAATGGTGAAAATGAGGTACATCTCAGTTTAGTAAATAAAAAAGAAAAAAGAGATAACGAAGATTTTTCTATTAGAGATGTTTTAATTTCTTATGGACAATTAGTAACTCCTACAACCTGTGGATGTGTCGGCGATAACGGCAAAACAAGAACAAAAGATGAATTAGAAATGCAGGGAAAGTATATTGCTGGATGGGCACACTCGCATTCTACTATGGGGGTTTTCCATTCTTCTTATGATAAAAATTATTTAAAAGAACACATATCTGAGGATACTCCTATTACAAAAGATATGGAGCCAACTGAGATTAGTTTAAAAATAAATCCATTTGTTCCAGATGAAAAAGGTAAGATAGATTTTAAGTTTAAATTTCTTCCAAGTTTAGTCTTTAATGCAAGAGGAAGTAATCCAGATAAAGCAATTCAACTCGCGTACCCATGTTTAGAACAAGGAAAATCAATCAAAGAAAATAATTTTAAATATTATTTGAATGAATCTCCAAAATTAGTGAAGTTGAATGAAAAAAATAATATCAATCTAGAAGTAAATAAAATAGATAAACAATTACAAGAAAGAGTTTTTACAGAAATGGATGATTTAGCTAAAGTTCATTATGAACCTCTTTTACCTCATCCAAAGGTTGAACAAACAGAAGAACAAAAAGAAAAGCATAGAAGAAAGTTAAATAAAATATTTGATCACTCTAAGAAAATTAAATCAAAAAAAATTAACTCTAAAGATAAGAGTATTAAGGAATACCCTGTAGATTTAGAGATATTTGATAAAAGAACTAAAAACACTGGTCAAGAAAAAACCTCTTATGATGATTCTAAGGATGATGCAGAAGTTAAAATTAGGGATAATTCAAGTAAAAGTGACTTAAAACATGAAGAAGATAAAAAAGGATTTTTCAAAATTCCAAATTATCTCCAAAAGATTATAGACATGTTTAGAAAAACAGATATGTATCAAGAATTATCAGAAAAGATTACTATTTTAGAAAATAATTATTGTGATTTAGATAAAAAATACAAACAATTAGAAGGAGAAAATTCATTGTTAAAAAAGAGGGTTAAAAGTTTAGAATCAATAGTAGGAGGAAATTAAAATGCCTTATGACCCAGATGGAGATATTCTTTATAATACAGGAGAATTCCTTAAGGATTTCACTATTTTTACAGGAAAGGTATTATGGTATACTGCAAAAGGGACATATATCACTTCTAAATTCTTAGCTAAAAAAGGATATAAACTTTCAAAAAAATTATCAGGTAAATTAAATGAAAAACATAGGACAGCGTATATAAGGTCGCAATTTCCTGAAGCCTCAAAAGAGGACTTATCTAATTCTAAAGATATATCTAGTAATATAGATAATAAACTTATAAACATTCTAAGAAATGAGAGTAATTCGGGGCAAAGTAATGATAATGTCAGGATTGTTTCAAGGATAAGAAATTCTAGGAATAATAATAATAATAATAATAATCATGGAAGAAATAATCCTTGCAGAGAAAATATTAATATTAATGACATTATTCCTTCAAGTATAGGAAATAATTCTCAATCTACTTATGAACCAGAACCCTATATTCCTGAAGAAGTAGATATGTCTACTATAAATCATGACCCTTTTAACAATTTTAATGACTCTTTTTTAGACATGCTCCAGGATAACCTTCAAAATGAGAGTGTAGGTATGAATGGAATGGTTCAAGAAGATGCAATTTCAAGATTAGCTAGAAAGATTGTTGAAAGTGATAAATCTAAAAATAAAAAGTTAGTAACACTTCTTAAAGGAAGAGATAAGAGCAAATTAAAAATGCCTAATCTTTCTTTAGATGAAAACCCCTTTTTAAATTATTTTTCTCAGGAAGGTAAAGATATTGCATTTATAAATGGAGGAATTTATTCTATTGAAGAGAATAACAGTGGGGAAAAAGGAGACATAATTATTTTTAATAAGGAATACTCTCTAATTAAGATTGAAGATATATGCAATCTAGAGAAAAAATTTCTTGAGCAAAACTCTAATAATATAGATACATTTAGAAAATCCACCCTAGATACTCTTTCTAATGAACATAAAAAATTGAATAAGAGTATAAAAAGATTAAGGAAAAATAAGAAAAGAAATATTGAAGATTTTATTTTTAATTATCTAATTCCAATAAAGAAAAAAGAATCAATTATAGAAGAAAGCGATTTATATGAGGGAAATCCTCCTGATATAATCAGATTAGATTCAATCATTAACGAAGAGTTTGATGAAGGACAATCTTTTTTAGAAAAGACGTTATCCTCAATAGATAAGGAATATGAGGGATTTATTCTATCTCCAAAAAAAATATTTGGGATTCCAAAAATAAAAAAAGTAAGTAAACTATTAGATAAAAACAAAAAATATAGAGTAAATAATTCTAATTACATAGATTCTATTGATAAATTTCAATCTAAATACCATTCATTTATTGAAAAGTCTATTGAAAACAAGATGCAAAAATCTGCATTATCTTTTATAGAAAAGTTATACAATGAACAAGCAGTCCTAGAAAATTGTGATAAAAGATTACCAGGGAATAAGGAGGGAATGTATTTTGATAAAAAAAGCGAAAATGAATTGGTTATCTATAAAAAATTAGACAAATTTATTTTAAATTCAAATCCAAATTATTTCCTTTTTCCATCTACAAGAATAGGATTAAGGCTAACTTCAAATAATGATAAAATTCATTTAAATGAGAAACCATTTGTTTATAAAGACCCTAATTATAAACATCCTTTTGTCCCATCTGTAGGAGGAAATGAGAAAAAAATATGTTTAGGGGATGGGAATAGTAATCAATATAGAAGGAATAAATGGCATATAAGACAGGATTCAAATGAAGATGTAGCAAAATCTATCTTGGAAATATTTGATAGAACAGAGAAAATGTTTTATAGTATTAAAGATGAAAATCCAAATAATGTTTATTGTTCTGTTGATGAAAGTTCTGCAGAAAAAATTCCTTCCTATAGGGTGGACTCACTGAAAAGGAGAGGGGTGCCTGTTTTTAATGGATAAAAAATTATCTCCTGAATCCACATTTAATAGATCTGATAGGCAGATGAGGATGTGGGGAGAAGAAGGACAAAGAAAACTTCATAATTCATCTGTTCTTGTAGTAGGAAGTGGAT
This sequence comes from Candidatus Woesearchaeota archaeon, assembly GCA_964600865.1. GTDB lineage: Archaea > Nanobdellota > Nanobdellia > Pacearchaeales > GW2011-AR1 > WJLC01. Next base: position 11,831 of record CAZRJP010000008.1, on the reverse strand, counting down.
TATTAGCTGAAAGAGTTTCAATGGGATTAGCAGGTTTAGGAATAGGGAAGTTGTCAATAATGGATAGACACGAGATAAATAAAAGGGATAAAAGTTTTTTAGTGCCTAAACCAAAAAAAGAAATTAAATCTACTAAGATGGTAAAAACATTAAAAAAAATAAATCCTTATATACACATAGAAGACATTACTACACCTTTTTTTACAAGTATGATTAATTTTTATAAAATTAAACCAGATATTATAATAGAAACAGGGAATGAGGAACGTGGGAAGGAAAAAATATTAAGTTATATTTGCAAACACCCAAATATTTCTTTTTTATCTTCATATACAAGTGGAAAGAGAACACTCGTTTCTAGATTTAATCAAGATAAGGAAAACTATGAGGAGATATTAAAAAATAAAAATGTTTTTTGGAATAAATCTAAGATTCAAGGGGCAGTATCGTCTGCTGTTTCTGCAGGAATTATTCTAGAAGATATATGTAATGAAATTGTTTATAATGGTACTAATTTATTGAATGAGAAATTTTCTTATAGCTTAGATTCTTCAAACAGAAAGTCCTTAGAACAAGACTTAGAAGGAAATATAGGGGATTTATCATCTAAAAAAACCCTTGTTGTTGGAGCAGGAGGTATAGGAACTTATACTGCAATGACTCTTGCAGATTCTGGATTCAAAAATATTGATATATTAGATTTTGATGAAATAGATGAAACAAATCTAAATCGACAAGTATTATTTTATGAAAGAGAAGGAGCACCAAAAGCAAAAGTGCTTTCTGAAAGACTAAAAGAGACACATGAGATAAATTCCAATGCATTTTACGGAGGAGAGTTTAAAATTGACACAAATTCCAAGAAATTTTTTAAGGAGAAGAAATATGATGTTATTTTTGGATGTTTAGATAATATGAGAGCAAGATATTTATTAAATGAATTTTCTGTAGATAATAATTCTACATATATAGATGGAGGAACATCTGAATCAGGGGGATCAGTAATTTCCTACATCCCTAAAAAAACAGCTTGTCTAAAATGCCAAAAAAATTTGAGATTAGTCAAGGAAAAAAGGAACAGTTGCGGTGAGGCAGACCCAAGCGTTGTCATGCCCAATATGGTAATAGGTGGTTTAATGGTTGGAGAAGCACAAAATATTTTGTCAGGAAGAGATTTGAACGGGAAAAAAATTATTTATAACCCAAATTTTTCTAAAAAAGTTTATTCTAAGAATCCATTCTCTCATAAAAAAGATTGCGATTGTTATGTAAAATGAATAGATTAAATGAAATTTTAAAACGTAATGAAGGAGTTATAAAAGAAAAAAATAGATTAAATGAAATTTTGGAAAGAGATAATATTCAAGGATCTTCTAATACAAAAGAAGGATTTTTTCAAAGAGTAGTTAATCTTTTTACAGAAAAGCCAACAAAAAATAACAGGAGTTTTCCATATATTTTTAATGGGGAAAAAAGAGAAGTGAAAACATATGTGCCATTTCAACTTCATGACTTTTCTTATATCTCTGCCTTTTCAAGATCTAAAGGATTAAAGAAAAAAGGAATACGCAATTTAATATATGATTCTAAACAAAAGAAAATTTTAAATCCATTAATAAAATCTATAAAAAAAGAGACTTATGGTAGAGAAAATCAAGCAAGAGTAGCCATCTCTCTAACCCAAAATATTCCCTATGAACAAAGATCTATAATAAGTAAAAAAGCAGGTAGAAATAAAACTCCTTATGAGGTTGTAAGAAAAAATAAGGGAGTATGTGGGGGAAAATCTCTTTTATTATCATTTTTATTAAAGGAATTAGGAATTGGAAATGTGATATTCCATTATGATTATTTAGACAAAGATCCAATTTCAGGAAAAAGTGGGAGATTTAATCATGCTAATGTGGGTGTTAAGTGTGATAAAGAGTTTGATTATGAAGGCACAGGTTATGCAGTAATTGAAACAAATCATCCTTCAATTATATCTGATTATTCATGGAGAGGGTATAGAACAAGAGATAGAAAACCATGGGGGAGAAGAATCCCTAAAAAGTTTGATTTAATAGAAATTTATGATGGAAAAAAGCTAAATATTTCACAAGAGTATTTTGATGCACAAGAAGTTATGAGATTAAGAACTATTGCAGAGTATAATGGGGGAAGATTAAAAGAAGAGGATAATAAAAAATTAGCAGAAATAAATAGAAAATATGGAATATCTTAAATAGTACATATTAAAAATAAAATTTAAATAGACTATAGTTTTTGTAAAAATAAGAAAACCTTGGTTGTCTGTCACCTAAGGACAATCTTAAGGGAAGGGTTGATAAAAGGAATTCAGGTTTCCAATCACCCTTGAGGACAATCTTAAGGGAAGGGTTGATAAGGGAAACCGTAGGTTTCCTTTATGCGTGGATAGTTTAGTGGTTAGAATATGTCGTTGCCAATTTTTAAAAAAAGAAAAAGCAAACACGATGTGACCCGGGTTCGATCCCCGGTCCGCGCACTTTCCTATTCTATAATAATTGGGTGATTTTAAGACTATTTCATAATTAACAGAAACATTTAAATATAATGTAAGATACATCTTACTATGGTAAGTTTAAGTATAACGAGGATGAGTTCTAAAGGGCAAATAGTAATTCCTGCAGAGATGAGAGCAGGATTAAAAGAAGGAGAAGAACTATTAATCCTAAAAGACGAAGATAGAATCATCATAAAAGAAGCTGGGAAAGTAACAGAACAGATGAGAGAAGATTTAGAATTTGCTAAAAGGACTGAAGAAGCATGGCAACAAATAGAGAAAGGAGAAGGGATTAGTATGCCTGCTGACAAATTTCTTGAAGAATTAGAAAAATGGTGATTGTTGAAAAGGCACCTTATTTTGAAAGAAGATGGAGAAAGATTAAAGATAATTCTCAAAAAAATCAGCTTAAGAAATTAATACGTAAAATAATCAAAAACCCTGAGATTGGAAAACCTATGAGATATGGAAGAAAAGGAACAAGGGAATTATATATGAAACCGTTTAGATTATCTTATTCATATGTGAAAAAAGAAGATAAAATCTATTTATTGGATTTATATCACAAAAAGCAACAATAATCCTCTTTTCACATAATTTAGCACAAAACAAAAAGAACCCCCAATATCACAAAAGACCCACTTCAACAGTCTGTGCATGTCAGTATTCTATAATAATTAAGTAATGTTTTTTATGGGAATCCTTAAAAATCCCTCAAAACAGATTAATAATAAAGATTAAATAGTAAATTCTCAATTTTATTCTTAAGATGGATAAAAAAAAGTGGTATGTTTATATTCTTGAATGCCAAGACGGGTCATTTTATACTGGAGTCACAAATAATATTGATGCTAGAATGAAAGCTCATGCAAATGGAAAAGGAAGCAAATACGTTAATACTAAAGGTTTTAAAAAATTATTAAAAGCCAAGCTATGTAAAAATAAATCACATGCATGTAAATGTGAATATGCAATAAAAAAATTATCAAGAAATAAAAAACTAAACTGGTTTGATTCTTAAATCTAAACTATTCAATTATTATTCAGCTTTCTTAACATTAGATGCTTTTGGGCCTCTATCGCCTTCTTCAACATCAAACGTAACTGAATCTCCTTCACTTAGGATTGTTCCTTCATCTAAACCAGACTCATGTACAAAGACATCTTTTCCTTCTTCTGGAGAGATGAATCCGAATCCTTTCGATTCATTGAAAAATTTTACTGTTCCTTTCATTTGTTCCTCCTATAATTAAAGGAAAAGAGGCCTTTTTAATTATTTCTATAAGATCACCTTTTAAGAATTATTTATTTTTCTCTAAATTTACTAAAAATTCCACTTAATTAATTTTTTAAACACCATATTCCTCTTTATTCCATGAAAAAGAAGGTGAAAAAAGAAATTAATTGGAAGGTATTACTTATTTCATTTGGCGTTGTTTTTTTAACTGCTCTTTTAGGAAGTATCTTTACAGCTCCAAATTCAGATTATTATAATTCAATTAGACCTTCAATAACTCCTCCAGGATGGGTTTTTCCTATTGCATGGAATATTTTATTTTTTCTTATAGCAATATCATTATATATTGCATGGACCAAATCAAGAAACAAAAGACAAAAAAATGCTCTTGCTTGGATTTTTGGTATTAATCTTTTTACTAATTTTCTTTGGAGTGTTCTTTATTTTGGATTACAAAATCCTGCATTTGCACTAGTAGATTTAATTGCAATATGGTTTTCTATACTAGGAATGATTTATATTACATATAAAATAAATAAAATTTCTTCTTATTTACTTATACCCTATTTATTATGGGTAAGTTTTGCAGGGGTTCTTAATTATCTATCCATAAAATGATGTATATTCTTCCAGTAATAGCCTCAATAGCATTAGCATCAGGGTTTATCTTTCAGAAAATTATACTAAGATACAAAAAAGTAGATATTAAATTATTTCAAACAGCGACATTTTTAGCAGTGGTTATTCTTATGTTACCATTTCTATATTTCTTTTGGAAATTAGATGTAGCAGCATTATCCACAAAGAATCTAGTTATTTTTGGACTAGTTATTTTATTTTCAATGTTTGCAAATATATTCACTTTTTACTCTATGAAGTGGGAAAAGGTCTCTAATCTTGAACCAGCAAAAATGTTAGAGCCATTATTTACTATTTTACTTGCAATTCTTTTTAGTTTCTTTGCAGAAGGATTATATGACCGGAATTTTAAGGTTATAATCCCTGCAATAATAGCAGGATTAACATTAGTATTCTCACATGCTAAAAAACATCACTTGCAATTTAATAAATACTTTATTGCTGCAATAATCGGGGCATTCTTTTTCGCATTAGAATTAGTAACTTCTAGACTTATCTTAGACCATTACTCTCCTTTAACATTTTATTTTCTAAGAGGTGTTTCTATTTTCTTATTAAGTCTTTTAATTTTTAGACCTAATTTTAAAAATTTAGGTAAAAAACCTTCAATTTATGTTATGATAACAGGGGCAATATGGATTATTTATAGGGTTATTGTTTATTATGGATATTTAACATTAGGTGTTATATTCACCACATTAATTGTTATGCTTGGGCCTATTTTTGTTTATTTATTTGCAAGAATTTTCTTAAAAGAAAAAGTAAGTAAAAGAAACATAATTGCATCAGGAATAATTATTCTTTGTATATTATATGCATTATTTGTTTAGTATTTTTAATAAACTTCAATCATTCTCTTTCTGGGTTATATTTTTCTGAGATAGGTGATGTATAATCTGTTGAAAAAAGTCTTAGGTCATCAACTCTTGCCTTGTTCTTATCAAATTCTTCTCTCTTTTTAAGTTTGTAATTATAATAAATATGATAATCCCCTAATTTCATATTTATTAATTCCTCTTCTACTTCCATTAAAAATTTCCTCCCATCATTCCCGGAGGTATACCTCCCCTTAAAGATTGCATATTCCCAGGATTAGGTCTTTTAGAAAGTCCTTGCATGCTTTTCCTACCTGCTTTTCCTGAGGCAGCGATAACATCATCAATTCTTAATATCATTATTGCAACTTCTGAAGCAGAATTTATTGCCTGTGTTTTTATTTTAGTTGGCTCAATTATTTTTGATTCCAAAACATTCTGAATTTTATTTTTAAATAAATTCAATCCAAAATTTTTCTCTCCAGAATCATGTTTTGCTTTTAATTCTGTTAACATATCTATTGGATCTAATCCTGCGTTTTCTGCGAGTGTTGTAGGAATAAATTCTAATGCAGAAGCAAACTCTTCTATTGCTAATTGTTCTCTGCCTGTTAAACCTTGTGAGTAATCCCTTAATCTTTTTGAAAGCTCCATCTCTACTGCACCTCCTCCAGGAACAACAAGGTTTGTTTTTAATGAAGATGCTACATCTCCTAAACCATCTTTAAGTGCCCTCTCAATTTCATCTAAAACATGCTCACTTCCTCCATGAATCAAAATGGTCAATGCCTTTGGATTTTTGCATCCTTTTACATAAGTAAAATTTTCTTCACCATGAGTAACCTCTTCTACAACTTTAGCATCACCTATCTCAAAAGGGTCTAATTCATTAATATTACTTACAATCTTTCCATTAGTTGCTTTTGCAATCTTTTCCATATCAGATCTAGCAATCCTTCTACAAACATAAATTCCATCCTTAGCAAATAAATACTGTGCAAAATCATCTACTCCTTTTTGGCAAAACACAACATTTGCTCCAGTTGCTTTTATCTTTTTAACCATAGAATTAATTGTTTCTTCTTCTTTATTCAAAAAGTTTTGTAATTGTTCTGGACTTGTAACAGATATTTTAGTGTCAATTTCTGGATTTTTTAATTCAATTGGAAAATCAATCAATGCTATTTTTGCATCATCTATTTTAGAGGGCATTTCAGAGGAAATTTTTTCTTTATCTAAAACTATTCCTGAAACAAGTTCAGTATCCTCTACGCCATCACCTTTTATTTTCTCTATTTTTATATCATTTAAATTAAGTTTATTTGCATTTTCAACTTGCTTTACTGCACTAACAATAATGCTTGCAAACTTTTCTTTATTCCCTTCAGCACCTTTTCCAGTCATAGCAGTTATAGCAATTTGTTTTAATACTGATTCGTCATCTGGAGTTATCCTTAGAGAAATATCCTTTAGAATTTTTTGACATTTTTCAGCAGCCATTTGATATCCTTTAGTAATAATTGTAGGATGTATTTTTTGGTCTAAAAGTTTCTCTGCATTTTCTAATAACTTTCCAGCAAGCATAACTGCTGTTGTTGTTCCGTCTCCAACCTCAGACTCTTGAGTTTTAGCAATTTCTACCATCATTTTTGCTGCAGGATGTTCTATTTGCATTTCATCTAGTATTGTAACCCCATCATTTGTAACAATAATATCATCATTAGAACTCACAAGCATTTTATCCATGCCTTTAGGACCTAAAGTAGTTTTAATCATTTCAGAAACCATTCTTGCAGCTAAGATATTATTTCTTTGAGCATCTTTTCCCATAACTCTTTGAATGTCTTCAGGCATTAGAACTACTGGTTTTTCTCCCATATATTTAGGTCTTAAATTTCTTATTTAAAGATTATTATGATATAAAACATCATTCAGTTCTAAAACAATATTTATAATCTCTTCTTTCTATAAATAATTATGAAAAAAGTAATTGTGGCAGACATAATGACGAGAAATCCTATTGTAGCTTCCCCAGAAATAAATCTATTAGATTGTGCCAAAGTAATGGTTAAGAAAAGAACAGGGAGTATATTATTAGTAGATGGAAAAAGATTAGTAGGGATTATCTCAACTAGAGATATATTATGGGCAATAATAAAAAAGTCTCCTGAAGATTTAAAGAACATACAAGCAATTGATATCTCTCCAAAAAAGATAGCAACAATCTCTCCCTCAAAATCATTAGAATATGCTATCAAAAAAGTAAAAAAAGTGAGGTATTCAAGACTTCCAGTAGTTCATCATGGAGAATTAGTTGGAATTATAACACTAAAAGATATCTTTAATTACAATCCAGATTTATTCCCTGAAATGAAAGAATACCATAAAATTAGAGAGTGGGATGAAAAAATAAAGAGAATTGAAAGTTCTAAAAAAAGAAAATTTGTAGAAGGCATTTGTGAAGAATGTGGAAACGTAGATTTATTAGAACATTACAATGGAATGCTCATTTGTGATTCTTGCAAAAATTCATAAACTATTTAAAGAATATTCCTCTATTTTTATTATAAAAGGGTGAAATAATTATATAAAATAGTGCTATGACAGAAAAAGAAACAATATACTCAAGCAGTGTAAAATACCAAGGATTATTTGATTTTTCTGATTTCTATCAATTTTGCTATGATTGGTTAACTGAAGAGTTCGGATTGTTTGTTGAAGAAGGAAAATATGTTGAAAAAATAAAAGGAGATTCTAAAGATATTGATATTGAATGGGTAGGAATTAAAGAAGTAACAGATTATTTTAAATTTCAAGTAAAAGTAGAGTATAAAATACTTGGTTTAAAAAAAGTAGAAGTTGAAAAAAACGGAGTAAAAACAAAAACAAATGAAGGTTCAATAAAACTTAAGGTTAAAGGAATACTTTTAAGAGATTATAAAGGAAAATTTGAATCAAATGCATTTCAAAAATTCTTAAGGAGTATATATGAAAAATGGGTTATTCCTTCAAGAGTTGAAGCATATGAAGAAAAACTTGCAGGAAAAACAGATGAATTTTTAGGACAAGTTAAAGCATATTTAGATTTAGAAGGTAAAAGATAAATATTAGATAATTCTTTAGATCATTTAAATCACCGAAATCCTTAAATATAAATCCTTTTATCTTTCTTTATGAAAAAAGCATTATTATTAACACTGTTCATAATTTTACTAATACCAAGTGTTTTAGCACTTAATTTAACTGTAAATAAACTTGATTCTCAAAACACTATTATCAAAGGTTCAGACCATCCTGCAAGAATTAATTTAGAAATAACAAATAAAGGAAATACAGATACTTTCACATTTTATAATCTTCTTGGATTTACAATTAAATCAGAAGAAGTAGAAATAAGTCAGGGAGAAACAGAAACAGTTCAATTAATAATATTCCCTAGAGATGATTTAGATGTTAAAAATTACTATAATTTTCAATATTTTATCAGAGCTTCAAGTGGGGAGGAACAAGAAGAAAAAATTCTTTTAAAAATAGTAAAATTAGGAGATGCTTTTGAAGTTGGAACAGAGAATTTAGACCCTGATTCAAATTCATTAGATGTTTATATTCATAATAAAGAAAATACAGATTTTGAAAACCTAGATGTTAAATTTTCTTCAAATTTCTTTGAATTTTCAGAAAAATTTGATTTAGATGCTAATAAAAGAAAAGATTTTACAATTGAATTAGATAAAGACCAGTTTAAAGACCTAACTGCAGGATTTTATACATTAGATGCATTAATCAAATATAGAGAACAAAAAACAGAAACAGAAGGAATAATTAAATTTACAGAAAAAGATATTGTTGAAACAACTGAAGAAGATTTTGGATGGATTGTTTCTACTAAAATAATTAAAAAGATTAATCAAGGAAATACAATTCAAACATCAGATGTTGTAGTTAAGAAAAATATAATTTCAAGGTTATTTACTGGTTTTGAACCAGAGCCAGATGTAGTGAAAAGAGAAGGGACAACAGTCTATTATACATGGAATAAAGAGATAAGACCAGGAAAGAGTTTAGATGTTACGGTTAAAACAAATTGGTTATACCCTTTATTAATAATGGCCTTTATAGCAGTTATTGTCGTATTAGTTAAACAAGCAATAACAACAGATGTTCAAATAAGAAAAAGAGTAAAGTTTGTTAAAGCTAAAGGAGGACAATTCGCATTAAAAGTTTTCTTACATGTTCACTCTAAAAAATATGTTGAAAGAATAAATATTGTAGATAAATTACCTTCATTAATGAAAATTTACAAAAAGTTTGGAGGAGAAAAACCATCAAGAATAAATAAAAAGGCAAGATTAATTGAATGGGATTTTGAAAAGTTTGAAGCAGGAGAAGTTAGAACATTATCTTATGTTATATATTCTAAAAAAATAGGAGTTATGGGTAAGTTTGCATTGCCTTCAGCTACTGCAATATATCAAAAAAATGGAAAAGTTAAAGAAACAACTTCTAATAAGGCATTTTTTGTGACAGAACAAAAAGATTAGGATGTTTAGTTATTAATTAAATATTTTATTTAGAACAATTATTTTCTACAATTAATGGAAAAATATATAAATAATGGAAATTATTATTAATTATGGAAAAAGTAGTTAATTTTGACAAACAAGGAAGAATATATATCCCTGAGGAAATGAGAAAATATTTGCAATTTAAGACAATGATTGCGAAAGTTGTAAATGATGCCATAATTCTTGAACCTGTTGAAGATAATCCAATTAAAGCTCTAAGTCATTTAGGAAAAGGAAAATTAAAAAACAAGTCTGTTAAACAATTAAAAAAACAAGCAAGAGAGGACTTAAAAAGTGAAACATTTAAAAAAATACGCAGATAGTGATTTCTTTTTAGCTTTAATAAAAGATTCTGATTGGTTAAAGAAAAGGGCAATAGATATTTACAAGAAAAATAAAAATGATATTTGGGTTACTCCTTTTACAGTTATTGAATTAATCATTGTATGCAAGAGAGAAGAAATCCCAATTAAAAATGTTTTAATTAATATCTCAAGAATTGCTAAATTGGATTCTATGTCATGGGATGTTTTTTTGAAAACATGTAATTATATTGAAAAAGGAGCAAGTATTTTTGATTCTTTGTTAATGAGTTCTTGCAAAAAACAAGATAAAATAATAAGTTCAGATAAAGTTTACAAAAAATTTGGGATGAATGTTATTAAATTATAGATAGGACATTAGCCAAATCAAAACGTTTAAAAGATAAGAACCCATATTAAAACAATAAGCTTGTGCAGGGGCTTAGTGTTTCTGTTTCAAGTTTATAATAGGGGATTTATAATCCCTCCATAGCTCAGCGGTTAGAGCGCCTGGCTGTAGATAGTAATTATCTAGGGTGGAGATTCCATTTAGGATGACTATGAAACCTGACAAGTCAGAGATTTCAAGGATGCTTAATACTAACAGCACCCGGGAGATCCCAAGTTCGAATCTTGGTGGAGGGATTTTTTATTTTTCACAGGAGCTTTATGCCCTTGTTTTATTTTTTAAGAATCTTGGTTAAATTCAAAATATATTTCCCAAGTTCGAATACTTCAAAATTTAGAAAACTGATGTTTTGAAGTTCCCAAAAATTTCTAATTTTTTAGGACTTGGTGGAGGGATTTTTTGTTTTTTAAAAATCTTAGTTAAATTCAAAAATTATCTTCCATTATCGCCTTGACTTTTGCCCAGACCCGTTAAAAACAAAAGGATTTATATAGTTATACAAGTGTGTATAACCATGCCACAAGGAATATTATCAAGGAATATTTTGCATTATCCACAATTAGATACAATTCTGAGAGTGGAAGAATTTATTAAAGAAAACTCAGGAGAATATAAAAAGAAAGCCCTTTGGGAAGCTCTACCTAAAAAAATGATTTACCAAACATTCTGTGTAATATTTGATTATCTTTTAGAATCTGGAAAAATAGCACAAGATAGAAAAGGAAATGTCGCGTGGATTTGGAATCCTACACTAGCCCAAAAATACATAAACAGACCTGATTTATCGAGATGAAATCGCAGATAAAATATGCTGAAGAAAAAGTAAAGAAAAGTTTAGAAAAGTTAAAGAATTCTAAAACAGAAGATCAAAAGTTGTATAAATGGATTAATCGGGCTATGGATGATTTAGAAGAAAATGCCTTTTGTGGAATTCAAATACAAAAGAAATTAATTCCAAAAATTTATATTAAAAAATACAAGATAGACAATCTTTGGAAATATGATTTGCCAAAAGGTTGGAGACTGATTTATTCAGTTGTTAATGGAGATGTTCAAATTTTATCGATTATTCTTGAATGGATGTGCCATAAAGATTATGAAAGAAGATTTAGGTATTAACTTAATTTTTATTGTTTCTATTTGGATACATATGTATCTAATTATATACATCAATATTTGAAACTTGTTGTTTTTCAGAATGGAGAACAATTGTATTTTTTCTTATCAGTTAAAATTTTATTATAAGATGTCAATTTCTGAACATTTAATTTTTCCTACTCTTGTAGTGAACTACCATTACCTAATTTCTAACGAAATTCAGGAAATGGCTTCTTGCTTCA
>CAZRJP010000007.1:0-30649 GCA_964600865.1 Candidatus Woesearchaeota archaeon | reverse complement strand
CATCTCAGAACTAATTTTTGGTTTTGCCTAGGACATATGTCCTGGTCTAGCACATACCTTAATTAAAGGATTAATTTTAAATAAATAACCTCATTTAATTTAATAATGAAAAAGGAAATTAAAGGGCTTGATAGGCTAACAGAAAAAGAACAAGATAAAATAAAAGAAATAATAAAAAAAGAAACAAAAAGATTCACTCAATTTCTAGAAGAACCTTCTAAAATGAAATTTTTTGTTCAAACATATTCTAATGAAGGAAATAATAAGAAAACAAGTATTCATTTAGAAATTAAAATTAAAACTAGGAATTTTGAAGCAGACGATCAATCATGGAAATCAATTGAATCTACAAAAAAGTGTTTTACTAAAATTAAAAATCAAATAGAACACCAATATCATGTCAGTGATACCCACCATGCTTATCGGAAAAAACCAAATCATAAAAAAAGACCCAAGGAATTTAAAAAGAGAAAAAAGCAAAATAAAGACATAATTTGATCAAAATTCTCTTAAAAAGATATTAAAAATTAATCCTGTGGAAAGATAACCTTTTTAAACCAACTTTTATTTTATTCTTTATGTTCTCTATAACAGAAGTTGAGGATTACGTTAGAGTGGCTCCAAAACTATTTGGAAAACCAACATCAGAAGCAGTTCAAGAACAATTAAAAGAAACTTATTCTGAATATTATGATAAAGAACTTGGAAATGTTATCTCAGTTGTGGATGTTATGGATATAGGAGAAGGAGTAATTATTCCAGGAGACGGAGCAGCATATTACAAATCAAAATTTAAATTATTAGTATGGAAACCAGAACTTCAGGAAATTATTCATGGGATTATAACTGAAATTACAAGTTTTGGTGCATTCATTAATATGGGAGATATGAAAGGAATGATCCATATAAGCCAAACAATGGATGATTATGTAAGCTTTAGTAAATCAAATTCCTTAAGTGGAAAGAGTTCAAAAAGAAGTTTAAAAATAGGAGATGAATGTATAGCGAGAATAGTTGCTATAAGTCACAAGGGTAATAACCCTAAAATAGGATTAACAATGAGACAACCAGGATTAGGTAAAAAAGAATGGATAAAAGAAGATAGAATAAAAAAGAAAAAAGAAGAGAAGAAAATCAAAAAAGCTCAAGAAAAAAAATCAAAATCTAAAAAATAAAAATGACAAAAAAAGACAAGGCATGCAAAATATGTAAGACTATATTTAGAGGATCAGAAAAATGCCCTAAATGTGATTCTAAAGAAATAAAAGAAAATTTTAAAGGGAGAATAGTTGTAATAAATCCTGAAAAATCTGAAATAGCAAAAAAAGTAGATTTAAAGAAAAAAGGGAACTTTGCACTTAAAACAAGATAATAAAATGAAAATAAACATAAAAAAAGAAAAACAAAATCCTTTATTTGATAGAAAAGAAATTACTGGAACAATTGAATCTCCTACTGCACCAAAAAACAAGGACGTTGCAGAAGAACTTTCAAAAAAGTATTCTGTAGAAAAAAATTCAATAAAAATTATTCATATCCAAGGAGGATTTGGTTCTCAAAAATTTAAACTAAAAGCTAATGTGTATAAAACAAATAAAGAAAGAGATGAAATAGAAAATATGTCTGATAAAGAAAAAGAAGCTGAAAAAGAAGAAAAGAAAGAAACAGAAAATAAGGAAGATGAATCTAAGGAAAAACCAAAAGAGAATTCCGATGATAAAGAAGAAGCTGAAAAAGAAGAAAAGAAACCTGATACTAAGAAAGATGAAAAGAAAGTGTTCAAATCAAACTAAAGACTTTCAACATAAACAGAGTAAGAAGATTATTAACAATACTAAATCTAATACTATCATCGTAGGTAAGATAAATGTAAGGAGGATGAATAGTAAGAATAAGTGGCAAAAGAGACTACACTATTCCACACACAACACTGGTTATATGAGAAGAATTGTTAGATTTCTAACCTACAAAGCTGAAAAAGTAGGTAAGAAGGTAATAGAAATCAGCGAAGTAAATACTACCAAAGAATGTTGTGTATGTGGTAAGAAAGAAGACAGGAAGTTATATGAAAGAACTATAAAATGTGATTGTGGAAATGAGATAGATAGAGATAAGAACTCTGCTGTCAATATAATGAAGCGTTTCCTATCACAAGAACGCTCTGTGGACGAGCAATCTGTTAAGGATTTGTTGCGACATACAGCCGAACATAAAACGAGAGTTTCTCCAATTAGGAGTTGTAAGGACTCGCAAGAAGCCATTTCCTGAATTTCGTTAGAAATTAGGTAATGGTAGTTCACAAGAGTGTCATAATAAAAATATCCCTGCAGTATTTCTAGAAAAAGTGGAACCAAAAAGAGTTGTAAAAAAAGCAAATAACTTGGGTGCAAAAATGATAAAAATAATAGATAGTTTAGATGAAAACAAAATACAATCAACTTTAGAAGAAACCTTTTACTAAAATTAATAATCATAAGCTTTTTTAACCAACTTATTCTTGAAATTGTATGGATAAAGAAAATAATGTTGAAGAATTGAATGTAGGTGTTGTTGGACATATTGACCATGGGAAAACAACATTACTAAGTAGATTAACTGGAAAATTTACAGATACTCATTCAGAAGAGCTCAAAAGAGGAATTACAATCAAATTAGGTTATGCAGATACAACAATTTGCAAAAAAGGGAAAAAATATAATATTAAAAATAAAGGAAAAAAAGTAAGACATATTAGTTTTATTGATGCTCCTGGACATGAAATGCTTATGGCTACAATGTTATCTGGTGCAGCAGTTATTGATGCTGCTATTTTAGTTATAGCAGCAAATGAAGGAATTAAACCTCAAACAATGGAACACTTTTCAGCACTACAAGCAAAGAAAATAAAAAATATTATTATAATTCAAAATAAAATTGATGTTGTTTCAAAAAAACAGGCATTAGAAAATTATAAAGAAATTAAAAAATTTGTAAAAGGCACTATAGCAGAAAATTCTCCTATTATTCCAACTTCTGCACAACAAGGAATTAACATAGAAAAAATATTAAAAAAATTAACAGAGATTAAAATTCCTAAAAGAAATGAAAAAGCAGACCCTATATTTCTTATAGCAAGAAGTTTTGATATAAATAGGCCAGGAACAAAAATAAAGAAACTTAATGGAGGAGTCTTAGGAGGAATATTGAAAAAAGGTTCTCTAAAAGTAGGAGATGAAATTGAAATTAAACCAGGATTAAAAATCAAAAAACATAATAAAGAAACATATAAACCATTAACAACAAAAATCTTATCTTTAAGAAAAGGAAAAGAATCTGTAAAGGAAGTTAAACCTGGAGCAAGCATATCTATTGAAACAAATCTTGACCCAATACTAACAAAAACAGACTCTTTAATAGGAAATCTTGTTTCAAAAAAAGGAGTTCTTCCTGAAATAACCTATAGAATAAAAATAAAAGAAAATTTATTTGAAAAAGTAATGGGAACAAATGAACACGAACCAGTTAAAAAATTAAAGACAAAAGAAAACTTAATGTTAAGTGTTAATACTACTACAACTGTAGGAGAGGTTGAAAAAATAAATAAAAAAACAAATACAATTGAACTTCTATTAAAAATACCTATTGTTGCATTAAAAGGGGATAATGTTGGGATAGCTAGAAATATTCATGGCCATTGGAGATTGATTGGCTATGGTGAAATAATTTGAAATTGAGTAAAGTATTAATTAATAACAATTTTAGGTTATTGAATTGAAATTCTTGAATAATCAGCAATTGCATTAATAAAATTTATTCAAATAGAAATAACTTAAATTTTTATGCCTCTTATCCCTTTTATTATTTTTCTTAGCATTAACAATTAACCCACTAGTTCTCAATAAAATTTATATAATACTCCTCAATTCCTATTAGTTATGAGTGAAAAAAAGAGTGAAAAAAAAGATTATAAAAGAAATTATAATGGTAAAAGTAAAATCTATTCTCATTCAAGGATTAGCACTTTTGAACAATGCCCATTAAAGTTTAAATTTAGATACATTGATAAGATAATTCCTGAAATAGAAAAGACCATTGAAACACATTTAGGAAGTGCTGTTCATGAAACACTTGAATGGATTTATAATCAAAAACAAAAAGGGGAAACACCTACCTTAGATGATGCAATAATGCATTATACTAAGACATGGCGAAAGGACTTTAGTGAAGAAATTGTTATTGTAAAAGACCACTTAAACAAAAAGGATTATTATAATAAAGGAGTAGAATTTATTGCAAATTACTATAAAACAAATCACCCATTTGAAGATGGGACAGAAGAAATAGAAAAGAAAATATTTTTAGAATTAGATAAGGATGGAAAATATAAAATAATTGGATTCATAGACCGCCTTGCTAAAAATCCAGAAACAGGGCATATAGAAATACATGATTATAAGACTGCAAATACTCTGCCAAGCAAGGAAAAAATAAACAATGATAGACAATTAGCATTATATGCCATGGCAATAAAAGAAAAAAGAGGCTATGATAAAAAAGTAACATTAAATTGGCATTATCTTGCACATAATAAAAAAATAACAATTAAAAAAACAAACGAAGAATTAAAACAATTAAAAAACCAAACACTTGATAAAATAAAAAAAATAGAATCCACTAAAAAATTCCCTCCTAAAAAAAGTATTTTATGTAAATGGTGTTCATATCAAAAAGAATGTAAAAAATATCATAAAAAACAAGCTAAATCAAATCGAGAAAAAGAAAAAACAAACATAAAGCAAGAAAATAAATTATACAAAGATAAATATCCAACTATCTCTAAATATATAAAAGATTAATTACTCCTTTAATTTCTTAGAATCCTCTTCATTATCTACCTTTACAATATCTGTAACTCTATCCTTCTCCTTTAGTTTAACAACCTTTACTCCTTGAGTAGCTCTTCCCATAACTCTTATGTTCTTTAATGTGGTTCTTATTACCATTCCTTTGGCAGTTGTGATAATAATACTATCATCTTTTTCTACAGCTAAGGTATTAACAACATCTCCTGTTTTCTTAGTTACCTTTAAATTAATAACTCCTTTTCCTGCTCTTGCAGTTTTTCTATAATCCTTTACTGCAGTTCTTTTACCATAACCATTTTCAGTAATTGTCATAATTGATTTACTATCTAAAACTTCTAAACTTACAACTTCATCATCCTTTCCTAATTTAATTCCAGTAACACCATAACTAGCTCTTCTCATAGGCCTTACATTTTTAACATTGAATCTTATTGCCTTACCTTTTTTTGTTGCTAAAGAAATTTGTTGGTCTTCTTTAACAACCTTAACTCCAATAAGCTCATCTGAACTTCCTCCTCCAAGAGCATTTGGAAGTTTTACTGCTTTAATTCCACTAGACCTTGGTCTTGAAAAATACTTTAATGATATTCTCTTAACTTTTCCTTTTCTAGTAGCCATAATCAAATAATCATCAAAATTTTTAACAGAAATAACACTTGTTACATGTTCATTTCTTAAATTTAACATATTAACTATTGCCTTACCTTTACTATATCTTTTAGAGGCAGGTATATCATATGCTTTTAACCATAACACTCTTCCCCTAGAAGTAAAGAACATCAAATAGTCATGGGTTGAACAAGTAATAATTTCTTTAACAAAATCTCCTTTTGTTAATTCACTTCCAATAACACCTTTTCCTCCTCTTCTCTGTTCCTTATATTTTTTAACATTAATTCTCTTGCAATAACCTTTTTCAGTAATTGTAACAACAACATTCTTCTTCTTAATCAAATCTTTTTCCTTAAGTGTCTTAATATTCTTTAAAACTTTTGTCTTTCTTTCGTCACCATATTTTTCTTTTATCTCATTAATTTCCTTAACAATAATCTTCAATATCTCTTTAACATTTCCTAAAATCTTTTTCAATCTTTTAATTTTCTTTTTCAATTCTTTTTGTTCTTTGTTTAATTTATCTCTTTCAAGAGAAATCAATTGCTGCAATTTAGTATCTAAAACAGCTTTTGCTTGTCTTTTAGATAACTTAAATTTCTTTTTCAAAGAGTTTAAAGCATGTTCAGTAGATTTAGCATTTTTAATTAAAGAAACAACAGCATCTATTTTCTTTAATGCAGTAAGTAAACCATCTACAATCTCTAACCTATCTTCAGCCTTATCTAAAAGATACTGGCTTCTCTTAGTAATCATTAATTTTCTATGTTCAACATATTGTTTCAGAATTTCTTTTAATCCTAATTTTTTTGGTTGTCCTTTAACCAATGCTAATACTAATGCATTAAAATTATCCTGTAATCTAGTATATTTGTAAAGTCTATTAATTACAAACTTAGGATTTGAACTTTGTTTTAATTCAATTATAATTCTTGTTTCACCCTTAGAACTTTCATCTCTTAAATCTGATATATCTTTAAGTTTTTTATCTCTTGCAAGAGATGCTATCTTTTTCACTAAAGATGCCTTATTTACCATATAAGGAATTTCAGTAATAACAATTGCTTTCCTTCTTTTCATTTTTTCTACTTTTACTTTTCCTCTCATAACCATTTTCCCCTTACCTGTTTTATACAGCTTTTTCATATCTCCAGAAACAGTTCCTCCAGTAGGGAAATCTGGTCCAGTAACAATCTCAGTTAATTCATCTAATGATATATCTGGATTATCTATATAAGCAATAATAGCCTCACATAATTCAGTAAGATTATGAGGAGGGATATTAGTAGACATACCTACTGCAATTCCTGTTGCACCATTCAATAATAAATTAGGAAGCTTTGCAGGAAGTAATACTGGCTCTTGAAGAGAACCATCATAATTATCAACAAATTCAACAGTATCTTTATTTATATCCTCTAATAATTTAGAAGAAATATGCTCCAACTTTGCTTCTGTATATCTCATAGCTGCAGGATCATCTCCATCAACTGAACCAAAATTACCTTGTCCAAAAACTAATGGATATCTCATTGAAAAATTCTGAGCAAGCCTAACCATTGTATTATAAACAGCCTGGTCACCATGAGGATGATATTTACCTATAACATCTCCAACAATTCTTGCTGATTTTTTAGTAACAGTATTTGGCTTTAGCCCCATTTTATACATAGAATAAAGAATTCTTCTCTGAACAGGTTTTAACCCATCTTCTACAGAAGGAATTGCTCTAGAAACAATAACACTCATTGCATAATCCAAATAAGATTTTTTCATCTCAGAAGATACCTCTGAATTTACAATATTCTTATCATCATCAAATTTCTTTATTTTCTTCTTTGCATTTTTTTTCATTTTTGATTTCTTCTTTTTCTTTTTAGATTTTTTCTTACGTTTTTTCTTTTTCTTCTTTTTCTTCTTTTTCTTTGCCATTTTATTTATGTTTTATGCTACTTCCTCTCCTTTTTCATCCATATATTTCATTAATTCATCTTCAGTTAATTCTTTCTTAATTATCTCCACGCCTTTCCATCCACATTCATTACATTCCCATTTTCTAGGACCCTTACTAGAATCCCCTACAACCAACTTTACATTATCACTATTACATTTAGGACATTCTCTAATTTTGAATGTTTTTCCTTTTTCCTTTTTATTCTCAATTCCTTTATCTTTATTATATTCCTCTTCAGAGTCATACCCTTCAAGTATCCATTTTGGTGTTTTTATTTTTGGTTTTTTAGCCATTTTATTTTTATTGATTTAATCTAAAACTTTCAAAAAGTTTTATTTATCTCTTATGCTCCTATTAATTTTTCCATCTCCATTTCATCTTTTATATTCCTTCTCCAAGTATTTAATACCTCATATAATCTAGCACTATAAAAATTACATTCCTCATAATCCTCTGTTGAACATAATTCATTACTAATCCTACAAGTATTTGTGAAAGGACAATATCCCTCCCTAATATCTAATTCTACTCCAGAGCCATTTGCTATTAATCCTAACATAGATTCATCCATTTTTTCTGATTTATTATATTTTACTTCATTTACATTAAACATCTAAATCTGCCTCCTTTGCATTTTCCTGTATAAATTTCTTTCTAGCTCCAACATCTTTTCCCATAAGCATTGAAAAGACATGGTCTGCTTCTAATGCGTCTTCAATATAAACCTTTTTTATTTTTCTAGTCTTAGGATTCATAGTTGTCTTCCAAAGTTGTTTAGAGCTCATTTCACCTAAACCTTTAAATCGGGTAACATTAAGAGAATCTGATTTTTTTGTTAATTTATTTAATTCTTCTTGAGTATAAACATACTTGTCTTTTTTTCCTTTTCTAACTCTATATAATGGTGGCATTGCAATAAACAATTTCCCATTTTTAATTAATTCTGGCATAAATCTATAAAAAAACGTAAGTAATAATGTAGTAATATGTTCTCCATCAACATCTGCATCAGCCATTAAAACAATTCTATTATATCTTAATTTTTTCATATTAAATTGCTCCCCCATTCCAGTCCCAATAGCTGTTATTAAATTAGCAATCTCTGTATTAGATAATGCCTTAGACGGATTAGATTTTTCAACATTAAGTATCTTACCTCTTAATGGTAAAATTGCTTGAATCTCTTTATTACGTGCTTGCTTTGCACTATTATGAACAAATACTCCAGAGGATAATGCGAAATTATGGGTTTCAGGAACTTCCATATCATAAACATCTATTTTTTTATTTAACCGCTCAATCTTTTTTATCTTATGATTATAATTTTCAACAACCTCAATCATTTTATTCTTATTTCCATTAAAAAATCTCTTGCAGAAAGCATTCATACTCAAAACAGAACTATCTTTATTCATTATTCTTATTTCATCAAATCTCTTTAAATTGCCTATTTGCTCAAGAATGTTTTTCATTAAACTTATTGTTTTTTTGTAATATGTTCTATTATAAGATTTTTTTCTTTTTTCTCTAAATTCAGGAGCCCATTGTTCTTTTGTTTTTTCTCTTCTCCATATAATTAAATCTTCATCTTTCCACTGTTCCTTTGCCAACTCAGAAAGATGGTCTTTCATGCTAGGATTATCCTTAAAGAATTTCTTAACTCTTTCTGAAGCCTTTTTTCTATTTTCTAAATCATTCCAATATTTCTGTTGTTCCTTAAAAAGTCTTTCTTTATTTTCTTTTTTATAATCCTCATTATTTTCTAAAAACTCTTTAAATTTCCTAGCCATATAAGACTTATACTCTTTATTCTCCCATTGTTTTTTTGCTCTTTTTGAAAGCATCTTATTGACTGAAGGTTGATTTGCCCAATCACTCATTTTTTTCCTATATTCTTTAGTTTTATGTGCTTTTTTAGCTTTTTCTTTTATATCCTTCCTATGAATGGTTTTTTCTAAATGTTCTGTATGTAAAATTAAATGTCCTTTCTTATTTAATCGAATAATATTTGTAGGATTGTTGTTTCTCTTATTGAAATCAATATGGTGCTTATGTTCTCCTTGTCCAATAGAATAAACTCCCCTATTAAGATTATATTCGTCAGCAAGTAAATGTGTAAAAATCCACGTCTTATTTTGGTCCCATATCATTTCATAACCATCTATTGTAATATTCCCACCAATCTTAGATACTCTCTTATGAAAAGGCATTAAAGAATCTTTTTTTGCCAGATCCTTGGCCTCTTTATAAGAACCATCTCTTAGCATAAATTTATGGTCAGGTGTACATACGATTTTCTTGTTATTATCTAAAATAATTTTGATAACCTCTGTATTTTGCTTTGTTCTTCTAGGTTCTCTTATTTCCCCAACTCCAACAGAACCATCTTCTTTTATTGTATAACAAAAATTCTTCTTGCCTTCCTTGTATTCTTCTACTAAATCCTTAAATGAAACATTTCTTCCATCTAATAAAGCTACTTTTGTATCTCCAGAAAAACAACCTCCTGCAGAATTTCCTTCCACTATATATAATTCAGTTTCTTTTGATTTTTTTCTAGAACAATCTGCCAATTTTCCAGGTAGGCCTCCTACACTAAATGCATTTTTTCTTCTAACTAAATCCTTAGCTTTTTTCGCTGCTATTCTTGCCTTAGAAGAATCAACTGCCTTAGACACAATTTTCTTTGCAGTAGAAGGATTCTCTTCAAAGAATTCTGAAAGAGCTGCTCTTACAGCACTTCTAACAATTCCTCTAACTTCACTATTTCCTAATTTAGTTTTTGTCTGACCTTCAAACTGAGGATCCTTAAGTTTAACACTCACAACACTAGTAATTCCTTCTCTTATATCACTCCCTCTTAAACTCCCTTTTTTTATTAATTTTTTACTCTTAACATAATCATTTGCAACCCTAGTCAAAGCTGCCTTAAATCCAGAAACATGTGTTCCACCTTCAACAGTATTTATTGTATTAACAAATCCAAAAATATTTTTCTGATAACTATTATTATATTGTATAGCAACTTCTAAAACAACCCCTTTAATTTTTCTCTCAAAATAAATTGGTTTAGAATGAAGAGTATCTTTAGTTTTATTAATCCATTTAACAAATTCTTTTAATCCTCCTGCAGCATAAAACTCTTCTTTTTTGTTTTTATTCAAATCATTTAATTTTATTTTAAGTCCAGCATTCAAAAAAGCGATTTCATTTAATCTTGTTTCTAAAACTTTATAATCAACCTTTAATGTAGAAAAGATTTCGTCATCTGGCCAAAAAGTTATTTTAGTTCCACTTTTGCTTTTACTGCATTTCCCAATTTTTTTTAGTTTATGTTTTGGTTTCCCTCTTTTATATTCTTGGCTGTAAATTTTACCATTTTTTCTTATTTCTACAATTAACTTTCTAGATAAAGCATTAACACAACTAACACCAACACCATGCAATCCTCCTGAAATAGCATAGGACTTTTTATCAAATTTTCCTCCAGCATGTAATTTAGTCAAAGCTATTTGAACTGCAGGCAATTTTAATTTTGGATGTTTTTCAACAGGTATTCCTCTCCCATTATCTTCTATAGTAACAGAACCATCCTTATTTATTGTAATTTCAATAACATCACAATGACCTGCCATTGCCTCATCAACAGAATTATCTAAAACCTCATAAACCATATGATGGAGACCCTCTTTGCCTGTAGAACCTATATACATCGCGGGTCTTTTTCTTACTCCTTCAAGACCTTCTAAAACCCTAATTGATTCTGCAGAATAATCTCCACTAGAAGATTTTTTTCCTCTTTTTTTCTTTTTTTTAGTTTTTTTCTTAGCCATTTTTTACACAATTACAAATTGATTTTTAACTGCTTAAGAAATTTTACAATTCCTATAATTATAAATGAAAAAAGGTTTTTAAAGGTTGCCCCTTAAATTTGGCCTTTTCTAACCCTAAAAATACCAAATTCTATTTTTTCTTATTTTTTGGTTTTTTACAATAAATTTATACAAAAATAATATTAATACTAAAAAAATTGCAATAGTTATGAGATAACATGTGTAGATGGAAAAGTGAAAGACATGAGTAAGATATCTGAAAAGAGCATTTCTACACCAGAAAATTGGGAAGAAAATAATACTGAAAATTACTGTTAATTTATTTTTACTTTTTAGATTTTGATTTCTCTTTCTTCTTTGACTTCTTTTTACTTTTTTTAGATTTCTTTTTCTTAGAACCTTTAGAACTCTTCTTAGATTTTTTAGAAGTTTTATCTTTTTCCTTAGAACTATTTTTTTCCTTAGTTTTACTTTTAGATTTTGATTCTTTATCCTTTTCTTTAGAATTATCTTTTTTCTTAGTTTTACTTTTAGATTTATTTTTAGAAATCCACTTTACTTTTCTCCTACCCATCCTTCTATTCTTTTCACATTTAGATGAACATAAATTAACAACAGTACCATCATTTTTAACTAAAGTTAATCCTTTAAAATGATCATACATCTCATCACAATAACCACATTTTTTCTTAGTCATTTGAAATTTCTCTCCACTTTCATATTTTAACTATACGCTCCTTTTGAAACCTTACTTCTAATTCTTCTTGCTTCAATTTCTGTCTCTCTAAGTATTAAAATGTCTCCTACTCTAATAGGTCCCTTAACATTTCTTCTCATAGTTCTTCCCTTATCCCTTCCTTCTTTAACTAAGCATTTAACCTGAGTAATCTCTCCTCTAAATCCAGTTCTTCCTACTAATTCCTGAACAACTGCTGGAACTGCTTCTCCAATTATTTTATTTGAACCTTTAGAACCTTGCTTTCTCTTATTTTTATTTCTTTGTGATTTTGCCATAATTTAATAAAATTATTTAATTAAAATTATTTTTTACTTAAAGCAGCTACTTCTTTATCAGCATCTCCTGCCTCAATAATAGCCACAGAAGAACAAGATACTGGAATTCCTACTGATACTCCTAATTTCTTCTTAGAATCAGCCTTTTCACAAGGAATACCTTTTTCTTTACAAAGCATTGGTAAATGAGCTACAATCTCTTTAGGTTCAACATCTTTTGAGTAAACAACTAACTTTGCTGTTCCTCTCTCAATTGCCTTTGTAACTTCATTAGTTCCTTTCTCAACTTTCCCAGACTTTCTCGCTGCTTCAACAATATTGTATATTTTCATTTCCTATTTGTTTTAATTTAATTAAGAACAACTAGATATCCTCACTAATTGTTCATCGGATAGAATAAGATAAAAAAATCAATTTATAAACCTTTTTATAATGGGCTTTGGTGAAACCATTATAAAATAAGAAAGCCACCTTATTTTAACTAAAAAACGAGGTGGCAAAATGAAAAAGATATCTGAACTTAAAACCTTTCTGGTTTCAGCCAAAAAGCTGATAAATAATCTTTTCAAAAAAGATTAGACAAAACTAGAACTTAAAATAAATGTATCTTTCAAATAATCTTTTCAAAAAATAAAAATATATTTGGTTAATTCTTCCAATTAACTTCTACATCATCTGTTCTCTGTTTTGGTTTTATATCTATTTTCTCTTTGATATTTTTATCAGTATGAGATATTTTTATTCCTTTATTAAACATAATCTCCCCAAGATATGCTATCATCGCCCCATTATCTACTAATAATGGTCTCTCAGGACAGAAAAATTTTGCTCCCCTTTCCTTACACATTATTTTACACATTTCTTGTAATCTTGAATTACATGCAACTCCTCCACCTAATAATAATTCTTTTTTTCCTGTATGAGCCAAAGCACGTTCAGCAGTTTCAACTAACATTGCAAATACTGTTTCTTGTAAAGAATAAGCTAAATCATTAAGACTATGCTCTTCAGATTCTATAAATCTTTTAAGTTTAGTTTGTATCCCTGCTAAAGCAATATCCATCCCTTTCACAACATAAGGCAACTCAATATAATTCTTTTCAGAACTTTTCCTTGCAAGTTTTTCAATAACAGGTCCACCAGGAAATCCAATGCCTGCAAACCTTGCAACAGTATCAATAAAATTTCCTACACCTAAATCTAATGTCTCTCCAAAAACCCTATACTTTTTAGAAGCATAAGCTATAACCTGTGTATTCGCTCCAGAAACATATAACATTACAGGATCTTTTGCACCAGTAAGCTGACCTATTTCAAGATGACATATACAATGATTAACTGGAACAATTGGCTTTTTTAGCTTTTCAGATAATTCTCTAGCAAACTTCATTCCTTCAATTAAACAAGGAGCTAATCCAGGACCCTGAGAAAATGAAATAGCATCTATCTCCTTCTCCTTTAAACCTGCTTCATCTAATGCTTCAAAATAAACCTCATGCTTTTTATTGCAATGATGTTTTGCAGATTCCATAGGAATTATCCCTCCAGATTCAGTAGTATACATCTCTCTCTTATTTGCAATTACTTTCCCATCTTTAACAATTCCAATACCAAAAGTATGTGCAGTTGATTCAATACCTAAAATTATTGCCATAAAATAAAAACATAAAAGTACTATATAAAATTAATCTCGTGAACTACCATTACCTAATTTCTAACGAAATTCAGGATATGGACTTCTTTGACTGTAAGTTAAAAATAAAAATTAACAATAAAATAAAAATAAAAAAAACAAAGTGGTATTATCTCTTTTTCTTACGTTTCTTCTTTTTCTTCTTTTTCTTTTTACCACCTCTAGCCATCTTTGCCTCACAAACATTTCCTTTTCCATCTACATAATAAAGATGACCTGGCTTTCTTGTAACAACGTCTTTAACAATTATTTTTCCCATTTAATCTACCTCCTTTTTATTTATACTCTATAAATGGGCATATTGTTTTTAAAACTTTCTAGTCCCCGACGAGGAGTTTATTTTAAAGAGGTTTAGATATCTTTAAACATAGTTTGTTTATCTTTTTTCTTAAAAAGATACTGCTTATAATATTTTTTAACATTTTTTTTACAAACAAAATTATGGTGTCTAAATCCCCCTCCAAAACATTTAGGAATATGCATTAATTCATGTATAATTGTTCTTATTTTATCTTTCTCATTTAATTTATCAAATCTTTCAGACAAAAATTCAATAGGATAAAATGCTTGAACCCCCAATGCCTTTTGCATTAACTTCCCTAAAGCATGACATCTTGCAATAGTTCTTTTTGAAGAAGTCCCATAACTCCTATAACACTTAACCCTATTAGAATTAAGATATGGAAAGACTAACTGCATAACCTCATCAGCTATTTTTTGAATATCTGGAGCAAACTCATATTTCATTTAATCACCAATTTTTATAATTTTATTTCTAGATTTAAAACCTGAAACAATTTTTATATCTTTCTTAAAATAATTCTTTAAAAGTTTTATTAATCTTTTATTGGCCTTATTGTCCACTGGTTTTTCTTTAATCCAAATTTCATATAATGGCATAACATCATTTTCTTTTTCCTCTATTTCTTCCTTAGATGAATTTGCATGCAACTTAACCCTTATTTTATCCATTTTAATCCGTATAAATCAATAAAAAAGCCAATTTAATAAGGTTTTTATAGATACTATAACTTATATTTTATAAAAGAGGTAAAAATGACTATATTACAAATTATACTAATAATTGCTATTTCAGCTATTTTTATAATACTATTAACATTCATTGAAAAAAAATTAAGTAAAAGACTTAAACATCAAGAAAAAGATAGAAATGCTGTTTATTTAAGAAAAATTAATCTTTTAAAAAAATCCAATAAAAATCCTAGAGAAAGATTATCTAAGCTAAATAAACTCTCAAAATCATTTTTTAAGGCAGCATTTGACTTAGAAGAGCATTTAAGTTCCTCTGAATTAATAAATGAATTTAATGAAAAAGGCAAAAAAAGATGTGCAGATTATTGTAAAAAAGTATTAAGATTGAATTTTGCCCAAAGATTGTTTAAACAAAAAGAAGTAAATGCACTTTTAGATAATTTAAAAGAAATTGTTGAAAAAAATAAAATATTCCCTAAATCAAAAAAGAAAATTGAAAATCATAATAATGAGAAACAAAAGGAAATTAAAATAAAAAATAAGGAAATATCTAAAGATGATTGGAAAGAATTAAAAGAAAATCTTCATCATTCTAGAAATAAAACAGAAAAATACCTTGCCAAGATATTTTCTGATAACAAAATACTTGACTTAGCCTATACAAAAACAAAGGGAAAAACCCGTTCTAAAAAACTAAAAATTCTTTCTAAAAAAGATTCTAAAAGTTATAATAAGGCAATGAAGATGTTTAAAGAACAGGAAGACATTCAAAATAAAACAGAGAAATTTGTAAAAAAGTTATATTTTAAATTAGAAAAAAAAGAAGACAAAGAAAGACTAAAAGAATTAATTGAAAACTGGAAAAAAGATTATAATAAAAAAGTTAAAAAGATGAAAAATCCATTTAAAAAACATATAAATATATTAATACTATTAAAAGAATATATAATCGAATTAGAAGAAAATTATGATATTTCTTAAGGAAGTATTTTATATTTAGTATTAATTAAAAAATAAAACAAAACAAAAATAAACACTAATGCTAATGAAAAATATGGTGTTAAATTAATAGAAACCTTTCTTTTCTTTAAATCCATAATCTCATTAAAAGAATCTTCTAATGATTCTCTATCTGTAGCCCTTAAAAATTCTCCATCAGTATTATATGCTATTGCCTTAAGTGTGTCTTCATTTACCTTAGAAACCCCGTATGTAGTGGAACCTCCTTGTTCTGTTCCAATTGCAATTGTATTTACAATTACATCATGGTCATTAGAGTAATCTATAAACTCTTGTAATTCTCCTATATTTAATTGCCCGTCACTCATTAAAACAATTGACTTTCCTTCTTCCCCCTTTAATAAATTAGATGAGGTAATTACTGCTTCATAAATATCTGTTCCCCTAACAGAACTTATTTCAATATTACTTAATGAATTCTTAACTTCTGCCTTATCATCTGTTAAATCATTTTCAATAATTGAATTACCTGAAAAAGAAACCACTCCTATTTTCGTAGATACTGGAGCTGAATCAACAAAATTGCTAGCAATCTCCTTTGAACCTTCTAACCTTGTTGGAGAGATATCACTCGCTTCCATACTTAATGAAGTATCAATAGCTAAGACAAATGAAAAACTACTTGCTTGCATTGTTCTATGTAAGGTCATTCCTGAAAGAGAGAATACTAAAAGTAATAATATAATTATACTCATTAAAAGAACTACAATATTCCTAGAAAAAAGATCTACTCCTCTTATTTTCTCTACTGCCTCAAAATTCGCAAATCTCAATGCCTTTCTTTTAGAACCTCTTAAAGTAAAAAAATGAAGGAATATAAGAAGTGGAACTAATAAAGTTAAATAAAGATATTGTGCCTTAGTAAAACTAAAATACATTTTAAGTTAAATTCCTCTTTCTCTTAATCCTTTCCTTTAGAAATGTAACTAATCCCGGAACAAAAGATTCTTCTGAAGATAACTTTAAAAAATCTATTGCTGAATCTCTAAAAATTCCTTCTACTTCTCTTTCTTGTTGTAAAGCATTTTTTTCATAAGCTCCTTTTATAATTCTAGGATTCACAATAACCTGTTGTCCAGTAATAGAGTCTTCTAAAACAACCTCTTCCTTAAACTCAGGCATTTTTTTATCTAATGGGTCTTTAACCATAATTGCAATAGTTTCATACCTATTAGAAAGTGCACTTAATGCATCAATAGAATTTCTTTTAAGTTTAACAAAATCAGAAAAAAGAAACAATGCAGATATATCTTCATTTAAATAATCTAATAAATAATTTAAAACATAATTAATATTAGAACCACCCTTATAATAAGATGCTTTAGATAATTCATTTACAACCAAACTAAATCTCTTTTTACCTGATTTAGGCATAATTAATTTCACAACTTTCTCATTATATAAAACAATCCCCACCTTGTCATTTGAATTAAGTATTAAATGAGATATTGCGGCAACCATTTCTGCTACATACTCACATTTTAATTTATCTGTAGAACCAAAAACCATTTTTTCAGAAACATCAACAACAAACATTATTTGCAGGTCCCTTTCCTCAATATATTTTTTAACAAGTTTTTTATTAGCTCTCATACTTGATTTCCAATCAATTCGAGATGCATCATCTTCTGAAGGAGAGTATTCTCTATATCCATCAAACTCTAATCCCTTACCTCTAAAAAGCAATTGATATAAAATTGTTTTTATCTCAAACCTATGCATCATAGATTCAAACTCTGAAACCTTTTTACCTACTTCTAAATTTAATCTCTTATCTCCATCAGCCATATTAAGGGACCTCAACAACATCAAGTATTTTATCAATTATATCATCGGAATCAATATCTTCAACAGATGCCCTATAAGTTAAAATTAATCTATGTCTTAAAACATCATGAACAACATCCTTAACATCTTGAGGAATAACATAATCTCTTCCATTAATAAATGCCTCTGCCTTACTTGCAATAAATAATCCAATACTTGCTCTTGGAGAACCACCCCATTCTAAATACTCTCCATTTTCAAATTCCTTTGTTCTAGTTAAATCTACTATATTTAATATATAATCTTTAATTTTTTCATCCAAATAAACTTTTTGTATTAAATCCTGCATCCTAACTATTTCTTCAGGAGATGTTACTGCATTAATATCAAAATCATCAAAATCTTTTAATGTAACATTTTTATCCATAACTTCTCTTTCTTTTTCAATAGGAAGATAAGTCATATTTACCTTAAATAAAAATCTATCTACTTGTGCAACTGGTAATGTATAAACCCCACTGGTTTCTAATGGGTTTTGTGTTGCCATAGTAAAAAATGGCCTAGGTAATTTATGTGTCTTTTTAGATATAGTTACTTGCTTTTCCTGCATTGCCTCAATCATAGCTGATTGGGTCTTAGGTGGACTCCTATTAATTTCATCTGCAAGCACAAAATTAGCAAATATCGGTCCTTTAAGTGTCTCTGTTTCCTTAGTTTCAGGGTCATATGATGTAATTCCAGTTATATCTGTAGGTAATAGGTCTACAGTGAATTGTATCCTCTTAGACTTGCATCCTGTGGCCTTAGCAAGGGCATTAATTGCAAGTGTCTTCCCTACACCAGGAACACCCTCAAGTAATACATGACCATCGCATAAAAGACCTCTAAGTAAGGCATTAATAATAGACCTCTGGCCAACAAGAACCTTTCTCATCTCTTTCCTTACCTTCTTAATAGTATGAAAACAATTCTTTAATTCTCCTTTAAGTTCTCCATCATTAGAAAGTTCTTTATGATTCATCTCTTTTTTTAATAAAATTAATTATCAAAATAAACCCATTTTTCTTATTAAACTTTTCCCTCATCAACCACAAGGTTATATGCCTTGGATCTCTTATAAAAATAATAAAATAAGCCTAAAATAAATGCCATTGAAACAAATATTAAAAAATAAGTCTGTAAAGTAAATATCTTGCTTTCTTTTTTATCCGGTAAATTAACCTGTGCAACTGACTCTTCACAAGCAGTTATTGCTTCTTTTGTTTTTTGTATAGCTCCTTCATAATCTCCTACTTCATAAAGCTCCCATGCTCTTTCAACCACTTCCTTTATCTCCAAACATTCTGGATTACTTGCAATAAACTCTTCAGTAAAAAGAATTTCATCTCTAGTGGCATTTGCATCTAATTCTTTAATATTCAAATAAATTCTTTCCCAATCATAATAATCAGGATTATCTACAGTAGCATTTACAAACAACTCAAAAACTCCTGTCTCATTTATCCCTCCTGGAATAGTTAATAATACTTTTTCCTCATCTCCAACACTTAAAGAATCAAAATAAGACGTATTAAAACTTGGAAACAAATCATCTCTAACAACACCATCTTTTGAAATAGAATTATATAAATTAATCCCTGTTAATCTTTCCTCTCCACCATTTTTCAATGTTATTGGAAGTGTCACTCTTCCTCCCTTATAAAAAGACAATTCTTCAGGAAAAACTAATTTTAATAAAACTGTATCTCTTCCTCCTCCACCGCCCCCACTACTTGGAGTAGTAACTGTCTCAGTTTCAGTATCTGGTTCAGTAAATTCTACTCTAAAAGTATTACTCGTATCATCAGTTAAAGAAAGATTATCATTAGACAAATTAGCATCTGAACCAGTAATATTAATTTCCTCAACTGTAGCAATTGTAGCTGAAAGAGTTAAATTTTGGTTTGTAAAAGAAGATTCAATATGAGAAATAGAAGCATTAGTTTCTAAACTAAAATTAACTGATTGATTATAATAACTATCTAAAAAATCATAATCTAAGAAATAATCTTCTAATTCAATTGTTATATCATCATTATATGATGAGGATTGATTAGGAATATTTGTATTAAAAGTAAAAGGATGATTAGTATGGGAAATATTAATGTTCCAATTTCTAGTAGAATTAATAAGAGTTCTATTTGATAAATTAGAATTAGAAGGGTAAACTCTAAGTGTTATATTCTTATACATTCCATAAGTTTCATCAGTAAAATTAGGAGTAAAATTCCATGTTCTATTTGTAGCATTTCCATAATAACTCATATTACTCTTAACACTAAAATTTCCATAAGTATAATTTGTAGAATTAGAATATACAATATTATCAATTAAAATAACATAAGTTAAATTATCCCCAACAGAGTGATTTACTGTAAAAACTAATTCACTTGAAACATTTTCTTCTAATCCTGTAAAGTTATATCCTTCTTCATGAAAAGAAATATTAGGAGAATCATAAACATAAATCCAAAAACTATCTGAATCTATAGAATTTTCTGTATCATTAACACTAATATTTAATCTATATTTCCCTCCATGTGTAGAATTAAAAGTAATATTTATTTCTCCAGTTGTTGAATTAAATGTTGTTGTATTAAATATATCATCTCCTGAAAGAAAGTCATATGAAAAAGTTAAATTATGGCCTGAAACAGTTGAATCACCATCTTCTTGGTCTGTAGCATTTATTCTATAATAAAAATCTCTATTTACTGCAGAAGTCTTATTAGTTAAATTCATTAAAACAGGGTCATCATTCACTCCAGTTACATTTAATGAAAAATTAGTACTACTAACATTATTTGATTCATCTGTAGCATTAATAAATACTGTATAATTTCCCACATTTGAATTATTAGGTGTAAACTCTCCTGTCTTATAATAACTAAGATTATTTGAAGTTGAATAAAAACTAAAATTAAAGGAAAGAGGAGATTCTACATAAGAAACATTTAATATTGTTATATTTATAGTAAGATTTTCATCATAATACTCTTCTTGCATATCTTCAGGAATTAACAAATCATCATCTCTTACTGTTAAATTAAATACTCTAAGGTCATCTTCCATAATCTCTACACCTCCAGTAATTGCTCCATTTGAAGGAATCTCTACTTTCACACTTTCTATTATTGGAGAATCATTTGTATTATTAATAGTAAAATTAAACCAATGACTTTGAGGTGTTTTTCCATCACTTGCAGTTATCTCTACCTCATAAAATCCAATATCAATATCACTTGGAGTAAAATTAATAACTCCAGAAGAAGTTAAATTAAAATTAGGAAATGCTGAAGCATTTGAAAAAGAAATTGAATCCCCATCTGAATCATTTACATAACTGGATATATTAATATAAGTTTCATTATCCTCTATAGTATAAAATTCATATGTTTTATTAACATTCCAAACAGGGAGATTATTTGCAAAAATCGTTATATTAAACAATTTACTATCTTTATTATCACTTGAATCATTAACACTAAAATTAAGAATATGTTCTCCTGCTAAATCTTCCTCAGCAGTGAAATTCAAAAACACCTCTTGTGTATCATTTGTAATACTTCCTGTAATAATATTTATCCATGTGACATTCCCTCCTGAAGTATGATTTGTTAATGCAAAATCTAAAGATTCATTAAAAACAATTGAATCATCATCTCCTGTATTAATTAAAAAGTCTTCATCTGTAGCATTTACTGAAATACTATAAGAATTATTCTGATATGCACTAAGATTATCTATATCTGTTAAACTAACACTATCATTAACATTACTTATATAAAACCAAAAAGAAGTTGTAGTATTTCCTGGATTTTCTAAATCAGAATCACTCACAGTTATATTAATAGACCAATTTCCAACAGAAGAATCAGAAGGAGTAAAATTAATCAAAGCACTAGCATTATTATTTGACACAGGCATTACTATAGAATCATTTGAATTATTAAATTGAAACCAACTATGAGATGATGAAAAAGTGAAATTATTTGCTTCATCTGTATCTGTAGCATTTATCCAACAACTAACTAAACTATCCTCTGTTCCATTCCTAGTATCATTACAACTCCAAACAATCTCTGGAGCATCATTAACATTTACTATTTCAAAAGTAGTATTTGTAAGATTATTCAAACTACCATCACTTACATTAAATGTGATATTATACACTCCAATCAAATCATTTGTTCTATTCAAAGTAATATTAAAAGTGTAATTTCCTTGAGTAATATTATTTATAATTAAATCATCACAATCTACATTATCTGTTTTAGAAGACCATTCAGCAAAATCACACGCAGTAATATTATAGGAGAAATTTAAAGGATAACCCCCTAAACCTGTTTCTCCTGCTTCACCTTCTTCATCATATCCCAATATACTAAATGTTACATTATTTTCAGATTCAGACCAATTATGTGAGGTATTTAAATTCAAAAAATAAGGTGCATCATTAACAGCAGTTATGTCTACAATTAAATCCCCCCAATCATATGTATTATCATCATCTGTAGCTTCTAATCTAACCTCTTTTCCATCTCCAGTATAGTCATTATGAGTAATATTAATCTTTAAAATTCCAGTAGAACTATTTAAAGTAAAATTTGTAAGAGTTGTATTGGCTTCATCATAAGTATAAATCAAAACATCATTAACATCTGGGTCAGTAACATTTGCAGAAAAATTATAAGAACATAACGTATCTTCAGTACATTGTAATGTATCTGCATCATCATCACCATCAAAATCTATAATCCCTCCTTCATCTGTAGAAACGATAGGCATAGTATTTGAAATGGTAAAATTATCTGTAATATTTATTGATTGAGAATTATTACTACAATTAACCTCAAATATATGACTACCTTTATAATTAAAAGTAGAATTGTATTCAAACAAACTTAAAGAATTATTATAACTCATATTATACCATTGAGTGAAAACCCCAGAATCAGTATAATTAAATCTCGCACTACAATTACCATCAGATATAACACTACCAGTTGTAGAATTAATAAAATCAGCGTAAAATTCTACCTGACGACCACTATATTTATAATTATTATCTCCCTCAGTAGAATCATTAATTGTAAGATTAAACCCATTGTTACTTGTTGAACTTAAAGCCAAAGTTCTAACTAAGAATAAAGATATTACAATAAAAAATACTAAACAAAATAAAATATATTTTTTCCTCATTTTTCCTCTTTATACACCTTATTTATACCATATTATTCATATTTATTTAATCTTTGTCTTACTCTTAATATCTTAACTATCTTTATTAAGATTAAAACAATTAATATTAGTAATATAAGGATTATCATTATGTATTTAAAAAGAGGTTTTTTTGGTGGGCAAGGATAAGGGCAAGGTCCTCCACAATCAACTCCATCTTCTCCCTGATTTTGTATTCCATCTGAACAAGTTGGACATGGGTCACAAGGTCCTCCACAATCAACCAATAATTCACAAGAACCATGATGACAATTTTGTACTCCGTCATAACAACTAGGTTCTTTAACATAATAACATGCCTGAAATTGTTCTGGTTTTTTATAAGTAGTATTACAAAAATTCAAATCAGTACAATCCCTTATTTGAACACCACATTTATTCATATCTAATGATAAATTCTCACACTGGCTTTTTACTTCCCTATAATCTTCTCCTGAAAATAAACCCTGTTCTAAAGAGTAATCCAAACTCTGACATACATGCCAATTACCACAAACCCAATCTTCAATACAACTAATACCTCCACCACCTCCGCCACCCCCCTTAGGAGGCGGAGTTGAACAAGCTACTTTCTCCACTTCAACATTCCAAGTAACAGAATCACCTAACAACCCATCTGTAACATTAACTATTATATCATAATTTCCTTCAACCCCACATCCAAAAGAATATCTAAATTCATCTGTACTATTTCCAGTATCATACTCTTTTAAGGAACCTCCAACATACCAATAAGTATCAGGAATAGTTTCATCTGGGTCATACTTAGTTATATTAAAATACAATCCCTCTGCTCCCTTAACATTTAAAGTTAAATTCTCAGGATAATAATCTGTAATAATAGGTGCTCTATTTTCATCAGTTACAGTTAAAGAAAAATTCTCTTCAGTAGTTATTGGGTCTCCTGTTTGGCCACACTCTTCCATTATCTTTTCATGAGGGTCATTAATTCCCTGATCTGTAATATAAATTGAAACATTATAAACACCAATATGAGAATCATTAGGAGTAAAATTAATTACACCTGTATCTGATATATTAAATAAATCTTCATCTCCAGAAATATTTAAAGAAAAATTAAAGTTGCCAGAACTACGATTATCTCCATCTTCTACATCTGAAACATTGACTTCATAATAAAAAGTACTATTCTCCCCTTTTGTATTAACTGTCTGAACACCGATTTCTGGAGTTTCAGGAGCATTGTTTATTCCAATAATAGTCATATTAACATCTTTTGTATCAACACAACAAGTATCATTATACATATCATTAGCTGAAATAACTCTTTCATAATACCCTACATCTTCTTTTTCCAAAAGTCCAGAATACAATTCAATTCTTGAGATAATATCTCCTTCATTTGTATAATGAGGATTTACATAAAAAGGCCCAACTGGATTTATATCTACTTGTAATCTATCTTCATCCACATCACTTGTATTAAAAAATTCACTAACACTATCTCCCTCACAAAAATAATTTTCTTCAGTTAAATTTAATATTTCTGGTGCAGAATTAGGAACAAATACAAAAAACACAACACTATCACTATCTTCATCTCCAGAATCATCCTCTCCATGAACAGTTAATTCATTAGACCATCTTACTGCATTAAAAGTAGTGTTTGGTTCAAATAAAACAGATAAATTTACATTCTCATCATGTTTTAAATCATATAAATCATAAGTCCAACTTAAACTATCTGTATTAGAAGTAACATTCAAATCTAAAGTATAATTATTATTCACTCTATCGGTTTTAGTAAAATTATATGTAATATTTTGAGGAGCAGTTACATTTACTCTAACATCTCCTAATATAGTGAAAGAGACTGTTGCTGTTACTGCTTTTCCACTAATTATAGAAGTGTTTGCAGGATAATTAAGTATAATACTACCTAATAAAAAAAGAAAAATAAAAATGCAAGTTACTCTAATCACCCTCTTTCTTTCCATTTAAAAAAATAGTTATTTTAAGTATAAAAATCTACCCCAAAATAAGAAATTCATTATTAACTACGGTCAAAAGCTCTTTTAACAATTACTCTTACAATTCCTGAATACTTTCCAAAACTCTCATTAGTAACATATTTTGTACTAAAAACAACATCCTTATCTTCCTTTGAGGATAAATAAACCACTTTAGAATCTATAAAATCAGAAATATTTCCTTTAACATTAAACTCAAATTTAATAGGAAAAGAGTACTCATTAGCTATACTAATCTTTTTTTCACTATTTGTTCCTTTTCTAATAACTCCAAAATCCAAAATATCTCCATCTTGAGTTATATTCCATGCAGTATAATTGCTCACAACTAAAACAGCAGGAACCTCTGTTTCCTGTAAAACAAATAAATTCTCTCCAAATAAAACAAATAAAAGAGTTGCTAAACTTATTAAAAAAATTAAAATTACATTAAAAATAATTAGTTTATTTTTTCTTTCCATTTTTAATTATTAATACTATAATTAATAGAATTAATATAAAGATACTTATTGCAAGAATAATTGCAATTAACATAAAATTAGTTTCTTCTATATAAAACTCTACAGGAAGTATTGTATGTAATCTCTTAATTTCATCATCTCCATAATAAGTAACAGTTACATCTGCTTCATACATTCCTTTTGAAAAAATTGATGTATCTAAATAACCATAAATATCTTTGCTTTGCCAAGGAGAAAGGTCAGTTGGAGATGTTTTAAATTCATCCATAAACTGAGTTTCATTAGAAATTGAAACACTTGCATAAACCCCTTCTATTTTATTATTCCATCCACTCTCTACTTCTAACTCAAATTTTTGTAATCCATTAATTTTAATTCTTTCAGTATAATTAAGAATATTAACTATTAATTCGCCAATTCTAAATTCACTTTCTACTTCTGATATCATATTTCCATTATCATACTCCACCTTAGCTATAGCATAATATTTTCCAGGAGTATACCCTGTAGTATCTAATGGCTTTTGCAAATCTATTCGTTCTTGACTTTTTATCTCTCTTTCTCTAAGTGTTAAAGTTTCAATTAATTCTCCTTCATTAGTATAAATCTCAATTCTTGGATTCATTACTACATCCTTATCTCCTTTATTTACCACACCTAATTCAAAATTAATTGGTTCTCCTTCATTTACATTATGTGATTTAAAACTTAATTCAAGGTATTTTCCAGGATACTCTACATTTACTATAAAAACACTTCTTATATTCACTGCTGTTCCTACATTTCCCCCAACTAACTCTTCATCAATCCTTTCTCTAACTCCAACATATCCAATATTCTTACCTGGTTTTAGGCCTTCTTCAGGTAACTTTAAAGTAACTTCAAAACTATTTTCTCTTCTTGGATTAAGAATATGTTCATTTGCCTCCATATACTCAGATAACTCTCCCTCTAAAAATACCTCAACATCCTTAGTAATATCTGATGCTCCAGAAAATCTATAATTAAAAGTATTTTCATAACCAGGCCTATAATCCAACTCTACTTTAGCTGGAACAATTCCTAAACTAGAAACCAATTGCATAGAAATAATTAAAACAAAAAAAATTAAGAGTCCTCTTTTATTAACCATATAATATAAATTAAAAATTAGTTTTTATAATTTACTACTTTATGCAACTGCTGTTCCATGTGCAGTTATTACAACTCCCTTAGTTCCTAAAGCATCTTGTGGGACAACTACTTCTAAATCAATTTCAATAGTATCCTTTGTATCTATATAACCCATATTATCACAAAGATTTTGATGTGATGTAGTTGCTGAAGTATAACTTGTAACACTTAAGGTTCCAGGACAACTATCTGTTTCATTTTCAGAAGCTCTCCATTTAAAAGACGGGTCAGTTCCTCCAATAAAATCGTCTGCATTTTTAGAGGAGGTAAGATTTAAACTAACATTAACATTACCATCATTTTGTACAACTAAACCTGAATTAACTGAATCCCAATCTGTACCATTCATTGCTCCTTCTGTATCTAATGTAGCACTTGGTTCAGTTTCATTTACATATCCAGTTCCCCAATTAACTTGACTAATATTAAAAGATATACTTGCTGCAGTCTGTATAGTAAGATTTGCTTCTCCAGTAGCAGTAGCATGTCCAGTCATAACTCCAAAATTTCTTAAAGTAAGCATTAAAATTGAAAAAACTACAATTGTTACAAAAATAGATAATCCTAAAATAACCTTTTTATGTTCCATCATTAGTCTCATTATTTTGTTTAATAGTAGGTTCAGAAATTGTTAGGCCTACACTTGCTACTTGTACCTTATCTGAATCATTTCCAATATTCATTCCAGTACTTAAACTAACAACTAAAGTTACTACAGAAAATATCATAGCAATCAACAATAACGTCACAACAACCTTTTCAACTTTCATCTCTTTTTATTATTTTACTTAAACTAAATAAGAAAAATTTGTTTATAAACTTTGTGCCAATCCAATAATTATAATCATTTCCTCTTCTTAGACATATTTTTTAATAATCTCATTGTTATTCCTATTCCAATAAGTAAAATTATAATAACCCAAATAATAACATCTTGTTTACTCCCTCCTAAAATAAATTCATTTGATTCTAATTCTAAACTAATTCCATCAGAAGTAATAATAACTTTTAATCCTTGTTTACTTACAGATTCTTTTGTTATTATTTTTATAAATCCATTATAAACACCCTCTTTTATATCTGAAGTATCCCAATAAATTTTTACCATTTCTTTCTCTGAAGCAGGAATATCATATGGAGCACTATTAACATCTACTACTTTTTTATTAGATTTATCATAAAGAACAAGATTAGCATAAACTTCTTTTAATTCTTCATTCCAACTATTTTCAACAAGAACATTTAATGTGACTATACTTCCTAATTCAAAATCCTCTACAAAAATCTCAGAAACATTCATCTCAACATCTCCAACCTTAAAATTTCTATAATAAGTAGCTATCTCATCATCATAAATAAAATCAATTGTAGCCTTGTAAACTCCTTCTGGAACATTTGCAACCCATTCTGCAGATAAATCCTTTCTTTCTAAACTTTCTAAAGAAATTTCCTCACTTTTTACATTATCAATTGAAACATCTTCCTTAGATATTTTTATATCTGCTTCAAGACTATTTATTCCCTCTTCTCCTCTATTAATAACAGGCATTGAAAATTCAGTTACTTCATTCTCTCCTGCTTCTAATATCTCTACTCTTGAATCAAGATACTTGTTTGGGTGTAATCTAAAAATAGATATCTCAGTAGAAACTCCTGGCAATGCACTAAATGGCGTTACTTCTTCATCTTCAGCTATCTCTCTAATAACAATCCTTCCAACATTCTCCCCAGGCCTCATATAAATCGCAGGGGTTCTTTTCAATCTATAAGTAAAAGTCTTTGATTTTTCTGATGAAGAAAAATGAACCTCTTTCTTATTTAATTCAATAATATCCTTTAAATATCCATTAACACTAAACTCAACATTCATATCTTTTTCCTCAGAATTCAAAACAGTAAATGAAAATTCCTTTCCAACATCCTCTATTCCATATGTTCTTTTTCCTGGAACAACACCTAATGCAAAAATACTCTGAATAAATAAAATTAAAATTAAGCATCCTATTACTAAAACTGCAAAAGATTTTTTGTTTTTTATTTCCATATTCTTTTTCATTTTTATCATCCTCATTATATTTGTCTTTTATCCTGGTTTGATTTTTTTATTTGTTTTACTTTTATCTTCTAGTTTGATTTTTTTATTTATATTTTATCCTGGTTTTGTATTTTATTCTGGTTTGATTTTTTTATTGTTTGTTTTAGTCCTGATTTTGTCTTTTATCCTGGTTTACTCTAAATTTTTTTGAAAAATTTATTCTCCTAAACTTGAAGTGAAGTGAACATTTGTAGTTTTAATTCCAGCTCCTTCTTCTACAGGAACTCTTACATATAAATCTGTTTCTGCTATATCCATACTATCATTCCAATCCATCTCTACAATCGCCATTTCATCATCTTCTATTGGCATTTGTTGCCATGAAGTTATAGATTTACTCCAATCAAAACTACCTTCTTCCCCTGTTTTATTATCTATTTTATACTTAAAATACTCTGATGCTGTAGCAGCATTATCAAATAACTGTGTTGCATTTATTGTTGTATTAATCATACAATTTCCATCATTTTGTATAGTAAATGGCTCAGGATTATCTGTTGTAGTATTCTTTGAGGCATTATTCTCTATATCTCCAAATGCTATTGAATCAGTTGGCAAACTAATAATAATCTCTGAACTAATATTAACTGCCCATGATTCCGACCATTCTCCATATGTTGAACCATCATCATCACTTGCTCTTACACTCCATGCATAATAATCATCATAATCATATAAACAATTCAATGGGTCTTCAACAGTATAATTCTCTTGGGATAAGGCTGATTGATTCAAATCTGAATCAGTACATAAACTATTAGGAACTAAAGTCAAATTCAAATCATAAATTAATGAATCCCCATCAGGGTCATTTCCTTCCCATACAAAAGTAGGTGTTCTATTAGTAATTTCCTCTCCATCACTTGGAGAAATCAATGTTACAGTTGGAACACTATTTAATATTGTTAAATTATTGCTACATTTTTCTTCTCCATCTTGTACTCCATCATTTGGAGTAATACATGCTTCCCATGTATCCTGTTCAGAAGTTTCTTGAGAAACTATCTTATCTGTCTCATTATTATATAATGCTGCAATTTGTTCTGCAGATAATGACCTATTGAATATTCGGACATCATCAATTGTTCCGTTGAAATTATATGAGGAAGGATTATGCCCCATTCCCCCAATAGCCATGTCATAAGATGCCTCTCTTCCGATACCCGAAGATTCCTCTTTACTATTATCCTCAGTTCCATTAATATAAACCCTCATACTCTCCCCATCATAAGTAAATGCTACATGAGTCCACTTATCTACTGAAATAGATTTGACCGAATTGAGAGCAGAAGCAGAGGTATTCCATATTGTGGCCCTCAATGCTCCGTTAACAATCCTTAATTCTGTTCCATTGTAATCTCCACAACAATCTCTCGCATTACTCATAATATAATTATAAGACCCAGAAACACTAAAAGGGTTAACCCATGCAGTAATTGTTATATTCAAGGGATTCAAATCTCCAATTAATATATGGTCTGACTCTTCTGTATCAAACTCATAAGCCCCTTTACCATCATAACCTCCTGCTGCATCCCAATTTGCACCTGTAACTGTTCCATTATTACCATAACCTGAGTAGTCCTTTGTCCAAGTAGTATTACTTCCACCTTCAAACGGCATATTCAACACACTAATTGAGCTATCATCCTTATACCAGGTTATTATATTTTTAACTGGGTCATTATCTACATCACTAGTTGATTGATTGTAAACAGTAAGATTCTCATCTGTATAATTTGTTCCAGAACTTGAATTCAAAATAGGTGTAGAATGAGTTGGAACTGTATTCTCAACTGTAAAGCAATACTCATCACTCATATTACTTTGACCAACACCATCCCATGCATGATACTTCCAACAAACCTCATTCCCATCATTTACACTTATTGTGTCTGTTTCTGAAGCTGAATAATTAT
>CAZRJP010000006.1:6392-31213 GCA_964600865.1 Candidatus Woesearchaeota archaeon | reverse complement strand
AATAATCCTGTAAGTAATATGATTAATTCAGGTGGAGGAGGAAATATTCTTAATATTACACAGATGGCTCTTGCAGTTGGTCAACAGGCTTTAGCTGGAAAGAGAGTAGATATTGGTTATAATGGTAGAACACTTTCATTTTTTGAAAAAGGAGATTTAGGTCCAGCAGCAAGAGGATTTATTAGAAATCCTTTTATAGGTGGATTAAGACCAGATGAGTTCTTCTTTCAATCAATGACTGGAAGAGATTCTTTAATGGATACTGCTCTAAGAACACCTAAGTCTGGTTACTTATATAGAAGATTATCTAATGCTATACAAGATTTAAGAAGAGAGTATGATGGAACAGTTAGAGATAGTAATAATAATATTATTGAATTTAAGTATGGTGGAGATAATAAAGACATTGCAAGATTGCATAAAGGTGCTGAAATTGATTCTGCTTCATCTGTAGGTATTATTACTGCTCAAAGTTTTGGGGAAAGTTCTACTCAGATGGTTCTAAATACATTCCATATGGCAGGTGTTGCAGAAATGCAGGTTACAACAGGTTTACCTAGATTAATTGAAATTTTTGATGCTAGAAAAAACCCATCATCTCCAAAAATGGAGATTTACCTTAAAAAAGAATTTGATAATGAAAAAGATGCTAAAGTTGTTGCTGAAAAAATAAAAGAGATTACACTTAAAGAAATAGCTTCAGAAATTGACCTTAACTTTAGTGATAAAAAGATTAAGATAATTATAGATTCTAAAGGATTAAAACAAACCCATATGGGTCTTAAAAAAATCGTTGATAAATTAAAAGATGCAGATTATCCTGCTAAAAAGAGAGGAAATAATATCCTTATTGATGCAAGCACCTATTCATTTAAAGAAATTTATAAACTTAAAGAAAAATTAAAAGATAAAATTATCTCTGGTGTGAAGGGTGTAGAACAAACACTTGTTGTTAAAAGAGATAAAAATTTTGTTGTTGTTACACTAGGAAATAATCTTAAGAAAATTATTAAATTAGATGAAGTCGATCCAGATAGAACTATTTCAAATGATTTATATGAGGTAGCTAGAGTATATGGTATTGAAGTCGCAAGACAATTAATAATTGATGAAATTGCTAAAACTCTCGACGGACAGGGACTTAATATTGATATAAGACATCTTAGATTAATTTCTGATTCAATGACAAATACTGGAAATGTTAATGGTGTTACCAGAATGGGAATCATTGCTCAAAAAGATTCAATATTAGCAAGAGCAACTTTTGAAACTCCTATAAAACAATTTGTTAATGCATCTCTAAAAGGAACAAGTGATAAATTAACATCAGTTGTAGAAAATATTATA
The DNA here is from genome assembly GCA_964600865.1 of Candidatus Woesearchaeota archaeon. Lineage (GTDB taxonomy): Archaea > Nanobdellota > Nanobdellia > Pacearchaeales > GW2011-AR1 > WJLC01. The sequence goes on along the minus strand of CAZRJP010000006.1, from coordinate 29,866 downwards.
TTAAATCAACCAATTCCAGTTGGAACAGGTCTTCCTGGATTAGTTGTAGAAATAATTGGTAGTTTAAAAAAGAAGAAAAAGGATTTAGAAACTGCTAAAAAAGAGATAATCAATAAAGTAACTGATTAAAATAATTGTTAATAATTACATAGATTTATAAACAGATTATTCTAAATTTTTTTAAGATGTTATCAGGAATAATAAATATGCAAGATATGAGACACTTAAATTTGTTTAGAAAGATAACTGGTGTTAGTACAAAAAATGTATTAGATTATAATAATAAACTTTTATTTTGTGTTCCAAAAAGATTTTTATCAAAAGCAATTGGAAAAAATGCTAGAAATCTTAGAAAGATTAGTAAAATAACTGGGAAAAGAATAAAAGTTATACCTCTTCCAAAAGGAAAACATCATGTTAAAGATTTTATTCAGGCAATTGTTAGCCCTGTTGAATTTAAAGATGTTCAAGTTAAAGATGATGAAATTGTTTTAACTGCAGGGAATAGAAATAAGGCTGCACTTTTAGGAAGAAATAAAAGAAGACTTCATGAAATGCAGAAAATAATTAAAAATTTCTTTGGAAAAGAGTTTAAGATTGTTTAAATTAAATAAGTAAGTTTTATAAATCAAATTCATTAAACATAACTATCTAGATAAAATGGGATTAAAAACAGCAAAGAAAAAAAAGAAAAAAAGAAAAAAATTTAGATGGAGTGATAGGAAATATAAATCTAGAACTCTGAATCTTTATGCTAAATCAGACCCTTTAGAAGGAGCTAACCAGGCAAAGGGGATTGTTCTTGCTAAAGTTGAAAGAGAGGCAAAACAGCCAAATTCAGCTATGAGAAAATGTGCAAGAGTTCAATTAACAAAGAATGGTAAAACAGTAACTGTTTTTATTCCTGGAGATAATGGACAAAAATATATTGATGAGCATGATGAAGTTATGATACAAAGAATTGGTGGTAAACAGGGTAGAAGTAAGGGAGATATTCCTGGAATTAGATATGAAGTTATTAAAGTAAATGATCAACCTTTACACAGGCTTGTTAGTGGAGAGATTGAAAAAGGTAGAAGATGATGGCTGAAACAACTAATCAAAAAGAAACAGAAAAAATCCAAATTCCTAAATTTAAATTATTTGATTTATATGATGTTACTGAAATTAAAATTAAAGACCCTGGATTAAAGAAAGTTATTAATTTGCAACCAAAACTTATGGTAAAAAGCCATGGTAGAAACGTTGAAAGATTAGGAAAAATAAAAGTGAATATTGTAGAAAGATTAATGAACAAATTATCTACTGCTGGTCATAGAGGTAAAAAACATAAGATAGAGAAAGGAGATTCTACTGGAAAATATACTAAAAATATGAAGATTGTTTTAGAATCATTTAAAATTATTGAGAAAAAAACTAATAAAAATCCTGTTCAAATTTTAATTAATGCTATTGAAAAAGGATCTCCAAGAGATGAAGTTACAGTTGTTGAGTATGGTGGTGCTAGATATCCTCAGGCTGTTGATGTAAGCCCGTTAAGGAGAGTTAATATTACTTTAAGGGCAATTACCCATGGAGCTAGTGATAAGGCATTCTCTAAGAAAAAAAAGCTTGCAGAAGGTCTTGCAGAAGAGATAATACTAGCTGCAGATAATAATGGAGATAGCTTAGCAATAAGAAAAAAGAAAGAAGCTGAAGCACAGGCAGATTCAGCACGATAAAAATTATTTTTTATGATTAAAATCTCCACAATCTTTATAAACCGATTTTTCAATTTAATTATATCAAATCAAGATAATTAATCATGACAGACGCAAATATTGGGAAGTTAATGAAAGAGCAAGAAAAAATTAGAAATATAGCTATTGCTGCACATATTGACCATGGAAAGACAACTTTTTCTGATAATCTACTTGCTGGAGCAGGAATGCTTTCTGAAGAAACAGCAGGTAAACAAAGAGCTTTAGATTTTCATGAAGATGAATCTTCTAGAGGGATTACAATTGATTCTGCAAGTGTTAGTATGATTCATAATTTTGATAAAGATAAATATCTTATTAACTTAATTGACACTCCAGGACATGTAGATTTTGGTGGAGATGTTACAAGAGCTATGAGAGCTGTTGATGGATGTATTGTTCTTACATGTGCTGTTGAAGGAGTAATGCCTCAAACAGAAACAGTATTAAGACAAGCACTAAAAGAATTAGTTAAACCTGTTTTATTTATTAATAAAGTTGATAGGCTAATTAAAGAAGTTAAATTAACTCCTGAAGAAATGCAAAAAAGATTTGTTAAGATAATTAATCATGTTAATAAATTAATTGAACAAATAGCACCTAAAGGGTATAAAGAAAAGTGGAAAGTAGGTGTTTCAGATGGAACTGTTGCTTTTGGTTCAGCATTTCATAATTGGGCATTAAGTTTTCCTTATATGAAGAAAAATAATATAACTTTTAAGGATATTATTGATGCTTATAAAGGTGATAATTATAAAGAACTTGCAAAAAAAGCTCCAATACATGAAGTAATTCTAAACATGACTGTAAAACATCATCCTAATCCTGTTGATGCTCAAGAATATAGAATACCTAAAATATGGCATGGTGATGAAGATAGTAAATTAGGAAAAGACTTAATAGAATGTAATCCAGATGGCTCACCAGTATTTGTTCCAACTAAAATTGTTGTAGATAAACATGCAGGAGAAGTAGCTTGTGGAAGATTATTTTCAGGAACATTGAAACAAGGAGATGATATTTATATGAATCTTGCAAAAAGAGATGTAAGAGTTCAACAGGTTTCTGTATATAAGGGTGCACAAAGAGTTACAATGGATGAAGTTAATGCAGGAAATATTGTTGGAGTTGTTGGATTAAAAGATGTTTTTGCAGGAGAAACTGTATCTAAAAAACCAATTGAACCATTTGAAGCAATCAAACATTTATTTGAACCAGTTGTTACTAAATCTATTGAGGCTAAAAAAGCAGCAGACTTACCTAAATTAGTAGAAATATTAAAACAAATTGGAAAAGAAGACCCTTCTATTAAAGTTGAAATTAATGAAAAAACTGGTGAAAGTTTGATTTCAGGTATGGGCGAATTACATTTAGAAATAATTGAAAATAGAATTAAATCTGAAAAAGGGTTAGATGTTAAAACATCTTCTCCAATAATTGTTTATAGAGAAACAGTTAGTGGAGAATCGATTGTTGTTGAAGGGAGAAGTCCAAACAAACATAATAGATTTTTTATTAAAGTTGAACCTTTAGAAGATAATATTTATGAAGCAATTCAAAAAGGAGATTTGCCTGAGGGAAGAGTTAAGAAAAAGAGCAAAAGTATTGCAGACATTCTTTCTGATTTAGGATGGGATGGAGATACAATTAGAAATGTTAGAGATGTTTATAATGGAAATGTGTTCTTAGATGAGACTCGTGGAGAAGTGCATATGAATGAAGTTATTGAAATGATTTTAGATGCCTTTGAGATGGTTATGGACCAAGGTCCTTTAGCTAGAGAACCTTGTACTAAAATGAAGGTGTCTCTTATGGATATTAAACTTCATGAGGATGCTATCCATAGAGGTCCTGCTCAGGTTTATCCTGCTGTCAAGGATGCTATTGGAGGAGCTATGTTAAAAGGTGGAGCAGGATTATTAGAACCATTGCAGATTCATTTAATTGAGATGCCTAATAAATTCTTAGGGCCTGTTACAAAACTTGTTTCAAGTAAAAGAGGTCAAATGTTAAATGTAGAGCAAAAAGAAGCTATGGCTCAAATGGAAGCTAAAATTCCTGTTGGAGAAATGATTGGTTGGAGCAATGATTTAAGGTCAGGAACTGAAGGTCGTGGAACTAGCTCATTAAAAGACCAGTTATTTGAACCTGTTCCAAAAAGTCTTCAAGATGAGATTATAAGAAACATAAGAGATAGAAAAGGTCTTAGTGAGAATCAGTAAATACTGCAAATAAATCATTCCATCTCTTTATTCTAATAAAAATTTGTCAAGAAAAATTTTTTAAACAAAAACACTAAGCATCATTAATATTGCAAATACAATTACAAACCATCCAAAGTTGATTTTCTTTGATAACCTCATTAATCCATGGATTGTTAACAAACCGAATACAAAAGATGCAATTAATCCAATCAATGATGCATAGGTAAAGGTTGTTGTGATATCTGGTAAGTTTAAGAAAATGTTTCCAAGCAACACTATTGGCAAGGACATTAAAAATGATAATCTTAATGCTGTTGTATCATCAAATTTCTTTAATAATAATGCTGAAAGAGTTATTCCTGAACGAGATAATCCTGGCAATACTGCAAGTCCTTGAGCAAGTCCTGCAATAATTGAATCAGCATTTTTAATGTTAATAAATTTCCTCAAACCTCTTGATTTAATACTTAATTGTGTTGCTCCAGTAAATAAAAGTAAAAAACCAATTGCAACATTAATTGTTTTTCCTGTTAATTCAGATTCATATCCTTTTAGAAAAAACAGAATTAATAATCCTAATGTTCCAGAAATTATTGTTGAAATTATTAAAAATCTTAGAACTTTTTTTGTTTGAACTTTAGAATTTTTATAATGAAAAAATGAATAAATCAAATGTGAAACATCTTTTCTAAAATAAATTAATGCTGCAAAAAAAGTTCCTAGATGTAAAAATAATGCTTGATGAAGCAATAAAGAAATATTAGTAATATTGAAAAGATTGTTCATTGTTAAAATAATAAAACTACTAGAACTAATTGGAAGCCATTCTGTGATTCCTTGAATTATTCCTAAAATTAATTGAATTAAAATTTCTGAAATTGCCATCTTTTGATAAATATTAAACAAAAATTAAGTATAAATATGTTTTGAAATGCAAAATCTGATTTAATTTCTATTATTTTATCGACGATAAAAGAGAATATAATAGTTTATTATGGAAAACTTTATAAAGTCATTTTTATGTATTTAGATTACTAAAGAGGAAAAAATATAATAATCAAAAAATGGCAAAAGAAAAACCAAACATGAATGTTGTTTTTGTTGGGCATGTTGATGCTGGAAAATCAACAATAGTAGGACAACTTATGTTTAAATCTGGTGGAGTAAAAGATCAGCAAATGAAAAAGCTTAAAGAAGAAGCTGAAAAACACGGAAAAGCTGGTTTTGAATTTGCTTATATTATGGATAAAATTAAAGAGGAAAGAGAAAGAGGAGTTACAATTGACTTAGCTTATAAGAAAATTATGACTGACAAGTATCAAATCACAATCATTGACGCACCTGGGCACAGAGACTTTGTAAAAAATATGATTACAGGAGCTAGTCAAGCTGATTCAGCATTCTTAGTTATTGCTGGACCTTCTGGAGTTCAACCGCAAACTACAGAGCATTTATGGCTATTAAGAACAATGGGTGTTAAGAATATTTGTGTGGTAATTAATAAAATGGATATGCTAGATTATTCTGAAGAAAAGTATAATAAAGTTAAAGAAGAAGTAAGTAAGTTGTTAAAAGGTGTTGGAATTAATTCAGAGAACACACCATTTATTGCTTGTTCAGGATTAAAAGGAGATAATATTGTTAAGAAATCAGATAATATGTCTTGGTATAAAGGACCTACAATTAAAGACCAATTTGATAAATTCCCTGCTCCAGAATCAGCAAGTGAATTATCAATGAGAATGCCTGTTCAAGATGTTTATGAAATTACAGGAATTGGAACTGTTCCAGTTGGAAAAATAGAAACTGGTGTTATGAAACAAGGAATGAAAGTTAAAGTTCTTCCAGGTAGAACTGGCGAAGGAATTGAAGGTGAAGTAAAGACTATAGAAGCTCACCATGAAAATCTTCCTGAAGCAAAAGCTGGAGATAATGTTGGTATTAATATTAGAGGTGTTGGAAAGAAAGATATTGCAAGAGGAGATGTTATTTGTGATGCTTCAAAACCTGTACCAATTGTAGAAGAGTTTGAAGCAACTATTACTGTTATTAATCATCCTACTGTATTAGCTAAAGGATATACTCCGGTATTCCATGTTCACACTGCGCAAGTACCTTGTCAGTTTATTGAACTTATTGAAAAGATTGACCCTAAAACAGGGGAAGTTATTAAAGAGAATCCAGAATTCCTAAAAAATGGAGACACTGCAAAGGTAAAAATAAAACCTGTAGGTAATTTAGTACTAGAAACACAAAAAGAAAATGCTTTTATGAGTAAATTTGCAGTAAGAGATGCTGGTCAAACAGTAGCTGCAGGTATGTGTACTAAAGTAACTAAGAAGAAATAATTTTTTTCTAAACTTATTTCAAAACCCGATGAGGCTTAAAGAGTTTTAATAAGATAAATATTTAATATAAAAAATGATAGGTCAAATAAACTATATACATTCAGAACTAGAAAAAATAACAGATGCTCATCAATTTGAGGTAGGAGAATTATATATTCAACACTGTCAACAAAAGGAAAACGAAAATAATAAAGAAGATATCGTTAGAATTTTTAGAGTTGGTGAAAATGCTGCATATGATATAAATGAAGAACAAGGAAACACTTTAACTCTTATTGACCAACCAATTTATGTTGCAGGATTAGATGAATTTGAAGAAGGGAGTATTAGGAATATAGAAAAAATGAAAATAACATTTAATCATTATATGGGTCATTTCTATCATATTTATGAATATAATGAAATACAGGATCAATTTGGTGTTAATATTGAATCACTTGTAAAAGCAGGATTATAATTGATTAGAAAGTTTTATAAATAATATAAGAGTATTCTAAATATTAGGAAGGTATCACAGATTATTTATCCATTACAAATCACACTCATTTTAGCCTTAAAAGGCTCTTTTAGTGAATTTGAAGTGTATACTACAAGTTAGTATATTAGATATTTTTCTAACAATTAAATTAAAATTAAAAATAGGAGAAAAAATATGGCAAAAATAAGTCCAGTATCAATAAAGTATATGGTGCATGCTACTTTTATAGCTGAAGGTGCATTAGAAAAACCAGATGTTATTGGTGCTATCTTTGGACAGACTGAGGGTCTATTAGGAGCTGACCTTGAACTTAGAGATATCCAAAAAGAAGGAAAAATTGGGAGAATCGAAGTTGAATTAGAAAGAAAAGGTAAGAAAACAATGGGAAAAATTGAAATTCCTACTGCTTTAGACCAGTCTGAAACAACTCTTATTGCTGCTGCTGTAGAAACTATTGAAAGAATAGGCCCAAGTGACGCTCAAATAGAAGTTGAGAAGATTGAGGATGTTAGGGGAAGTAAAAGAGATTACATCCTTGACAGAGCAAAGAAACTAATGGGAGAAATAAAAGGAACTACAGACTCAAGAGAGATATCAAATGAGATTAAAGATGCAGCAAGAATTAATGAGATTTCTCTTTATGGTAAGGAAAAATTACCTTGTGGAGATATTTCTGGAGAAGAATTAGTTGTTGTTGAAGGAAGAGCAGATGTGCTTAATCTTGTAAAACATGGAGTTAAAAATGTTATTGCAATGAATGGTACAAAACTTCCAGAATCAGTGAAAAATCTGACTAAGAAAAAAACTGTAACTCTTTTTGTTGATGGAGACAGAGGCGGAAAACTAATTGTTCAGAATGTTTCAGATAATGCAGAAGTAGATTTTGTTGCTGTTGCTCCAGATGGAAAAGAAGTCGAAGAGCTTGCAGGAAAAGAAGTCTTAATGCAACTTAGAAAGAAATCTAAACTAAAAGATTATTTATCCAAAAAAGGTAGAAAAAGCGGAAAATCTAATAAAGGAAACAGAAGAAAAAATAAAAAAGAAATTTCTAAAGTCCCTGAATTAGATTTAAAGGATAAAGATAAGAAAAAACTTAAAGAGATTTCAGATAAAAACAAAGATAGCGGAAAAGCAATCTTCTTAGATGAGAATCTTAAAGAGATAAAGAAAGTATCTGCTAAGAGTGTCTCAAGAACATTAAGAAGATCTAATAAGAAACCTTCTGTTGTAGTTATGGATGGTACAGTAACTAAAGGTACTATTAAGGCTGCAGAAAAGGCAAATACACAGGCAATTGTAGCAAAAAACTTTTCTACAACTGATACTGATATTGAACTACTAAGTTTATAATTTTATAAGGCCCTTTTTTAGGGCTTTATTTCTTTTTTATTTTTTAATACTCTAATTCTCAAAACCTTTAAATACAACTATCTACTTAACATAATATGAAGTTAAAAAAGGGTGATTGGATTGCTTTGAGTATTATTGGAATTATAATTATTGGGTTAATTGCTGTTTATTTCACATTCTTCTTTTCATATAAATGTGATAATATGAGTTGTTATGTTGCTCATCAAAAAAAGTGTGCTAGAACTGTTTTCATTAAAGATGATATTGATATTACATGGAAATATCATATAAAAGGAAAAGAAGGGGAAACATGTAAAATTTATGTTGAAGTTCTTGCAATTAAAGAAGGTACAATAGATAAAAAAAGGCTTGAAAACTTAGGAATGAATTGTTATTTACCTTTAGGAAGTTCCATAAATCCTGAATCTAATTTAGATATATGTCATGGTGAACTAAAAGAAGAATTCCAGGCAATGATGATACAAAAAATGCACTCTTATATTTTGAATAATCTTGGAGAAATTAAAGAAGAATTTAAACAAAGTCTTTAAATGATTAATTCTTTTTATTAGTATGACAATAGAATTTGGTCCTTCTGGTATAGGAGGTGTTAAAGAATCTCCTAATAAATTACAAAATTATAAAGAAAATGGAATAAAAGCTGCAGAAATACCTTTTACTTATCAGGTCTGGATTAAAGACAAAGAAAGTGCTAATAAAATAAAGTATGCTGCAGAAAAGGCAGGAGTTAAATTAAGTATTCATGCTCATTATTGGGTTAATCTTAATTCTGTAGATGATGAAAAAATTAAAAGAAGTAAGGAAAGAATCCTCAAATGTTGTAAAATTGCTTCATGGTTAAATATTAAAAGAGTTATTTTTCATTGTGGATACTATGGTAAAAGAGACAAGGAAGAATCCTATAATAATATTAAAAACGCTATTTTAGACATACAATCAAAAATAAAAGAGAAAAAATATAATGTTAAATTATACCCCGAGATATCTGGAAAAAAGAATGTTTTTGGTAGTATTAAAGAAATAAGTAATTTAGCTAAGGATACTAATTGTAAGTTCTGTATTGATTTTGCACATGTTTTAGCAAGATATGGGGATTATAAAATAAAAGAATTAAAAGAAAAATTTCCTCAAAAAAAGTGGCATTGCCATTTTTCTGGAATAGAATATAATCAAAAAGGAGAGAAAAAGCATATTTTAACTCCTAAAAAAGAATTAGAAAAACTTTTATCAAAATTACCAAAAAATAAGAAAATAAGAATAATAAATGAGAGTCCTAGTCCAGTTCAGGATAGTATATTAAGTATTAGAGTACATAAAAGTAAATAAAGGGCTAAATCTCTTTAAAAGTACTATTTTTAGAAGATAACATTATTTTAACTATTTGTAACTTACAAACAGTTAAAGGTTATAGTGACTATAAAGTGACTACAAAAGAAAGGTTTATAAAGTAAAGATAGTCCTTATACACAAGCAGAAAACAAACTTTTCTGCTAATTAAATATATACAAAAAACAATGGAAACAAAAAAACTTTGGATTCCGATTTTGACAGTTGCTTTAGTTATGGCTTTAGTTGCATGTGTTAGTGCTGCAGCTCCTATGACTGACAACTTAGAGGTTAGAGTTAACGACGAATTAGCTGGGAATAACGATTTAAGTGTTGTTGCTGGTGAAACTGTTAGTGTTAAAGTTATCTTTAACTCACTTGTTGACACCTCTGATGTAACTGTTGAGGCTGAAATTGAAGGCAATAAAGCTGATGTAAGCGCTATAACTAGTTCTTTTGATGTTGAAGAAGGATATAGATATAGTAAAACATTGACTTTAAAAGTTCCTTATGAACTTAGAGATGAACTTAGTGATGACGTATCACTTGCTGTTAGTGTTAAACAGGGTAATACCTATAAGACTGAGCAAGAATACACTCTAAGAGCTCAAAGACCTTCATACAATGCAGAGATTTTATCAATTGTGACACCTAATACAGTAGATGCTGGAGCTAATGTTCCTGTAGATGTTGTATTAAAAAATGTTGGTTACAATGAATTAGATGATCTGTATGTAAATGCAAAACTTACAGCATTAAACGGTGTAAGCAGAACTATTTATCTTGGAGACTTAATTGCTCTTGAAGATGACGATGACGATGATGAAACTACTACTACAAGTGGTAGAATTAATCTGAACATCCCATATGACGCTGCGCCAGGAATCTACACTTTAGAAGTTGAAGTTTCAAATGATGACCTTGGAATAAGTAAGGTAAAACAAATTGTTGTTGAAAATGACTTCCCAGAGAAGATTTTCAAGGCAGGAAATGACTTACTTATTGTAAACCCTACAGAAGAATTAAAGGTTTACAAGGTTGTTACGCCTGAAAGCGAAAGCTTTATTACTGTTCCAAAAGGAACAAGTAAGGCTATTGGAATTTCACCTAGTTCAGATGAATACACAGTAAGTGTATTAGATATGTCTGGAGAAGCAGTAGATTCATTTACTTTCAATGCTGAAGAAGATAATTCAGTTGCAAGTCCAGTTGTTGTATTAACAATAATCTTGGCTGTAATCTTTTTAGTACTTTTAATTGTACTAATTGTCTTAATTGGAAGAAAACCAGAAAAAACAGAAGACTTCGGAGAAAGCTACTACTAATTTAATTTATTTTTATTTTTTTTATTTTTTTTATTTGCTTTCTCCCTTTTTTATTTTTCTAAAAGAAATCAATAATTTTATGATTTTAAAATAACTATTTATTCAAATAACTATTTATTCAAATATTCACAAATTTTTTTTATAATTTTACTTATTTTATCTTCTTTTAATGAACCTGCTTTATATTTAATCATTGAACTTTCAATTGAGAATATTTTATCTAATCTAATAAAACTTTTTCTATTTAACCCACCCTCCTCAAAATCATTGTCATTTAATATTATATTTACATTCTCTTTAGAAAATATGCTTGTTATTTGGCATGCAATCACGTCATCCCCTTTAGGCGATTTAATTACCAATGCCGGCCTTTTTTTATGGTGTTTTAAGTCAGAATAAGGAAAATTAATAATTATAACATCTCCTTTTACAAATCTTTCCATGCTTCATCCTCTTCTTTAGATAACCATGATTTTGCAAGAGATTTTTGGGATAAAAGTAATTTTTCTGGAATTGTTTTTTTAAGAATAATCTCATCTTCTTTTTCAATTACAAGAAGTTTCTCTCCTTCTTTAATATCTTTTCTCATTTCTAAAGGAATTACTACTTGCCCCCTAGAACTCATTTTTGTTGTATCTATTTTTTCTATTTTCATAAATAAGTAAGATTAATCTTATTTATATATTTTTCTAAAAGAAATCAATAATTCTATAATTTCAAACTAATAATCTTTGAAACTCCATCATGCATACTAACACCATATAAGTTAGTTGCCTTACTTATAATCTCATCATTATGAGTTATAACAATATACTGTCCTTTTTTCATATACTTATTCAATAACCTAGCAAGTCTTGCAGAGTTTCTTTTATCTAATGCTGCATCTATTTCATCTAATATGTAAAAACAATATGGTTTTAATTCTTGTATTGCGAATATTAAGGATAGTGCTACAAGTGTTTGTTCACCACCTGAAAGAGATGTAACATCAAAATACTTCCCATGACCTGTTTTCACATTAATATTAACTCCTCCCTCAAAAGGGTCTTTTTTGTTCTCTAATTCCAATGAAACTTTTCCTTTAGCAGAAAGTTGTGCAAAATTCCTAGAGAAAATTTCATTTAATTCATTAAGGGTCTTTTTGAATGCTTTTTTCTTTTTAATATCAATTTCATGGATAATTTTCAAAATACCTTCTTTTTCATTAGTTAAAACATCCACTTTTTCCTGAATTGACTCATATTCCTTTTTAACCTTTTCATATACATCTAAAGAACGTAAATTAACACTTCCTATTTTATTTAGTGTTTCTTGAGTTTTACGTAGTTTACTCTGTAATGTTTCTTTACTTCCTTTTATTAATTTAATATCTTTAAACTCAAGCATTTCCATCTCTAAATTCTCTAATTCTGCATCAATTTTTGCTTTTTCAATCTTATAATTATTAATATCTTGTTCAACATTATAAACAAGGTTTTGCTTCATAGATAACTCAGAATCTCCTTTTCTTATTTTTCCTTGTAACTCCTCTCTTTGAGAAATCATCTTTTTAAATTTTTTACTTAACTCTTCATCTTGTTTTCTTTTTTTATCCAATTGCTCTTGTTTTTGTTTTAATTGGTCTTTTATTGAGGCCATATCTTCTTGTAAATCTTCTTCCTCTCTTTTTAACTGTTTTAAAGATATTTTTGTCCTTTCTAATTCTCTTTTTTTAAATGAAATTTCTGAGTCTACATTCTCTTCATTTCTTAAGGATATCTCCTGAACTTCTACCCTTGCTTTTTCATATTTTTCTTCAATATGTGAATTTTTATCAAATTTTCTTTCTAGAGACTCTCCTTTTTTCTTAAAATTATTTACTTCTTCTTGTAATGATTCTGTTTTTTCATGTAATGCCTTTATTTGTTGTTTCTTATCATTTATATTAGAAATTTTAATTAAATCTGATTCTCTCTTTGATAACTCTTCAGATTGTGCTTTTATTTCATTTTTTAATCGAGTTTTCTTATTTTGTATATCTTTTATTTTTTCACTAGCTTCTTTAATCTCTTTTTTAAAAGAATTTATTTTAGGTAATGTTTCTTCTTTAATTGATTTAATATGTTCTGGAGTTATCTCATTCTTACATAATGGACATATATCCATCTTTGCAACATCTCTATTTAGTCTCTCATTTTTCTTAATTTCATGTTCGTTTGTATGACACTTCTTAGATAATTCTACTTCTTTGGAATCTAATTCTTCTATTTTTTCTTTTTTATTTTGCAAGCCTACTTTTAGTTCAGATATTTTTTTAGTTGTTGTAGATTTATCATATAACTCAGAAGTTAAATTTTCTATTTCTTTTACTAAAAAATTAGATTCACTCTTATAACTCTGAAGATTTGATTCCTTGTCTTGTATTCTTTGTTTTAAAGACTTTAATTCTGCTTTTATTGTATAGAATTTCTTCCTCTTTTTTTCTAATTCTTCTAATTCCTTTTTCTTTAAATTAATATTTTTCTTCTTTTTATCCTTGCCAGAATCTGAAGGAGAATTTTTTTCAAGTTCGTTTAATTCTTTTTTTTCTTTTTTAATATTTGAATTAAGTTCTTTTTTCTTCTTATCAATCTCCTTGATTTTTTTATCTGTATTTTCTTGTTTAACATTTAATCCTGCTATGTCTGCTCTAAAATTTGCTATTTCTTTATTGAGTTTTTCTTGCTCTAATCCAGATGATTTTTGTATAGTAGAATTAATTGAATCTACTTTTAATTCATATTCTCTTATTTTTGCTTCTATATTAGAAATAACCTTCTTAATCTGTGATATTTTTTTATTCTTTTTCTCTATTTTTTTATTTAATTCTTTAAGTTTCTTTTTTCTTTTCTTTAAATCAGAGTAAATTATACTTGCCTTATATCTTTTAACATTTTTTTCTAATTTTTTAAATCGTAGAGCCTGTTTTCTTTCTTTTTCAAGATTATTTAGATATGATGTTCTCTCTCTTAAAACAGCTTTAACTTCCTTTAATTTTTCCTCTGTTTTTTCTAATTCTCTTAATGATTTTGATTTACGTGATTCATAGATAGAGATTCCTGAAACTTCTTCTATTATTTTTCTCCTTTCTTCACTATGCATGCTTACAAAGTTTTGTATCTCTCCCTGAAGAATTATATTAAATCCATTAGGATCTATTCCTGCTTGTGCAAGTAATGCTAAAATTTCATTTCTTGTTTTTGTTTCATTATTTATTTTATATACACTTTTTCCACTTCTTTTAACTATTCTTTTAATGGATACCTCTTTTCTATCTATTGAAAAAGTATTATCTGAATTATCAAATATTAATTCTACTGATGCTTTTTTAGCTTTAGCAACTTTTTTTGTTCCTAGAAATATTAAGTTTTTTGCTTTTGCAGCTCTCATTGATTTAATAGATAATCTTCCTAATACAAAACATAGTGCGTCTGAAACGTTCGATTTTCCACTTCCATTTGGGCCTAATATGACATTAATTCCAGGAGTAAAAGGGATTTCTGTTTTTCTAACAAAGCTTTTGAAACCTTTCATCACCAGTTTTTTAATATGAACCATAAGAAATTAAAGGGAGATGAGTTTTTAAAATTAGTTGATAATCAATATAATTAAAAAATCAATTTCTAAAAATCTAAAATAATTTCTTTTGTTCTAACCTTGCACAGGCTTTTTTCCATGTAGACCATGTTAATCTAAATATACCATCTTTTTTATGTTTATTAGCATATTTTTTAAGAAATTTGCATGTTACTGGGTCTGAACAATACCCACTTCCTATTTCTTTTCCATATTTATCTTTTAATCTTCCCATTTCTTGCTCTCTTACTGATTTTGCTATTATTGATGCAGCTGAGACAATTGCATGATTTTTATCTGCTTTATGTTCACAAGATATTTCTAAATTAGATAAATCTTCTATTTTTACCTTAAGTGAATCCTGCCATTTTTTTATTCCAACTGATGGACAATCTATAATTATCTTTAATTTTTTAAAACCTTTATTTATTTTATTTATTATTTCAGCAGATTTTATTGCTTCTAATTGATTTAAATTGACTCCCTCCTTATTACTTCCATCAATTTCTTTTGGGTAAGCTAGAGCTACTTCAACTATCTCTGCCATTTTTCTAATCTTTTTTGCAAGATACTCTCTTCTTTTAGCAGTTAACATTTTAGAATCTTTAACACCTAATTTCTTAAATTCTTTTATTGTTTTTTTATCTGCTACAACTCCTGCAAGAACCATTGGGCCAATGACTGGGCCTTAAGGCGAACATAATGATGAATATTGATCACTATAATTCTCTACCTGCGTCGTCAATGCCCAATGTTAAATGACAAGAAGTTTCTTTTTTGTTTTCAATCTTATCCATTTTCCATTGTTTTTCCTCCTTACTAATTTTAGTTTCTTTAATTCATTAAGCCTATTATATGAAGACTTCCAACAAACTTTAAAATATTTTGCAAATTCTGAAGTAT
Organism: Candidatus Woesearchaeota archaeon; assembly: GCA_964600865.1. Lineage (GTDB taxonomy): Archaea > Nanobdellota > Nanobdellia > Pacearchaeales > GW2011-AR1 > WJLC01. The sequence goes on along the minus strand of CAZRJP010000006.1, from coordinate 14,578 downwards.
TCTTTTCCTTATCTAAAAAGAGGAGATAATTGCTTTTAAGCTTTGATATTATTATTAAATTTTTATTATTTGTAAATGTTATCTCTCTTTTAGATTTACTATCTCCTTCTGCTAGCCATAATCCAATACATTCTGAAACTTGTGGGTCCAATAACATATCATCCATATATGATTTAATATCTCAATTTATTTAAATAGACGTTTTATCTTAAAAGTTGTCAAAAAATCTTCAGAAGTTTTTAAAGTTAATTAAAAAAGCCAAAAAATTTCTTAAAAAGAAAGTTTTAAAACTCTAACAATATTGAAAAATATACTATATAGCGAGATGGGGCAGTCTGGAGTGCCCGTCGGGCCCATAACCCGGAGGTCGCGTGGTTCAAATCCCGCTCTCGCTATTTTTTATTTATAATAATCTAATTTAATATTGAAATAACTAAATCTAAATAGAACTAATAATCTTTAAATACTCAAGAAAATACAATTTATCATGCCATAGTCATACCTGGAAAATCATTGATTTTCTAGGATATTCAAAATACAAAAGTTTAAAGTATTTTTGAAGTTAATGATATTGTATAAAAAGATGCCGCAGTCGCATAATGGTATTGCACCAGATTGCTAATCTGGACCCTTTGGGGTGCGCAGGTTCGATTCCTGCCTGCGGCGTTTGGATTATTGGTATTTTTTGATTCTTTTTCTAAAAGAAGAGTTTAGAATTAATCTTTTGAGTAAGAAAAATTTTAATTAGTAGTAACTTCTTAATAGTAAAACTTATAAGTAACTTAGGACTTCCTTAAATATGAAACAGATAAATATAGAATCTGCAGGAGTTTTGGGACAAATTTGCAGTAGTCAAGAAACAATAGAAAAAATTCTTGAAGATGATTTTACTTATCATTATCTTCCTGAAGCTAAAATAGATTATTCTGGAAGAAAACCGGACATATTTGTAAAAGAAACACAAAATGATGATTCAATAATAATGGATTATCCCAAAATTATTATCCCTAATACCGAAGATCATAGGGGATTGGTTTCGTCTTGTGATTACCTTTTAGAAAGAGCGCGTCAAGAAAAATTTAAAGTGTATTCCTTAAATTCTTCATCTGTCCAAAAAGATGGAAAATCAATTATTTTCTATGGTGGTGCAACTAATCTAGGGAAAACTAGTTCTGCCCTAGAGCTTGCTGTTAACGGATTTGAATTATTTTCTGATGAAAAAACACTCTTAGATTTAAGAAATCATACTCTTTATAGTGGTTCAAAAAGCATCGCCTTAAGAAAAAAAGTTCTTCAAGAAAAGGTAAACTCTTCAAAAGAATTTCAGGAACTTTTAGGAGTATCTTGTAATTCTCCTAGAATAAGTATGTTTATTCTCCCACATTTAGATCACGGACTTGAAAACCCAATCAAATACCAATTAGACCCAATAGATTCATTCTGGCATTTAAATAAAGAAATAACAAGAAGGATAAGAGGAAATACAAAATTTTATGGAGACTATAAATATCCTCTTCAATCCTTAGATAACGAAGATTTATCTAATCAAAGAATTAAACTTGTAAAAACATTGACCGAAACTGTCCCAACATATTATTTTCAAGGGAGTCTAAAACAGTTAACAGGTTTTATAAAAGAAAGATTTAATAAATTCCAAAGATAATTTTTAATATGAGCGAAAAAATAGGAATAAGACCTGCAACAATAATTATTCATGAAGATCAAATTTTGCTAGTTAGATCACAGTACAATGAAAAAGAATTTTTTCTTTTTCCAGGGGGGGGACTGGAGTTTGGGGAGACATTAAAGGAGTGTGCCATTAGAGAAACCTTTGAAGAAACAGGAGTTAAGGTAAAAATAAAGGAACTGGTCCATATAAATGAATATATTTACAAAGAAGACTGGAATAAAAGATCTATAACTGCTTTTTTCTTAGCAAAATCATTAGGAAAGAGAGAGATAAACCCTCAAACAACAGACGGAGGAAAAATAAAAGAATCTGTTTGGGTAGATATTGAAAAATTGGAAGAATTAGATATAAGACCAAGGATTCTAATTAAAGGGATTAAAAATTATTTTGAAAAAGGAGAATTCTTAATCCCAAGTTATAGTGTAGATTATAAAAATGAAAAATGAATTATTTTTTGCTATCCCTGTTTATAATGAAGAGAATAATTTAAGAAAGTGCATTGAATCTCTTTTAAAGGACGTCTCTTCACTAAATTATTCTTTAAAAACATTCATCTGTTTAAATGGATGCACCGATAATAGCGAAAAAATAGCATTAAATTTACAAAAAGAATATCCTAAATTAAACATAATAGTCTTAAAAAGCAAAAAAGGCAAATTAAATGCTCAAGAGAAGATAGTGCAAAAAATCGATTCTGAAAAAGATTATGTTTTTTTTTAGATTCAGATATAGAAATAAAAAAAGGGTGCATTAAAAAGCTAATTTTAGAATTAGATAAACATAAAAAGATAATGATTGTTGGAGCATTTCCTACTGCTAAATCTTACCAAGGGAAAAATCTATGGAAAAGAATAATTTCGCTCATATTGAATATCCGATCTAAACATCCTATGTGGGAAATAAGTAAATATGATGTAAGAGAGTACCATCCTTATGCTTTATCAGATCCTCAAGATAAGAACACTAATAAAACCCACGAAATCCAATCAAAAATATTCTTTCATGGTAGAATGTTTGCTTTAAGATCTAAGAATATTTGGGAAAGGCCCAAAAAAAAATTAGGAATTGTTGGAGATGATACTTTCCTATCTGATAACACATTATACAAATATGGAAAGTCCAGTATCCGTAATAGATATGATGCCATTGTCTATTATAAGCCTTTTACTTCCTTACTTTTTCATTACAATGTCTATAAAAGAGTTTATTATGATTTAAAAAATTTGGAAAAATATTATCCTAAATTTAAGAAGATTAGACAAGATTCAAGGTTAGAGATAAATAAAGATTATTTAGATAGTCAAAGTAAGAAAACTAAGTTCCTTTTTTACCTTTATTCCTTCATTAGAAAAATAGAAAATTTCTTGTTTAAATATTCTTTAGAAAAAGATCCTGAAAAAATATGGGAATATAAAAATAAATAATTAGTTCTTATAAAATTTCAAAATCTTTTTTGTTTGATTTTTCCAAGAAAATTTATCTACTTTTTTATAGGCATTTTTTATTAATTTGATTCTTAATTTTTCATCCGACAGTAAAAGTTTTATTTTATCAGATAAATCTTCTATATTTTTTGGTTTGAATAATACCCCTATTTTATTGCTTGAAATAAATTCGCGATTACTGCAAGAATCGGATGCCAATATTGCCGATTTAAGCTTTGCAGATTCTAAAAGTGTTGTCATAATGCCCTCTTTTTCATAAGAAGGGAATACAGATACTCTTGAGGATTCTATCAAATTATGTAACTTTAAATCCGAAACATATCCTAAAAAATCTACATTTTTTTCTAAATTTAAGTTTTTAGTTAGATTTTTTAATTTTTCTTTTTCTGGTCCCTTACCAACTATTTTAATAGAAATATTGTCAAAAGTCTTTTTTACTTCTTCAATAGATTTTATTAACAAATCTACTCCTTTCTAAGTCCCATAAATTTGGTTTGGTAGCTTCCCTAAACCTATGAAATTTTTCCCTTAATTCTTTGGATTCTAAAAAGACAATTTTCCCCTTAAATGTTTCTTTAAAATTATTAAACCACTTTGTTTTATTTGGAGAATTATAGGTTATTAAAAAAACTCTATTTCCTAATCTTTGTAATTCTAATGCTAGATTTAAGATGTATCTTTCTGCCCCTCCATTATAGTAGGATGCTCGTGGAGATTGAATTGCAATTTTCATAAAGTTAGTTAGACTCAATAATTTATTAAATTATTGTTTAGGTGTAGGAAAAATTTAATCGAATCTTATCATTAATAATTAGGAAAACTAAATAAACTAAAAATAATATATAACATTTAATATATAATATTGCTAATCTGGACCCTTCGGGGTGCGCAGGTTCGATTCCTGCCTGCGGCGTATAATACAAATTATAATAAATTAAATTTCAATAATTTTTTAGGAAAAGTTATATGATTTTTAAGATTAATAATTAGAAATAATCCTCAAATATTAATACTCCTTATTAACCTGTGATGTTTTCTTATATCTTAAATATAATTCATCAAGAATTTTTGTGGTATTTTTTCTAGATTCTGCATTTCCAAGTCCTTTCCAATCTAATAAAACTAAATCAACTTCTTCTTTTGTTTTGTTTATTGCTTCTTTAATCATCTCTTTTGTTAAAGGAAATACATATTTGGGAATGGTATGAGATATAGCTAAATTAGATTTTAATTGAATTTTATTAAAACTCTGGCAGTAATGAGGTCCTCCAATAGCTACAACATTCTCATTGTAGGGATTTGGTTTAAAATTTTCTATGGTTTCTCTTATTGTTTTTGCTATAACAAAACCAGCTTTTCTATCCTTCCACTCTTTTTCAGTAGAACCGATTTCAATGAACATACATGGTTTATCTATTAATGGCCCATGATGAGTGCATTCCATTGTTATATCATAATCTAAATTATTTTCCCTAGCATTTTTATTTAGGAATTCAAAGGATTGTTTTAAAAATTGAGAAGAAGCCATGCAAACATTTCCTTTTTCACCGCCGAATTTAGCTTTGTCCCAATTTCCTGGGATATGAACAGAGAGTGTTTTTCTCTTTTGTTTTGATTTATGTTTTGAAGCAAAAATAATAAAATCATACTTAGAAATTTTATCTAGATCTAAGTTTTCCTTATGTAATATATCTTTTTCACATAATGAAAAGTCAAATTTGTTATACTGACTTAAAGAAGTTGTAATATTCACTCCTGCCTTGTCTTTTTTACTTGCTACAATAAGGAATTTATTTAACATGTTAAAATATAAAAAGTCTAGTTATTAAATATTCTTATGAAAGAGCTTATTGAATTGGGTATAGGAGGATTATTTTTAATTTTAGGTATTCCTATTGGAAATTTTATTTCAAAAGTTACAAAGGAAGAGTTTAAACATAGAAAGGCCATTTTTAATTTAATTGTTCCTATATGTCTTTTAGGAGGTTTTATAAGTATGATTTATGAAAATGATATTATGCTTTTTACATTGTTTTTTATTGCAATAGTTGGAGGCAGATGCTTAAAAAAATGATACCAGAATATTATGATAAAGAACTAGATATGGAATTTCCTCCATTAGGAGATATAAGTGATGTTTTAGGCATGCCTATGAGAACCTATTTTTTTACAACTTCAAGAAAAAGAAAGATATTTAAAAAAATGGATAAGCAAGAAAGAAAAAAAGTAAAATATTCTAGATATAAAAATGATTATTCAATGATTTTAAAGGAGAAAAAGGAAAAATCTTGTTAAAATGTTATATTTAATTGGATTGGGGCTAAATATTGATGGAATTTCTAAATTTGGGCTAGAAAGAGTTAAAAAATGTAAAAAAGTTTATTTGGAAAATTATACTGTAGGATTTCCCTATTCTATTGAAGGATTAACAGATATTATTGGTAAGAAGATAATTCCTGCGGATAGAAACAAGATAGAAGGTCTAAGTCTTATTGATGAGGCTAAAAAAGTGGATATTGCATTGTTAGTTTATGGAAGTCCTTTAACTGCTACAACCCATATTACTCTATTAGAAGAAGCTAAAAAAAGTAATGTGAGAGTTAAAGTTATTTATAATGCTTCTATACTTGATGCAGTTGCTGAAACAGGCTTGCAATTATATAAATTTGGAAAAGTTGCAAGTATGCCTGCTTGGGGGATTAAAAAAAATTATCAGCCAGATAGCTTTATGAAAATAGTACAAGAAAATATGTCAATGAAATCACATAGTTTAATTTTAATTGACCCTGGACTTAAATTAAATGATGCATTAAAACAACTTGAGGAATCTGCTAAAAATTATGATATAAGTTTAAAGAAAATTCTTTTATGCCAAAGATTAGGTACAAGATATGGTAAAATATATAATAAGACAATAGACGAATTCAAAAAATCGAAAATAGAGATAAAAGAGCCATATTCTATAATAATTCCAGGAAAATTGCATTTCATGGAAAAAGAAGTTTTAGATGGCTTTAAATGATTTTAATCAATTCTTAGTAAAAATTTAATTAAATTTAAAAGGTGATGTTCATAAATAATTATAGGAAATAATATTTAAAAATGGAAGAAAAAGAAATCCTAAAATTTTGGGAAAAAAACAAAATTTATAAGAAATCTAAGAAGAAAAATGCAAAAGGAAAACCCTTTTTTATGATGGATGGTCCTCCTTATGCTACTGGCCATATTCATATGGGAACTGCCCTAAATAAGGTTTTAAAAGACATTGCTATGAGGTCTCAAAGACTTCAAGGAAAAAATGTTTTTGATAGAGCAGGTTATGATACTCATGGTGTTCCAATTGAGTTAAAAATTGAAAAAGAAATTGGAAGTAAGAATAAACAGGATATTGAAAACTTTGGTGTTAAAAAATTCATAAACAAATGTAAGGAATTTGCTACAAAATATATTGATGTCATGAATGATGAATTTAAGAATTTAGGTGCATGGTTTAATTTTGATAATCCATACTTAACCTTACAAAAGGACTATATTGAAAAAATATGGGAAACATTCAAAAAAGCAGAAGAAAAAGATCTTCTTTATTTAGGAAAATACCCTATTCATGTATGTCCTCGGTGTGAGACTGCAGTTGCATTTAATGAAATTGAATATGACAAAAAAAAGGATACATCTGTTTTTGTTAAATTTAAATTAAAAGGAAAAGATAATACTTACTTAATTATATGGACCACTACTCCTTGGACATTGCCTGGAAATACTGGTGTTATGGTTAATCCTAGTTTTGATTATCAGGAAATTGAACTTTCTAATGGAGAGAAATGGATTTTAGCTAAAGAATTAGTTCCTAAAATTATGGAAGAAATTGAAACAGGTTATACTCCTAAAAATACTTATAAGGGTAAAAAAATGAAAGGGTGGGAATATGAAAATCCATTAGATGAACATATTAATATTAAATTAAATAATCCAAGAAAAGTTGTTTTATCTTCTAGATATGTTAATTTAGAAGAAGGGACAGGATTAGTTCATAGTGCTCCAGGACATGGAAAAGAAGATTATGAAGTTGGAAAAGAAACTGGATTGAGTATTGTTAGTCCTGTTAATATAAATGGCTTACTTACTAAAGAAGCAGGAAAATACAAGGGTAAAAAGGCAAGAATTGTGGATACTGAAATAATAAAAGATTTAGAAGAAATGAATGCACTAGTTCATCAAAAAAAATATGTGCATGATTATCCTTTATGTTGGAGATGTAAAAGTCCTCTTTTAATGATTTCTTTACCTCAATGGTTTTTAAAAATATCTAAATTTCATTCAAAACTCTTAAAAGAAAATAAAAAAACTAATTGGATTCCAGACTATATGGGATTAAGAATGAAAGCATGGCTTGAAAGTATTTCTGACTGGCCTATTTCTAGAGAGAGGTATTGGGGAACTCCATTACCAATATGGCTTTGTGAGAATGATGATTGTGATGAAAGAGTTGTTATTGGAAGTGTGAAAGAATTAGAAAAACTTTCTGGAAAAAAGGTAAAAGATGTTCATAAGCCTGAAATTGATGAAATAACCTTTTCTTGTAAAAAATGTAAGGGAAAGATGAAAAGAGTTTCAAGTGTTTTAGATGTATGGTTTGATTCTGGTGTTTCAAGTTGGGCTGCATTAAACACTAAAGAGAATATAGAAAAATTCTGGCCTGCTAATCTTAATATTGAAGGAAAGGATCAATTTAGAGGATGGTGGAATTCTCAATTAATTCTTTCACAAATAAGATGGGATAAAAAACCTTTTGAGAATATTATTGTTCATGGAATGGTATTGGATTTGAATAAGAAGAAAATGTCTAAATCACTAGGGAACGCTACTTCTCCAAAAGAAGTTATTAAAAAATATTCTAGAGATTATTTAAGATATTATCTTGCTAAAATTTCCAAAGGAGAAGATTTTTCCTATGATGAATCGGAATTTAAGGAAATAAAAAAGGTCTTTAGGATATTAGTAAATCTTAAAAGATTTATTTATGGAACTGGGATAAAAAGTAAACCACTAAA
>CAZRJP010000006.1:0-6292 GCA_964600865.1 Candidatus Woesearchaeota archaeon | reverse complement strand
TGGAAGAAGCTGAAAAAAATGTTAAAGAAGAATCTATTCATTTGAGTAAACTTCCAAAATCAGATGATAAAAAAATTAGTGAAAAATTAGAAAAACAATTTGCTGGATTAAATGCATTACTTGAAAAAGGACTTGCATCTAGAGACAGGGAACAAATAGGATTGAAATGGCCATTACCTAAAGCTAAAGTTAAATATTCAATAAAATTAAATAAAGGTGTTGAGGATATTCTAAAAAAACAATTAAATGTTAAAGAAATTTCTTGGAATAAAGAAGAAGATTCAGAAAAATGGAATGTTAAATTAGATACTAATATGACTCCTGAACTTAAGGCAGAAGGATTTGCAAGAAATATGGTTAGAAGAATTCAATCATTTAGAAAGAAACTTGGATTAAATAGGGGAGATAATGTTAAAACAAAATTAATTGTTGATGAGGAATTGAAAAAAATGTTAGAACCTCATAAAAAAGAAATTGGAAATAAAACAAATTCCAAAGAATTGGAAATTGTTACAACTCTTAAGGAAACATTTAAAAACAAAACTAACTTTAAAGTTAAGAATAAAAAAGGGGAGATTGTTATCATAACAGGTTAACTTAACTACTACTCGGTAGATGAATAAGGTTACTCCTAAAATATAACAATCTTTAAAAAGAAAATTGACTAAAAAAAACTATGATAGTAAAAGAAGAATTTTTAAGTAGGCTAAGAAAGATATTTGATCTGAATCTTTATGAGGTAAAGGTTTGGACTGCTCTACTTTCCAGGGGTACTTCAACTGCTGGAGAATTAAGTAATATTTCTGATGTTCCTAGATCAAGAACATATGACATTCTTGAAAGCTTAGAAAAAAAAGGTTTTATTGTTATGAAATTAGGTAAGCCGATTAAATTTATTGCTCTAAAGCCAGAAGAAGTTGTTGAGAGAGTTAAGAAAAATTTAATGACTGATGCTAAAAAGAAATCAAAAAGACTAGATAAATTAAAAGAGGACGAGGTTCTTGAAGAACTTACAGGGTTATTTAAAAAAGGTGTTAAGTTTGTTGAACCAAGTGATATGAGTGGTAGTTTGAAAGGTCGTCAAAATTTATATAATCATTTAGATATGATGATAAGAGGTGCTGAAGAAAGCATTGTTATTGTTACAACATCTGAAGGACTTAATAGAAAACTTGAGGCACTTATGCCAAGTCTAGAGAAAGTTAAAAAAAGAGGAGTAGATATTAGAGTTGCTGCTCCAATTGATAAAAATAATAAGAAGGTTGCAAAAGATTTTAAAAAAGTTGCAAAGGTTAGAAATCTTCAAAGAATGAAAGCAAGATTTGTTGTTATTGATTCTAAAGAATTAATGTTTATGTTATTAGATGATGAAAAGTTCCATCCAAACTATGATTTAGGTGTTTGGGTGAATACAGCGTTTTTTGCTGAAGCACTAGAATCTCTTTTTGATTTAGCTTGGAAAGAAATGAAGAAGGTTAAATAAAAATGGCAAAATCAAAGATTGATAAATGCATGAAAAAAATTGATAAATATGATATTTCTTTAATCAAAATTTCAAGTATTTCATTTGTATTATTTTTATTAAAAATATGGCCTGGATTTATGAATTTAGTTAATAGAATTCATTGGGGATGGTTTTTAGGTGCTACAGTAATATTTGCATGGAGACCTTTTAAAAAATATCTTAAAGCTTAATCTTATTCTCTAACAAAAGAAAGTAATACTATACTTAATAATGCTACTACTGACATATATGTAAACATTGTTTCTGGAGAGATATTCCATAAAGCACCTGCAATTAATCCTCCTACAATGCTTACTACACCTATTGTGAATTGGTAAAATCCATGAGCTGTTCCTTTTTCTGTTCCAGACAAATTAGATATAATGGCTCTTGGAACAGTGTTAACAATTGCCCATACTAATCCATATAATACAAATAAAAAGATTAAGAAGGAAATATCTGTTAAATAAATAAATCCTAATGTTACTAAAAAGAACAAGATATATCCAGACATAAGAACCTTTTTACCTCCGATTTTATCTGATAAACTTCCAAAAGGAATAGAAAAAGATGCCCAAACAAAATTGAATAATACTCCGAAAGCAATAGCAACAACCATGCTTCCTGTTATTTGTTTTATTCTTAAAAGAAGAAACATATATGATCCAAAATTAACAAGGGTGAAAGATGCCATTACAAAAATAAAATATTTTAATTTTTTACTAAAAGATTTTATTCCTCTAAACAAATTAGATTTATGAGGTTTAATCTTAGGTTCTTTTACAAAAAATAAAGGGATTAAAGAAAATATTGAAATTCCTCCTGCAATTAAAATTATTACTGTTAAATCAACTTCTAACTTCCATAATAAAAATAATACTATTATTGATCCAACTATTGCACCTCCTGTGTCTAACATCTGCTGGATTCCAAAACTTTTACCTCTCTCTTTTGTAGATTGAGCAATCATTGCATCTCTTGGTGCATCTCTTGCCTTTCCAATTCTTTCAAATAAAACAAATCCCATAACATATTGCCATGAATTTGCTAAAGCTAATAAAAACCTAAAAATAGTGGATATTAAATAACCTAAAAATACAAATGGTTTTCTTTTACCTACCTTATCTGAATACCATCCTCCAAATAATTTAAATATTGCTGCTAGTCCCTCTCTCATTCCTGACAAGGCTCCTAAAGCTAAACCACCTCCTCCAAGACCTGTTATAATAAATGGTAGGATAGGTGCTATCATCTCACTTCCAATATCATTAAAAAAACTACTCCATCCTAAAAGCCATACACTCTTTTTACTTTCTTTCATATCAATCACTCTTTTTTAATTGGTTTAGCAATCAAATAATGAGGAGAAGTTTTAATAATCTTTACATTAAGAAATTTTCCTAGTAAATTTTTATCTGAATGTATTGCAAATAATCTATAATTTTTATCTCTAGCAAGCCAGGTATTTTTAAATCCTTTTTTATCTACTAATACCCTTGTTTTATAATCTTTAAATCTATCCTGATTCTTTTTACATATCTCTAAATGTAATTTCATCAGTTTTTTTGCTCTAGACTTCATTTCTCTAGGATTAATCTTTTTTAATTTTGCAGCTTTTGTAAATGGTCTTGCAGTAAAATTGCTCCTGTTTAAAATATCTGGTTTTATTTCTTTAATTACATTTAATGTTTCTTCAAAATCCTCTTTTGTTTCTGTTGGATAACCTACAATAATATCTGTTGAGATAGTAATATCTGGAATTTGTTCTCTAAACTTTTTAACAATTTTAAGAACATTATTAATCTTATAAAAACGATTCATTTTTTTCAATGTTCTATTACTTCCTGCTTGAATAGGTATATGCAAAAATTTAAACATTTTAGGATGCTTATAAATCTCAATTAATTCTGGCAGTATTTTTAAAACATTATTAGGATTCATCATTCCAACTCTTACAAAAAACCTTCCCTTTAATTTAAGAATTTCATTTAATAATTCTGGAAGAGAATTCTTTCCCCTATCCTTCCCATAAGAAGCATTATCCTGACTTGTAATCCATATTTCCTTACATCTTGATTCAATATCTTTTTTAACAGATTTAATAATTTTATTTTTAGGGTAAGAAAATAACTTCCCTTTTGCTAATTTAGTTATACAATAAGTGCACTTTCCTAAACATCCTTCTGAAATCTGTGTTATTCCAATTGTTTTTTCATAGGGTATTTTAGGCAAAGAAGTTTTTACTTCATTTCTAAATTGTAAATATTTTTCTGGATTATAATTATTCTCTAAAATATCTTTAATTAAATTAATAAGATTCTTTATTTGAGTTGTGTCTAAAAGATAAAGATTCTTTTTCTTCTTTAATCTCTCTTTATTTAATCTTGGCATACATCCAGATAAAATAACCTTTTTGCCTTGTTTTAATAAGTCGGTAAATCTTCTTCTTATTTTTTCCTGAGTAGATTCTTTTACAATGCAAGAATTAATTATGATTATGTCTGCAAATTGTTCTTTATTTGTTATATTCATGCCTGCTTGTTTAACAAGTCCTTTCATAATTTCACTAGAGTTTTGATTAGCAGTACATCCATATGTTTCAAAATAGATTTCAGATATATTTGAATTATTCATAATAAATAATGAAAAAAGTGATTTAAAATATTAATGATAATCTTAAATTTAAAAAAATAAAAAAGAAATAGGAAAAATAAAAAAGAAATTAATAACTATTTAGGAAGAGAACTTTCCTGCAATTGCAAGAACTGCTCCTATAATAGTAACAATCACTACTATCCAACCAGCTAGAAGTGTAATTGTCACAGGTATACCTGGAATAACTAATATTCCATCAACTAAACCAAAACCTACTGCAAGTGATACAATCACGCCAGTTAGCCAAGCAATAAAGGTTACAACCTTATTAAATCCGCTTGAGCTTTTTGCCATTTATTTAACCTCCTTTTATTAAATTCTATTTAATTTATTATATTTTATAAAGAGATTGAGGGTTTAAATAAGTTTTGTAATACCTAACAACATCTAAAAATATTTAATTACATTTTTTCCACAACATCTATACCTAAAATATCTAAAGCATTTTTTAATGTGCATCTAAATGCCTTAACTAATGACAACCTAAATAACTCTTTTTCAGATTGGATAACTGGGCAATTTTGATAAAATTCATTAAATTTTTTGCATATATCATAAGAGTAATTTGCAATTAAAGAAGGATCAAAACTATTAAAAGAATCTGCAATAATATCTGGGAATTTAAATAATGTTCTTGCTAAATCAAATTCTTTATCCTCTATTTCTTGTTCTAAATTTTGTAGAAGTTTATCTTGGTCTTGTGAAGGTTTTATTTTTTTCTTACTTGCTTTATCTAAAATTGAACCTGCTCTTGCATAACTATAAAGTATATATGGTCCAGTATCTCCTTCAAAAGAAGTGAATTTTTTTAAGTCAAACATAACATCCTTTTTTCTGTTGTTTTTTAGATCTCCATAAAATATAGCAGCTATTGCTATTTTCATAGCATTTTTTTCTAATTTCTTTTTAGAAATCTTAGGCCATCTTTTTTTAATCTCTTTTTTTGTTAAAGATTTTGTCTCTTCGATTATATCCTTCATTCTTACTATCTTTCCTTTTCTTGTTGAAAACTTTTTTCTATCTTTATCTAGATACAATCCATGAGAAACATGCACACAATTCTCTGCCCAATCATGCCCCATTAATTCTAAAACCTTAAAAATCTGTTTAAAATGTAGTTCTTGTTCTTGACCTGTTTCATAAATCATTAAATCAAACTTATGAATATTATGTCTTTTAATTGCTTCAGCTAAATCCCTTGTTGCATATAATGTGGTTCCATCTGTCTTTTGTATTAAACATACTCCTAATTCATATTTTTTTAAATTAACAATTAATGCTCCCTGGCTTTCTTTCATAAGTTTCTTTTTATTTAATCTATCCAAAACCTTTTTTGAATAATTTACTGCCTTTGATTCAGAACTGAATATATCAAACTTTATATTTAATAAATCATAAATTTCCTTAAATTCTTTTAAACTTTTTCTTTTAAAGGATTTCCATAAATAAACTGCTTCTTCATCTCCTTTTTCAAGTCTCTTAAATGCTTCTCTTGAAGGCTCTTCATATTTCTTGTATTTACTTGCTTTAACATATAATTCAAATAAGTGTTTAATTGGATCTTTGTTTAATTTTCTCTCATCTCCAAATTTTTCGTATGCATAAATTAATTTTCCAAATTGTGTTCCCCAATCACCTAAGAAGTTTATTCTTTTTACTTTATATCCTAAAAACTCTGCTATATTTGCTAAAGAATTTCCTATTATTGTAGACCTTAAATGTCCTACCCCAAATGGTTTTGCTATGTTTGGTGAAGAAAATTCAACAACTGCTTTTTTTCCTTTTCCATAATTATTACTTGACCCAAATTTTTCTTCTTGCTTTAATATTTCCACTACTGCTTGACCTGAAAAAGTAGCTCTATCAATAAAGAAATTCAAATACCCTCCCTTAACTTGTATATCACTAAAATTATTAGAAGCTTTAGAACTACCAATCTTTTCTCTTAATTCCATTGCAATTTCATGAGGAGATTTTTTTAATTCCTCACTAAATGGAAAACATGGAAAAGCAAAATCCCCCATATCTAATGTAGGAGGAACCTCAATTGATGATAAAATTTCTTTCTCTTTTAACTTAATCCCCACCTCTTTAAGTGGCTTTTTTAACACCTCAATAATTGGTTGTTTCATA
>CAZRJP010000005.1:0-35813 GCA_964600865.1 Candidatus Woesearchaeota archaeon | reverse complement strand
AAATAAAACCAAAAGAAGAAAGGACAAGAATAAAACATGAAAATAATAAAATCAAATAAAAAAGGTGTTTCAGGAATTGTTGCGACAGTAATTATGATTGCACTTGTTATTGCAATAGGTGGTGTTGTGTGGATGGTTGTTAATAATCTTGTTTCAGAACAATTAGAAGATGCAGGAAGTTGTTTTGATATTTTTGAAAAGATTGAAATTAATAATAAATATACTTGTTGGAATTCTACTTCAGATGCAAATGAATTTTTATTTTCAGTAAAAGTTAAAGATATTGATATTAGTAAATTAGTTGTATCTATTTCTGGGGATGGAACAACAAAAAGTTATACCTTAACTCCAGAGGGGAAGAGTATAGAAGGACTGAAAACATATCCAGATAGAGATGATTTAGTTAAAATGCCAGGTAAAAACGAAGGATTAACATATATTACTACATACTTTTCTAATAAACCAGATTCTATAGAGGTTTCTCCAGTTGTAGGAAAAAAGCAATGTGATTCTACAGATACTCTAAATGAGATAGATACTTGTTATTTCTTTGAGTAAAATAATAGTAAACGAACATATATATTGAACAAAAAGTATTATAAATTATATTCACAATATATTAAAGATGTTAAAAAGAGGCCAAGTTTGGATAGAAACAGTTATTTACACTCTTATTGCATTTATTTTAATAGGAGCTGTTTTAGGGTTTGCTAAACCAAAAATAGAGGAAATGCAAGATAAGGCATATGTTGATCAATCAATTGAACTTATGAAATCTTTAGATGAAACAATAGGAAGTGTTACTGGAAATGTTGCTGGAAATAAGAGAAAATTAGAGGTTTCTATTAAAAAGGGTTCTTTAAAAATTAATTCTAAAGAAGATAAAATAGAATTTGAGTTAACTGGAAGATATCTTTATAGTGATGTTGGAGAAGAAATTTCTGAAGGTAATTTAATTATTAAAACAGAAAAATTAGGTGATTTATATACTGTTAAAATAAAAAGAGCTTATAATTATGATTTAACGTTTAACTCTGAACAAAAATTAAAAACCATAAGTAAGGCATCTACCCCATATAATATATTTGTGGAGAATAAAGGAGCAAATGAGCAAAGTAAAACACAAGTAGATGTTACAATAAATTAAAATGACTGCAATAGAAAAATTCCCAAAAGTGAAAATAGATTTTAATCCTAAAATTCCTAAGATTAAAAAACTAAAGAATAAAACTAAGGTAGATATTAGGTATGTTTTAATAAAACCATTTGCATTTGCACATATTCATTGGAATAAGAAAAAATCTGAATTAATCTATGAGATAGAAGAACCAATATTAAATGAACAAGAAAAAAAGTATAAAAAAGAGATTATATCTGCTATGTCTGAAATGATGAATTTTGAAGAAATAGTTGATAAAAAGAAAGGTAATCTATTAGATTATATTGATAAGATGTTTAGAGTTCTTGCTATTGAACTAGGAATGGATATAAGTTATGATAGTTATAAGAAAATATTTTATTATCTTGCAAGAGATTTTATGGGTTTTAATGAAACTGAACCATTATTAAGAGATTATTTTGTAGAGGATATTGAATGTAATGGGAGTGGAGGACCAGTTTATATTGTTCATAGAATTTATAGAAATATAAGGACAAACCTTGTATTTAAAAGTTCAAAAAAATTAGAAAGTTTTGTAGAAAAACTTGCTCAAAGAAGTGGGAAATATATCTCTTATTCAAATCCTATTTTGGATTCTAGATTGCCAGATGGAAGTAGGGTTAATGCTACTTATACTAAAGATATTACTAGTAGAGGACCTACTTTTACAATAAGAAAATTTACTAAAACACCTTGGACACCTATACAATTAATTGATTTTGAAACTCTTAGCCCAGAAGGAATGGCTTATTTATGGATGTTAGTTCAATATGGAATGAATTTTTTAATTGCAGGGGGAACTGCATCTGGAAAAACTACTTTGTTGAATGCTGTTGCATTTTTTATCCCTCCAGAAGACAGGGTAGTTTCAATTGAAGACACACGAGAATTAAATCTTCCAAGAGAGAACTGGCTTCCAAGTGTAGTAAGGACTGCTACAGGAATTAGAGGTGCAGGAGAAATTGATTTATTTGCATTATTAAAAACATCATTTAGACAAAATCCTGATTATGTTGTTGTTGGAGAGGTTAGAGGGAAAGAAGCCTATGTTTTATTTCAGGGTATGGCTTCAGGACATTCTTCAATAGGTACTATTCATGCAGAATCAGTAGATACTGTAATAAAAAGATTAGAAAGCCCTCCAATTGAATTATCTCCTACTTTACTAAATATCTTAGATTGTGTTTGCATTATGAGTCATGCAAATGTTAAGGGTGAAGAAGAAAGAAAATTAAGAGAAATAGTTGAAATAATAGATGTTAAATCTAATGGTGTTGCACTTACAAATAAACCTTTTTACTGGGATTCTCAAAAAGATAGATTTTATTTTAAAGATGAAAAAAAAGTATTTGAAAAAATCTCATCAAGAAATGGTCTTTCAATGCAAGAATTAAATAAAGAATTTGCAAGGAGAACTGAATTATTAAAAAAATTGCGACAACAAAAGATTATGAAATTTAAAGAGGTTCAAAAAGTTATTAATAAATATTACAAAGAACCTAAAAAAGTGTTGAAAAAATTTGGTATTAGATAACAAAATCTTTAATAATCTCTATTTCTATTCACAAACATGATAAAAGAGAGTGAAGAGCTAAATAAAGAAGAAAATGGATTAAAATTTGAAAAAGATGGATCATTTTTAAAACAATTAGTAAATTCATTAGATAAAGCGCAAGTAAAAATGAAGGATGCTTATAAGAAAAAAGATTATAAAGAATTTAAACAAATGAAAAAACTAATGTTAGAAATCCAAGATAATATCAATAAAATATTAAAAAATGATAAAAAGAAAAAGAGATAAATTCTCAAAAATCAACATAAAAATTTCTAAAGAAAGAAAAGCAGTTAAAGAAATATCTAATCTTAAAAAAGAATTTGAAAAAACAGCTGACTCTGAAGAAAAAAGAATGATTCAATCTCAAATTAATAAGTTAAAAGATTCTGTTAAAAAAATAAATAATAGTATGAAAAAAGATATTTCAGGTATTTCTCTAGGTCCAGGTAAATCCAAACCTTCTTTTAAACCAATTAAAAAATCTAAAAGTAAAAAATCTAGTAAAAGGAAGCCTAAAAAAAGTAAAAAGAAACATCCTAAGAAAAAATTTAAATCTAAAAAGAAAATAAAAAGTAGAAAAGCAAAAATAAAAATAGAAGAATTTGAAAGAGACACTTTAAGAAGAATAAAAAAAAGAAGAGAAAAAGACCAAAAAGAGAACGTTAAAAAAAAGAAGAAAAAAGCAAGCAAATATGTTCAAAGTGCAAATAAACTTTTTTCAGTAGTTTCTGAAAAATTATTAAAAAAAGGATTTTTCAAGGAACTAAAAATGAACCTAATTAAAGGGAATATGCAATTTTTAACAAAAAGTTATGTTTCTATTATCTTATTTAATACTTTTATTTCGTTTATTGCTAGTTTTATTATACTTACATTCTTCTTGTTTTTTAGTTTTGGAGTTATGTATCCTTTTATTACAGTTGCAAATGAAAGTATCTCATCAAGAATCTTTAGTTTTGGATGGATATTGATTGTTATTCCAATTTTAACATTTTTTCTGACTTATTTTTATCCAAGAATAGAGAAAAAATCAATTGAAAATAGGATATCTCAAGAATTGCCTTTTGCAACTATTAATATGGCATCTATTTCAGAATCAATGATAGAACCAACTAATATCTTTAAAATAATGGTAAAAACAAATGATTATCCTACATTACAAAAAGAGTTTGTTAAATTACTTAATGAAGTTAATGTCTTTGGTAAGGATTTAGTTAGTGCATTAAGAAAAGCTGCATTTAATAATCCTAGTAGAAAACTTGCGGAATTATTCGATGGTCTTGCAACCACAATTACCTCAGGAGGAGATTTATCAGAATTCTTTGAGAAACGTGCACAGAGTTTATTATTTGATTATAGAATAGAGAAAGAAAAGAAAACAAAATCTGCAGAGACTTTTATGGATATTTATATTAGTGTAGTTATAGCTGCTCCAATGATATTAATGTTATTATTGATAATGATGGGAGTTTCAGGATTAGGTATTTCATTAAGTGCAAGTATGATTTCTTTAGTTATGGTTTTAGGAGTTAGTTTTGTTAATATATTATTCTTAATATTCTTACAATTGAAATCTAAAACATAATGTTTATAAGTTTTGTTGTATCTCCAGAGTTATGACAAATAATATGAAGAACTTACTTGCTTATGGCTTAATTGGGGCTAGTGGATTACTAGGTCTTTCAAAAAATTCATTAGCAGAAGAACAGAATATAGAACAAAAATCATTAGAAAGAGAAATTATGGTTAATTTTGATTATCCATTTGATAATTATGATTCTAATACTAATTTTTGGAACTCTCTTTATCAAGTTACATCTAATTGTAATGATAAATTCAGAAAGTTTAATGGTGAAGGAGATTGGAAAGGAAGATTAGGTGATGTTATAATGGGGTTATATTTCTCAGAGATGATAGCATATTATCAACATGAAAATGCTCATTTATTTATTCCTAGAAAATATGGATTTAAAAAAGGATTTAATACTGAAATTGATTTAGAAAGAGGCTTATGGCCTATGATAGATGAAAAACTTCCAAATGATATTCTTAATGATATGAATGAGGAAGAGTCAATTAAGATTCATTTAGATGGCTTAAATCAAGCAGAGTATGCATCTTATAATCAGTGGGAGAAGTCTTTTAAGAATAAAAACACCTTTTATGATAATATATTTTTATTGACAAATAAAATGCAGGATTTAACTTATATTCTATTTTCTGGATTAGAGGAGGATGTAACTTCTAGAGATGATGTTAATTCTTACATCACTAAATTAAATGAAAAAGGCATAGAATTAGATAAAAAAGGGTATTACAATCAAGTTCTTTTTTCAGAATTACTATCTTCATGTTTTTATGAAAGTTATGCGAGCATATTTAGTTATTTATCTGGAGGTCAAGATAATAGAGAACATAAATTTAGTTCTTTTAATATTGGTGATATGAAGATGACTTGGCCGATTATTAATCTTTATATGACTTCAAAAGGGAGTTATTTTGATGTTAATTCAAAAGTGAATCCACATAGTGATTTACCCATAGATATTAATTTTGGATTTGATGCAGATCCAATGGGAGGAGAGGTAAAAAATATTAGAATTGGTGCAGAATATGGAGGGATAAAAAAAGATAATTTCTCAATGAGGTTTTATAATTATCTAAATTTTGAGAATGCAAATATAAAGGGTCTTTCAGTTGGAGTTAAAGGGAAAGTGCATAATAGTGATAAAAAAGGCATATTTTTTGATTTAGCATATAACAAAGAAGACATAATGGAAAATACTATTTTTGGGAAGGACAATGGATTAAACCTAGAATTAGGTTATACTATGAAGTTTTAAAAACTTGGAAATCTTCGAATATATAATAAAATGAGGTTAAAAGCTAGTCATCTTATTGGAATAATATTCGGTTTAGCTGTTGCAGGTTTTTCTTTTTTATTTTTTGGAACTGCTATGTTTTTCTTTTTTATTGGAATTGGTGTTTTAATTGCTTTAAGTCCTTTTGTTTTTTCTCTTATAAGAGAAACAATTGTTGCAAATGAAAAAGAAGAGATGTTTCTTGAATTTGCAAGAAATCTTGTAGAAAGTGTAAAAACAGGTACACCTATTAGTAAAAGTATATTAAATGTTAAAGATAGGCCATATGGTGTTTTAACTGAGAATATTAATAAATTAGCTAATCAAATCCAATTAGGTATACCATTAAATAAAGCACTAAAGACCTTTTCAAAAGATGTTAATAATAAATCTATTTCAAGAGCATTAACTTTAATTGGGCAGGCTGAGAGAGCTGGAGGAGATATTGGAGTTATTCTTGAAAGTGTTGCAAATGCAGTTAGTACCTCTGAAAAACTAAAAAAAGAAAGAAAGGCTACAATACAAACACTTGTAGTTCAAGGATATATTATCTTTTTTGTATTCATAATTATAATACTAGTTATGCAATTTAGAATTCTCCCAATGATTTCAGGTATTGCAGATGTTGGTGGGGGATTTGGACTTGGAGGTGGACAAGCAATAGATCAATCAAAAATATCTAATGCATTTCTATATCTTCTTTTAGTCCAAGGATTTTTTTCTGGACTAACAATAGGAAAATTATCTGCAGGGAACATTAAGGCAGGGATAAAACATTCCTTTGCATTGGTTGTTATGTCTTTTTTAATATCTGCAGGAGCAAATGCATTTTTTGGAGGATAAATTTAATAATTTAAAATATTTAATATTAAAATGATTAAGATAAAAAATAAAAAAGGCTCACATGTTGGAATGATGTTATCTTTTGTTATATTCATCACTTTCTTAATATTCCTTTTTTCAATAACTGAACCCGTAGCAAAACAAGGAAGAGACAAACAAGAATTACTAGATTCAGTTAAAGAAGGTTTAAAGAGCGAGGTCTCTGATTATGTTACTACAGCAACAATTGAATTTGATAAAAAAGCAGATGACTGTGTTAAAATACCTATTAATGGTGTTGGAGAATTGAATGCAATTGTTAAAGACGTAGGAAAAAATGTCCCTGAAATTTTAGAGCATTCTATGTATAATGAAGTTGAATTTGAAAGAAGTGGGGCAGAGATTGTAAAAGTATATTATTCTAAACAATTTGAGGAAGATATAGATAGATTAAATTGTGAGGAACCAGATGAATCTGATTATGAAATTATTTTATTAAGAACAACCAAACATCCTTTTGAAGTTAAGATAGAAGAAATAATTAATAATATCACTGAATCAAAAAAAGAGTACAATAATATAAAAGAAAAGTTAGATATTCCTAGTGGAGATAATTTTGGTCTTAGCTTTGAATATAGTGATGGAGGTACTATTAAAACAAATGACGAAGATGTGAAGGAAAACATTTATGTTAAGGAGTTACCTATTCAATATGTAGATGAATCTGCTAATATTAAACCTGGTTTTTTAAGAATTAAAGTATGGTAAATAAAACTTTCAAAAAGTTTTAGATCAAACCAGGATAGGACATAAATAAAACTTTCAAAATAATCTTTTCAAAAAAGATTAGACAAAACCAGGATTAAAAAGAAGGTTTTAGATCAATAAATTTTTTAAAAAAATTTAGAGTAAACCAGGATAAAAGACAAAACCAGAAAATAAAAGGAAAACAAATAAAAAAATCAAACCAGGATAAAAAAAGAAGGTTTTAAATCAAACCAAGATAAGAGGGAAAACAAATAAAAAAATAAAACAAAGATAAAAAGGCAAAATCTGGATTAAAAAATAAATAAAAAAGAGAGATAATAAAAATGATGATAAAAAATAAAAGAGGATGGATAAAAATTGTAGAAGCATTTATTGCAATTATGTTAGTTTCTAGTGTTTTACTTATTGTTATAAACAAGGGATATGTTACTAAAACAGATGATTCTAAAGAAATATATGAGATAGAAAAATCTGTTCTTAAAGAAATTCAATTAAATGAAGAATTAAGGAGTGATATCTTATCTGTTCCTGAAGATAACTTGTCAGTTAAATGGGATGATTTTGATAGCCAAGGATTAGATGGGATTAAAGAGAAGATTGAAACAAGAATGCCTAATTATTTAACTTGCAATGCTAAATTATGTAAATTAAAAGATATCTGTTCACAAGAGACATATCAGTCTAATGTTTATGTTAGTTCTATTGCAATTGCAGCAAACCTAAGAGAGTACTCTCCAAGGCAATTGAAGATGTTTTGTTGGATTGAAGAATAATGTATCTTTCAAAAAGATACACTACAAACCAGAATCTACAATAAATGTATCTTTCAAATAATTAGAATTAAAGGGAATAGTAATAAAAAATAAATTTTATTGGTAGATTACCTTACAATAATAATCATAATAACAACAAATCTCCTCAAAAAAAATATAATTATATTCAATAAATTATTCCATAGGTAAAATTTCTGCTGTAGGAGCATTATCTACTCTAATGTGTATATCAGAAACGATTGAAGAACAATACTTAGTTCCCCGTACCATCATTTTGATTTCGTCTCCTTTGTTAAAATCCAATACTGATGAACAAGAAGTTTTTGTATTGGTCTCACATAAAGTGTCCTCTATATCTTCTTCATTTTTTCTATAACGAATTCTAAAAGTTTTATCGATACGGCATGACTCTATATCTGCATTAAAATTGGCAGAGCCGTCTGTCCCCATTTTAAATTTCTTAACAACCGTCCAATCATGTCCTACATGTGTTGTGTCTCCTGCATTTGCAATAGAAATATCTCCTGGGGTAAGTTCAGAATTAGAATTAATCTCCTGAAAGGCTGTTTCTAAATTCTGTCCATTTTGCAAAACTATCTCTCCTGCAGAATGTCCCATTATTTCTGGTTGAGAACCACCATAAGCATAAACAATTCCTCCAAGTGCAATTAAAATAGTTATTGCAATAAAGGTGTATGCGACTTTATTTGAGATATTTATTTGTATCATCTTCTCTTTTACAAAAAACTAAAGTATAAAGTATTTAAATATGTTTTTGTTTTGGAGTTTATGAAAAAATTTGAATATTTAGAACATACTGCAGATATTAAATTTCAGGCATTTGGGAAAACACTAGAAAAATGTTATGAAAATGCTGCTTATGCTGTTATTGATTCTTTATGTGATGATAAAATAAAGAAAAAAATAAAAAAAAGTTTTAAGGTTAAAGGAAATGATAAAGAAAGCCTTATGTATAATTTTTTAGAAGAGATTTTGTTTTTATTTGAAACAGAAAACCTTTTACCTTCTAAAGTTAATGTTGAAATAAATGCTGGCAAGAATGCATTAAAATGTGAGATTAAAGGAGATTTAGCAAAAAAATATAATATCAAAACACATATAAAATCTGTTACTTATAATGAAATGTTTGTAAAAAAAGATTCAAATGGTTGGATTTGCCAAGTTGTGATGGACATATGAAAAAAATAAAACTAAAAAATACAGGATTGAAAGTTTCAAAGTTATGTTTTGGAACTGGAAGAATGGAAAAATTTACTTCTAAGGCAGGAGCAGAATTAATTTTAAAAGCATATAAAAGAGGAGTTAATTTTTGGGATACCTCTGATAATTATGGCACTCATAGACATGTGAAAGCGGCATTAAAAAAAGCAAATAGGAAAAATGTGATTTTGATGACAAAGATAACAAATACTTTTGGAGAAAAAAGAGTAAAAAAACATGTTAAAAAAATGTTAAAGGAACTTGGAACAAAATATCTTGACATTTTATTATTGCATTCAGTTGATTCTGAAAAAGAACTTGAAAAATATTTAGGAATTATCCCTTTTTTAAAAGAAATGAAATCAATAAAACATATTGGATTATCAAGTCATAAACCAAATATAATAAAAAAAGTTGCAAAAAATAAAGATATTGAATTTATTCTTGCTCCATATAATTACAAAGGATTTAGAATTATGGGTGTTCATAATGATAAAACTTTTTTAGTTAGAAGAGGTAAAATGAGACGGGCATTAAAGAAATGTAAAAAATATGGTAAAGACATATTTTTAATTAAATTATTTGCTCATGGAATGATAGATAAAATAGGTAAAGCAATTAGATATGGTTTAAACCAAAAATTTTCAGATGGGGTTAATTTAGGTTTTGAAAAGAAAAAGGAAGTTAATGAAAATATCAGAATAGTTAATAAATTTTTTAAGAACAAAAAAAAGAAGAAAAAGAAAAGGAAAAAAAGGAAATGGCTAATATTCAGGAGATAAAAAAAGTTAAAGAGAATGTCTATGAAATTCCTAAAACTGGAAAGATGAATGTTCCAGTTAAAATTTATGCTTCTGATAAATTAATTAAATATATTAAACAAGATAAAACTCTACCTCAAATAAAGAATGTTGCTCATTTGCCGGGAATATTAAAAGAGAGCATTGCGGTTGCTGATGCACATCAAGGATATGGCTTTCCTATTGGAGGTGTTGCTGCTTTTGACCTTGACAAAGGAGTTATAAGCCCAGGTGGTGTTGGTTTTGATATTAACTGCAGTGTAAGACTTTTAAGAACTAACTTAACAAAAGAAGATATTATAAAAAATCAAAAAGAAATTGCTGACCAAATTTCTAGGAAGATTCCTTCAGGATTAGGGAGAGGAAGCCAGTTTCAAATTAATAAAAAAGAATTTAAGGAGATGTTAGAAAAAGGTGTTCCTTATATGGTAAAAAAAGGATATGGTTCTGAAGAAGATTACCAACATATGGAAGAAGAAGGGTGTATAAAAGGTGCAGATTCTTCAAAAGTTTCTAAAAGGGCAATAAAAAGAGGATTAGGACAATTGGGTACACTTGGTTCTGGAAATCACTTTTTAGATATTCATTATGTAGAAGATATTTTTGATAAAGAAACTGCTAAGGCCTTTGGATTAAAAAAAGGACAAGTAACAATAATGATTCATTGCGGTTCAAGAGGGTTAGGGCATCAAGTTGCTTCAGATTATATTAAGGCTATGGAAAAAGAATATGGATTCAAGGACTTGCCAGACAGACAATTAATAAATGCACCCATAAAAAGTAAGTTAGGAAAAGAGTATTACAAAGCAATGGCATGTGCTGCAAATTTTGCTTTTGCTAATAAACAAATAATTACTCATTGGGTTAGAGAGGAAATGGCTCATTTATTTTCAGAAAAAAAAGATTTGAAAATAGATGTTGTCTATGATGTATGTCATAATATTGCAAAATTTGAAAAGTTTGATATTAATGGAAAAATGAAAGAGGTATGTGTTCATAGAAAAGGTGCAACTAGGTCATTTGGAAAAGGAAGAATTGAAGTGCCAAAAGCATATAGAGATGTTGGACAGCCTGTTCTCATTCCAGGAAGCATGGCAACTCCAAGCTATGTCTTAGTTGGAACAAAAAAATCAGAAAAACTTACATGGGGAAGTTCAGTTCATGGTGCTGGAAGAATTAAAAGTAGAAGAAAAGCAATGAAAGAAATGACTGGCAAGGAAGTAAAAAAAATGTTAAAGAAAGAAGGTATTGAACTTAGAGCATCTGGAGGATGGAAGTCAATTAGCCAAGAAGGGCCTTATGCTTATAAGGATATAAATGAGGTTGTTAGAGTAGTTGATGATTTAGGTATTAGCAAGAAAGTTGCTAAATTGAAACCATTAATTGTTTGTATAGGGTAATAATTCTAAAATGCTCCTCATAAGAAACTTTATAAAACTCAAATCCTATTTTATTTTATGATTAAAAAAGGGGCTGGATTAATTTTAGTATTATGTTTAATATTATTTAGTAATATAATTTTTGTTTCTTCCCAAGATAATTGTCATCCTATTTGTAATCCTACTGATCCAGAAACAGGGGAGTGTGATCCGGATATTCATGGTGCTTATATTCCAGAAATAACTTCAAATCCTTGTGTTTATTGTGGTGAAGACGATGGGTATTGCCCTGAGGACTTTGGTGCTGTTTGCGATGAGGTAGATCCTGATTGTGCAGGGGGAGATGACGATGATGAGATAGCTTTTTGGAGTTCAGATGGAACCAATCCTGATACAGATGTTAATGTTGTTTTAGATGAAACCACTATCTATATGATAATAAAGAATGTGGAAGAATTATCAAACGGAGATGAAGTAACCATATTTGTTAAAGAAAAAAAGTGGTTTGGAGATGTAATAACTGAAAAAAATGAGGAAGTTGAAAATGGAGATATTAAATCAGAGTGGTTAGTTACTAGTGAAGAATTTGAAGCATCAGATACTGATGAATTCTATTTTAAGGCTGAAGCAGAATTATCTTCATGGGAAATAGATAGTAAAGATTATGATAATGGTGTAGTTACAATAAATGAAACTCTTTTTATTGACCAAGAAGAAAGTTTATGTTCTAATTATGAAACACAAACAACTTGTGAGGATGATAATAATAGTGTTGGTGGAGGAGAGTATAGAAGAGAAGACCCAGAAGGGAGTGATTGTTATTTTATATCAAATACTTTTTGTGGATGGGATGACTCTACAGGAAAGTGTGTTCAAAAAAGAACAGCAGAAACTTCTGACCCAGAAAATTCAAAAGATTGTACTGATAAATCTATAAATACAGAATGTAGTTATCCAAACGAGGAAAAGATAGGTGATTGCTCTGCAGGAGAACAATTTTTTATGGTAAAATATACTTCTAATCAAGAGGATTGTCTTCCGTGGGAAACACAACCAATTCCTTGTCCTTCTCAAATTAAGGTAGATTTCTTTAATGCATATGGATTAATTCTCAGTATTCTCTTAATTGCAGGGATTTATTTTATTCTCATAAAAAAAGAATATTTATAAAACTCAAAAGCTGTTTTTATATATGAAAAAGGGTTGTGAAAAGAGTGAAAAGAAGTGTATCTTGAATATACTTATTATTTTATCTCTTATATTGTCTATGGGTGTTATTTCTTCTAGTGTTAATCTTGGAAATGTGACACATTCTATAAATAATATGTATGGTCCTTCAGATGAATTATATGGATGGATTAATCTAAGTTTAGAAAATATTAAAATTAATTCAAAAATAGAAGATAATCAAGGAAATTCTATGTGGATTATTAAATTATTAGAAGCTAATCCTGATCTTAATCAAGATGTTTCTTATTCTTGTGATACTGCTGATTGTAGATTAGATTATTCTCCTCAAGAATCATTTGGTTCAACAGAATTTAATATGGATTCTAATTCAGAAAAAATAGTTGGGATAAAATTTGAAGAAAACTTAAAAGATATTCTTTCAGTTAATTTTGATTTGTATAGTAATGCTGAACCCTCTTGTGAAAGCCAAATAAAAGTAGATATTGCAGAAGGAGAGTTATTAATTACAAATAATAAATCTTCATTAGGAACATGTTCAGATTCTAAATCCTATGGTTGTTTTGATACTGAAAAACCAGAATCAGAGTTACAAACCTATAAGTTAAAAAATTCTAATAGATACTGTCAAAGAATAAGAATTCCTGAAGCTCCAAAAATAAGAATCGGTGCATGGTTAGATATTGGGGTAGGAGATGAAGCTACAATTAGTCTTTATTCTATAGATGACCTAGGGAGTCACGTGGGAGAGTGTGAAATAACTTCTGCAAATGAAGAGAAAAAGGCATGTGAAATAGATTATGCTATTGCAAAAACAGATGATTACTATGTATGTATAACTTCAGAAAGAGATAGTGAATCTTCTATAAGAGGATATGGAGATGAAAATGAAGGATGTGGATTTTATCATATTGGGGGAGAAGAAAACCCAATTGAAACAAGAGCATTTCAATTTTTTATTCAAACAAAAATGTTTGGAACTCCAGAAAAGATTACTGTTAAAAATGATGCTCAAGACGGAAATTTAAATGAAATTGCAAGGAGTTATGTTACTGAAAAATACAATTCAGATTTAGATTGTAGTCAAGGAGAAGGATGTTTTATTCCAATAAGAATAATTTCTAATAAAAAGCAAACAATTACCTTAGAAAATATTTCTATAGATTATACGCTTGAGGATGGAGCTGAAACAGAGAAAAATAATTTTTACTACGCAGATACTGTTCCCACTCAGGTAAGTACAGAAGGATTTAAAAAAATAGATTTAA
Source organism: Candidatus Woesearchaeota archaeon (assembly GCA_964600865.1). GTDB lineage: Archaea > Nanobdellota > Nanobdellia > Pacearchaeales > GW2011-AR1 > WJLC01. The sequence goes on along the minus strand of CAZRJP010000005.1, from coordinate 22,019 downwards.
GTTATGCTAATTTTACTATGCCAAGTGAATTTAAAAGTCATAATTATACTCTTAGTTTAAAGGATACAGAAATCTTTACAGAAGAAATTATCGTTGAGAGAATTCCTGAAATTTTGTCTCTTACCCCAAGTTTAACTATATCTTCTTTTCCTACTACTTTAGAAGTTGATGTAGAAGTTGCAGAAAATTCAAGTGTTTCAAGTTATGAATGGACAATAGGTGAATTAACAAAAACAACACCTGTTAATACATTAGAATATCCTTTTCCTTCAATAGGAACGTATAATGTTAAAATAAAAGTTATTGATGATCAAGGTAGAATTGGTTCAAAGACATTTACAGTGGGTGTGGACTCTCCTAAAAATGTTATTGGAACAAGATTAAATAATATGCAAACAAATTTAGATAATATTACTAATAAGATTAATTCTCTTCCAGCTTTTCAAAAAGAAAGTGTTAAACAAATAATTAAACCGCAAGAAACAAAAGACAAATTAGAGGAATTACAAAGATCATTTTCTCAAGCAGAAGGAGAAGATGATTATAATGTGATTATATCTGAGATGGTTGGATTAAATATTCCAGAATCAATTAAAACAATTAGTAGCCCTAGAACAGTAAATTTTTATCCTTTTGAAAGTGGTGTTGATTTGAATGCTATCTCAAATATTGCAGGAGGAGAATATACTGTTGAAAATACTGAGGATTATAAATACTCTATAATTCAGTGGCAAGTTAATAATTTTAATATTAAAATTAAAAGTAGCAAAATAAAAGGGGTTTATTCTGGAAATACCAAACCCATAATAAATGTTTTTGAATTAGATGTTAAAGAAAAGTCTTCATTAGATTACACTCCTTATTTAATAATAAAAGATTTAGAAAATTTAAAGTTTAATAAAAATTATTCTCAAAAAACTAGTTCTGGATATGTGGGCATACCAATTGAATCTAATCAAAAGAAACTAAGTTTTTCTACAACAGAGGATGTGGATTTTTTAGACTTACCTTTATTTGTTTCTCCTTCATTAGAAAAAGTAGATATTTTAGAGATAGTAGAAAATGGAGAGGAAGAAGGGATTAAATGGGCATTATTTATTCTAATAATATTTTTCTTAATTTTAATTGGTTTTGTAATTTATATTATTCTACAATACTGGTACAAAACAAAATATGAGAAGTATTTGTTTAAAAATAGAAACTATCTATTTAATTTAATTCACTATATTGATGAGCAAAAAAAGAAAAATGTAGAAGAAAAGAAAATTTTTAAGAAATTGAAAAAAACTGGGTGGAACTCTGAACAAATTAACTATGTTATGAAAAAATATCTTGGAAAAAGAACAGGGATGATTGAAATACCAATAGATAAAATACTTAATAAATTTAAAAAGAAAAAGGAATTTGGAAAAGGTATACCAAAACCACAAAATAAATTGCCTCAAAATGCAATGAAAAAAGGCCAAAATCCGAAAAATAAAAAACCCTTTTTTAAAAAATAGACATTAAATCATACAAACCTTAATAAAGTTAAAACCTCAAAAAGTAATATGGTGATAAAAGTTTTTAAGAACTTCTTTAAAGGGATTTTCTCTAGAATGTTCAAGAACAAAAAGGACATGAAATTGGGTTTCTACGGTCCTCCAAATGCAGGAAAAACTAGTTTAGCAAATAGGATATGTAAGGACTTTACTGGAGAAGAAATAGGGAGTGTTAGTAAAATACCTCATGAAACTAGAAATGTTCAATTTAAAGAAAAAGTAGAAATAGAATATAAGGGCAAGAAAATAACTTTTAAAATGGTTGATACTCCTGGAATAGCTACTAGAATTGATTATGAAGACTTCTTAAAGTATAAAATGAAAAAGAAAAGTTCTAAAAAAAGAGCTAAAGAAGCTACACAAGGAGTTGTAGAAAGTATCAAATGGTTAGATGATATGGACCTAGTAGTTGTTGTTTTAGACAGCACAAAAAATCCTTATAATCAGGTTAATATTACAATTATTGGTAATCTTGTAGCAAGAAAAATACCTGTATTAATAGTTGCTAATAAAACTGATTTAAAAAAATCAGATATTAAAAAAGTAGAATCTGCTTTTCCAGAATATGAAACAGTGGGAGTAAGTGCTAAGTATGGAAAAAATTTAGAGGAGTTTTATGAGGCAGTATTTAAACTTGCGAAAAATGCTTAAAAAAGGAGAATATAGTAACAATTAAAAGTATATTTCACATAATATATAGATAATCTTTTCAAAAAAGATTAGACAAATAAATTTTTCAAAAAAATTTAGAGTAAACCAGGATAAAAGACAGAACCAGAAAATAAAAGGAAAACAAATAAAAAAATCAAACCAGGATAAAAGACAGAAAAATACAAATAAATAGAAAAAGAGGATAATATGAGTAAGAAAAAAAAATCAAAGAAAAAACGTTCTAAAAAGAAAAAGTCCAAGAAGAAAAAACCTAAGAAAATAAAGGGATTTTCTATAAGATTTATGCCTTTCTCAGAAATAAGAGGTTTAGACAGTAATGGAAGAATTAAAAAGATATTAGATATAATTCTTGGAAGCAATATTTTAATTTTACAGGGAAGACTAAAACCTGAAGAAGAAACAAGACTTATTGGAGATACTATGGCAATGATTGACCATGTTAAAAATTTTAAAGGAATTGAGTTAGCAGTTATTGATAATAAAAATAACAATGAAAAAAATATGCTAAATAAAATGAGGAACAAACTTGTTAATGTTCTTTCTAATGGAGATTTAGGAGCTGTTACAATTATTGGTCCTGCAACAGTTGTTAAAGAGATAAAAAGAAATCCTAAGAAAATTGAATTGTTCTTGAATAAGTAAAAATTTATAAGTATTATTCATCTTTATTAATTAATATAATTCATATTTTGAATTGATATAAAAAATAAAAGAGAGACAAAAAAGAAAAATGCCACACCAATGCGTACATTGCGGAAAAGTTTATGCTGCAGGAAGTAAAGAATTATTAGAAGGTTGTAGTAAATGTGAAAGTCATTTCTTTTTTTATATAAAAGACAAAAAGTTCAAAAAATTAATGGAAAATCCTGCTAAACAAATTCCAGACAAAGAAAAGAAAAAGATTGAAAAAGACATTAGAGAAATAGCAGGGATTACAGATACATCTGCCCCAGTTATATTAGATTTTGAATCAGTAAGAGCCATAGGAGAGGGTAAATTTGAAATAGATATTGTTAATTTATTTAGAAAAGACCGTCCATTAGTGTATAAAATGGAAGAAGGTAAGTATATAATTGACCTAGCATCTACACTAAAACAGGGTACAAAGAGCCTAAAAGAGATAAAAAAGCCAAAATAAGTGTATGATTTATAAATATGGATTTCTTAGGTAATTTATGGCAAAAAAAGTAAATAATATTCTTGAAAAAGTTTTAGAGAAGATAAATCCTCCTAAAAAGGACGCAAAATTCATTGAAAAGAGTGTTAAAGAATATACGGAAAAATTTAAGAAAAAAATAGATGAACATAAGATTAAAGCAGAAATTTTTGTTGGAGGAAGTTTTGCAAAAAAAACTCTTATAAAAAAAGGAAAGTATGATATTGATGTTTTTGTGAGATTTGATTCTTCTTATCAGGATGATAGATTATCAGAGTTACTTAAAAAAATACTTGAAGATGAGAAAACAAAAAAGATACATGGTTCAAGGGATTATTTTAGAATAAAACTTAAAGATAATTTTTATTTAGAGATTGTTCCTGTTGCAAAAGTTATTAATCCTCAATTATCAAGAAATATTACTGATTTATCATATAGTCATGTTTATTATGTTCAAAGAAAAGTGAAAAAGGAAGGCATATTAGATGATATAAAAATAGCGAAATCATTTTGTTATGCAAATAAATGCTATGGTGCTGAATCATATATAAGAGGATTTTCTGGATATGGATTAGAATTGCTAATATATTACTACGGGGGTTTTAAGAAGTTTATTAAAAAAATGTCTAAATTAAATATTGAGGATAAGAAGCTTGTTATAGATATAGAAAAACAGTATAGGGGTAGAAAAAGAGTTTTGATGGATATGAACTCCTCTAAATTAGCTTCTCCTATAATACTTATTGATCCTACATATAAACAAAGAAATGTTTTAGCTGCCTTAAGTAATAAAACATTTAAAAAATTTCAAAAAGCATGTAAAAAATTCTTAAAAAATCCTAAAATGGAAAGTTTTGAAAGAAAAACATTAAATTTCCATAAAATTAAATCTTATTGTAATAGGTATAAATTTGAGTTGTTGAAAATAAGAATAAAAACAAAAAAACAAGAAGGAGATATTGCTGGAAGTAAATTATTAAAATTTTATAAATATCTTGGAGGTAAAATTAAGAAATTTTTTGAGATAAAGAAAAAAGGATTTGATTATTTAGGAGGTAAAGAAGCTCTTTGTTATTTTGCTGTTAAAAATAAAAAAGAAGTTATTCATAAAGGTCCATTTGAAATAGATGAAAAAAATGCAGCTGCATTTAAGAAAAAACACAAAAAAACACACACTAAAAATCATAGATTATATTCTAAGGAAAAAATTGATTTTACAGCTAAAGAATTTCTTAATAAATGGAAAAAAGATAAAAGTAATAAGAAACTGATGGAAGATATGAGCATTACTGATTTTGATTTAGAAAAAGTTGAAAAAAAATAATTATTCTGCCTTTTTATTTTTAGATGATTTTTCTAATTGATTTTCACTAAAAGACATAATCCTTGATCTTGTTTTACCTAATGCTGTTTTATATTCTACTCTTACATCATATACCTTCCTAAAAAATCTTAAAATGGGCCTTCTTACACCTATGATTTGTCCTTCGCTTCCAAAATCTGTTTTAACTATTTCAAATCTTTTATATTCTGTCATTTTCTTATTCCCCTAAGGATCTCCATCTTTGTAATAACTTAGGATTTTTTCTTCTAAGAAGTCTATCTAGCTTTTTAGCAGAAAGAGTTGTAAGATCTCTTATCCTCTCTCCTTTGTCAAATCTAGCTACCCTTCTTCCACAAAAATAAACTCTACTATCATTATGGTTATATGCCATGTCAGGTGGGGTTGGCCCAGCATGAGATTTAAATAATTCTCCTTGTTCCCCATTTAAAACATATGCTAAAGATTTCCCTTTTTTCCCAAAAGAAAAATCAAGATTAACTAGTCTTTCTTCAACTGGTTTTTGTCTTTGACCTTCTGGATAAATGTTCATTATATTATTTCCAGTTAAACTGTCTATTACTGAAACATAATTATACCTGAATTTTTTTGATCTTTTGGTGTTTTTACCTCTAACAATCTTTGATTCATAATCATGGTCTTCAACAGCGTGAAAGATGCCTCTATCTGAAATGTAAGAATCTAAAATATCTTTAGCAGAAGCAGCTCTTACTTTTTGATGATTTTCAGGTTTTACTAACCAAATACCTTTGTTTGTAACTACAACAGGATACTGGTATACTTGAGGGATTGTTCTTTTTTTTGACATTTTATTATCTTTTATCTGCTTTTAATTGAAATTTTAAGTGCAAGATCATGAAGTTCTTTTTTGCTTAATCCTTCTCTAACAATTGCATCAATTCCACCTTCTAATCTTTCATGTAATACTATTGCATTCTGTTCATCTCCATATAAATTTCTTAAAATAGGGCTTGGAAACTCTGTTACCATATAATTTGCTAAAGAGCCTAAATCTGGCTGTAATGTTCCTGGTTCTAATCCATATTCCACTCTTTTTCCATTCGTATCATATGTTGTTTGCTTATATAATTCTCTTGGCATTTTTATTCACCTTTAACTGCCAATTCAAAAAGACCTGCAAATGCTTCAGAAAAGAACTCTGAATTAAGCCATATGGCAATATTTTCTTGTTGAGGATTTTTAGACAAATAAAATAATATTTCTTTTCTATCTACTATGAAAAATTTAGCATCAATATCTACTTTTATTATATCCACATCTAACTTCTCTGAAAGTTGTTTGATTAGCTTCTTTGTTCCTGAAAGAGCCATTTCAACCTTTATGTTGTTGTTTTTTAATCTTCCAATTGTTTTCTTGAATAACTTAAACTTAGCAGCTAATTCCTTAGCATTAGTGCATATAATTACTTGTTTTTCTGCATTTTGTAATATTTCTCTTAAATGATTAGAAATGTTTGATTTTCCTTTTAATGATGCAGAGACTTCTTCTCTCTTAACTGGACTAATCCCTTCATTATAAAGACTTTTAATCTTTTCAAATTCATCAGTTGTTTTAATCTTTGTTAGGTTTTTTATCCTTGATTCTGCTCTTTTCTTAACATTATTCTTTAATTTTTCAAGAATTACTTGTGGTTTAACTCCAAGATATTTTATTGGTTTCCCTAATTTCTCTATAGCAAACCCTTTTTTCTCTAATGATTCTAAAACATCATATGTCCTAGACCTTGGTACCCCAGAAAGTGTAGAAACCTCTCCAGCAGACGCTATTCCCTTACTGAGCAAAGCTAGCCATACCTTTGTTTCATATACATTTAAGTCAAAATAATCCTTTATTTTACTTATTAATACTTTTTTTACTATCATTTTCTTCTTAAAAAATAAGTCTTTTTCTTTTATAAAGGTTCCTATTTGTTACCTTTCCTTAGTGAATACAATAAAAAGATTTAAATATGTTAAAAAATGTTCATAATTATGGGAAATAAATTTGGATTACCTAAAAGAAAAAAGTTATGGAAAGATTATTTGAATAAATGGATAGTTATTTTTCCTTCAAACTCTCCAAATAAAAGTTTTAGTGGTAAATTGATTAAAATCATTGACAATGATTATGGTGTTTTAAACCCCTTTAGTGGAGTAAAATATACTAAAAACGAACCAGTTTATACTCTAAAGAAAGGAGACTCATTGATATATCTTCCTGGATCTAATATTGAACCTACAACAAAAGAAAGTTTGGAAAATCGTTGTGAATATAATCTAAAAAGTATTCATGCAGATTCTAAATCCTAAATAAAAGGCCATATATTTAATGTGAATCCTAATATCTTAGTATAAATTATCCATGTTAAAAATATTCCAATTAAAATTCCTGTTGTTATAAAAGGCATAGCAGGATAGAATTTTCTCTTTTTTGCAAAGAAAAACAAATATGCTAATCCACTTGTTGCCCCTAATATTACTAAAGATGCTGCTAAAATAGGTGTTTTACTAAAAAATCCATACATGATTCCTGCTGTTATTATTGGAAATATTATGTCTCCTCCACCAAGAACAGCTACATTTACTTTTACTTTTTTATTCTTTTTCTTAGATTTCTTAATTTTTTGAATTTTAGTTTTTACTTTGTCAGACATATATGGAACAAAAAATCCTGAGAATACCTTTACTTTATCTATTTGATATTTTGCCATTTTTTGCATTACACCAGAGTGCCACACAGCCCATATGTCATAAATAGAAATTAATATCAATAATATAATAATAGTATAAAAGTTTAGTATAGGAACAAAAATAGCTGCAATTCCTGGGTATATTAATAATTCAGTCATATTATGAATAAAAATATCTCTTTTGAATATTTTTAAATATGCTAAAGACAAAGATATTGCAAGTGCAATAAACATCGCGGTTTTGAGTTCTATCATTACAGGGATAATTTTTTCAAAAGATACAATAGATAAAAATAATGCAATTGTTACAACTGCAAAAAACCATAGCCTAAGGAAGATCTCAATTTTAAACTTCATTAAAAATATTAGTAAAGATATTGCAATAAAAAAAGCCATTATTAATTGGCCAAATGCAAATGTAAAATCTTGTTGTGTTTCTGGTTCAGGAACATCCATCCAACTTAGATAAGGATTTGTTACTTGTTGAACAGTCCCATTTATTTCTGTTTGAACTTTTAATGGCTCTGAAGAAACAACAACTACTCCAATTATCTGTGTAACTAAAAACATTGCTAATAAAATAGTGGTTATCTTAAATGTATGTTTCATTCTCTTTTTAAAGAAAGGATAATTTAGTTTATAAAATTAATTAGAATCATTAAATTCATTGTTTGATATATATCCTATGTAATCATCAGAATTTTTTCCTTTAATTGCAGAAAATTCAAATTTAAACCTTTTATCTATTATCCCTCTTCTTCTTGATTGTTTTGTTTTATTGAATTGCACCTTAGTTTTATTTTTTCCTAAACAAGAAAGATTGAAATTATTCCCGAAAATTTCTGCACTCTTTTTCATAACATACTTTAACAAGAATAAAACCAATCCTTTATCATCTTTTACAATAATCTGTGAAAAATCTGTTTGAATGAAATTTTGATAATTCTTAAAATATAATCCCTCAAGATATTCAATAATTTCTTTATTTTTATCACTATAATGGAGAAAACTTGGTGGAAGAAGCTTATACTTAAAGGAACTATTTTCTTGTTTCTTTATTTTTCCTATGGCTCCAGATACAAATAATGATTTTAATAATCTATATCTTTTACTATAACTAAATTGTTCCTTTATTCTTTTATTATTTTTAGTTAATAGCAAATAATAAATTCTCCCTTCATCAAATCCTAAAACATCACAAAGAGTTTTTTCTGCTGCTTTTTTTAATATTGATTTTGACATTTTCAAAACGTTTATATACTATAAGTTATAAGATAATGATATATATAAACAATTTCGTTATCAAAAAAACATAAACAATAAATAAATTTCAAAATATGATTATAAAAAAATGATAACCAACAAACAAGTAAAAAAATTATTAGAAGGAATAGAAGACTTAAATGAAAAAGATTTATGTTATTTTAAAGAAAGATTAAATTGTCCTAAAAAAGAAAAAGACCCTCCTACAATCTACTTATCTGTAACTCCAATTAATCTAAATTATGAATTAATAAATTTTTCAATAAAATTAAAAGAATTTTCAGATTTAGGTGCAAAACTCTTCATTGTAATTCTAGACCCTTTTATGTACTTTAATCCAATTTTTAAACAAGAAATTACAAATGATATTTCTTCTGAAGAATTAATAAATAAAAAAATAGAGAATTATAGGAGACTATTAATTTCATTAGGAGTTAAAGAGAAAAGCATGCATATAGTTAAGTTTTCTGATGCTTGGAAAAAATTCATTGAAAAAGGAATGTTAATCAAATATAATCAACTAGCTTCCAAACTTATCATAAAAGATAGAATTAAAGGCAGATGGACATTGAATCATGCTACAACACTTACTGGTGACTTATTTTTAGCAAATTTTTATCACCTAATTTATCCTGAAGAAACAAAAAGATCTGCAGACTTTTTTTATTTAAGTGAAAGAAGAAAAATGTTATTTGAACATTTAAAAAAAGGTATGAGAGATGAAAAAATAATAAAAAGGGAAAAACCTGTTTTTCTATATTCTAAAAAAATAAGATTAAAAAATAAGGAAGGTTTAATCCCCTCTATTAATATGAAATATGATGAAATATATGATATTTTAGTTCAAGATAAATTAAGTAAGGAAAAAATAGCTTATCTTTACAATTCTATATTTAATAAGGTCATAAAAGATATTAAATTAAAGAAAAATAAAACAAGTATTGCAAGAGATTTTGTTAAATACTTTAAAAAAATTAAAAAGAAGCTGGGTCATAAAGATTCCCTTTCAAAAATAAAAACAGTTAAATCTCAAAAAGAAATAAAAGACTTATCCGGTTCATTAAGAAGCCAAAATATCCTTGAAATAATAAAATTATGCGATGGGAAAAATTCAATTGTAAGGATAGCAGAAGAACTAAGCATAAAAGTTCCTAATGTAAGTAGATATTTGAAAGAATTAGAAAAAGAGGGGATAATAAGGTTTAATAAATCATATTGTCCTGAAAGGATAGTCAATCAAATAAAAATAAACCTAAAAGAAATAAAATGAATAAAGAAAATTAATTAATTATTCTTTTTTCCAATTTAGAATATTCTCTTAACACTTTTTTATGAATCTCTTCTGGAGATAGTGAAGCATCTAGACAGATAATATCTTCTCTTTTTTTCATCTCCTTAACTACAGAATTAAATAAGTCGTAATGATCATGAAGTATTTTTTTCTTAAACTTTAATTTTGCCTTGTTTTTTTCAGAATCTTCTAATCTTTGCAATAATAATTTTTTGCTTCCTTCTAAAATAAATGTTTTATCAGGAATAATAATCTCTACCTTCTTATCATTTTTTGGATTTTTGACATCCAATGCAGATTTTAAAGAAATATCTGGGACGTATTGTTTCATAGTAAAATATCTAGATACAAATGTTCTGTCCATAATTATTGTGCCAAGTTTTGACTTACTTTTTGATACTTTTTTGGGTAAAATAGAATCTCTAACAAGTTTTGCTTCTCTATTAAGTCTTTGATATTTAAGATTTAACTTATATATGTTCTCTTCCAGGGATTTAGGTTTTTGTAAGAAATAATCGAAATTTTTTCTCCACCATTTTGAAGGAACATCGTAAAATTTAGAACCATCTCCTGGCCTCATACCATCTCCCCTAATAACTATGTTTGGGTTATTTCTTTTGTTCAAATAATTTTGAAGTAACTTTATTTGAGTAACTTTCCCTGATCTATGAAGTCCATCAAATCCTATTATTACTGCCTTTTCATTTATTGTTTTCACCATAAAATGACAAAAGATAATTAATATATAAATCTTTCTAAAAATGGCTTTGGTGAAACCATTATAAAATAAGAAAGCCACCTTATTTTAACTAAAAAACGAGGTGGCAAAATGAAAAAGATATCTGAACTTAAAACCTTTCTGGTTTCAGCCAAAAAGCTGATAAATAAAATTCCTTTATCTTAGGGCATCTTCTGGATTTGTTTCATTAATAATTTCTTTCTGCTTATCAAAATCATTAATAAATCCATGAGTATCTCCTATAAAAATTAATTCAGCCATTTTCATATACTTTATTTCTTTTTTAACTATATAAATTACTCTTTCAAATAAATATTAAAATATCTAAAGAATTAATTATTTCAAACGTAATGTTTCAAGAAAAAGATTATTTCTTATCAATAAAATTTAACAAATCTGACATAATCATAAAAATAACTGCAGATCCGAACCCGGTTATAGGAACCAAAATTCCATTTAACCAAATTGCCCATATTATGGAAGTTACAATCCAAAATATGAAGAATAGAATAATATCCTCAATATTTAATTTTCTTGTCATTTTTTTAATTTTTACTTTTCCCTTTATTTGCAAATTCTCTCCAAGAAACATTAAAATTCATGAAATCTATTTCTGCAAATCTATTTAGATTTAATGTTCCTTTCCCAATTAAATACTTAAAAATTTCCATTACCTGTATATTAGATACGGCACCTGCAATAGGCCCAAGATTTCCTGTTTTAGATATATCTTTTATTTTTATTAAATCATTAAAGGGATCTTGCGACTTTTGATACTCCAGAAAATCTTCAAAAGTTGCTGTTTTCCCTGGAACAATTATTGGCCCTACCATCCCCAAATGAAGATTATATCCTCCTGCAACGGAATAAGGCACATTATATTTTGTGGCATATTCATCCACTATTTTTGTTGTATCTGCAATTGAAGGTGAATCGGCACAGTTGACTATAAAATCTAAATCAAAAACTATTTCCTCTAAATTCTCTTTTTTTGAAACAAATTTTTTAAAGGTCCTTATTTTTGAATCCTTCACTTTTGATTTTATTACATCTACCTTATAATCTCCAACATCTGAAGAATCGAAGAATAATTGTCTATTAAGATTACTTCTTTCAATTGTGTCTGGATCTGATATTTTTATTTCTCCAATTCCAATTTGAGATAATCCATTTACGATCCATGTCCCAATACCTCCAACACCAAAAACACCTATTTTAGATTGATTTATCTTCTCTTGAAGTTCAAGAGTCTCATCCCACGAATTAGTTAATTCATCAATAAATAAAAGTTGATTATTATATTTCTCATCAATTTGTGTATCTCCATATTCTTTAATTACTCCCTCTCTTTCTAATGAATTTATACATGAAAAAACCTGTTTAGGTTTATAATCACCTGATAATTCTTTCGTTAATGATCTTATGTCATGGTCTTCTTCTGAATTTAACTTATCTATTACTTCCTTTACAAGATTATCTACCTTAAATTTTTTTATTCTTCTAGTAGAAGTGAAAATAACATCATAAATATCCTCTTTTTCTTTTAATATATAAGTTGATTCTGTAAGTTTTAACTTCTTTGTCATTTTGTCTTTTCACTATAAATTATTTTATCTCTAGAATTAGGTTTGATTAAGAGATTTCCTTTTTTATCTGAGGGAAAAATAACCTTATATTTTTCTAATTTTTTCATAATTAATGACTCCTCTCTAAGATGCCAGGAACCTAAAATTATCACTATTGCATTGTCAGTTTTTTTAGAATATTCTCTTATTTTTTCCAAATATCTCTTTTCTCTTTTTCTTAATATTTCTTGCAAAAGAGTTTCCTCTTCCTCATTTAATTTAATCTGTTTTTTTATCTTATTCTGCAAATTCTTATCAAATCCAAAATTTCTGAAATCAATTCCAATTAACTTTATTCTTCTTTTTTTACAAAATTTTACTAAATCTTCTACTTCCTTAAAAGAAGTCATATTAGATACCTGTTTTTTCTTTAAAAAAGAGATAAATTTGTCCTCTGAATCTAAAGTAATATCCTCCATTCTTTCATCTAAAACAAATTCTGGATTTGTTTCATTAATAATTTCTTTCTGCTTATCAAAATCATCAATAAATCCGTGAGTATCTCCTATAAAAATTAATTCAGCCATTTTTCAAAAAAAATTACATCCAATATCTTATACTTGTCGGGCCGTTGTAAGCAATGTCTTCTACAACTCTAAAACCCTCATAAGTATCTGAGATTTTAACATCAGATTCCTTTGGTCTATTCTCTTCAATAGCTTTCCTTACTTTAATTTCAAGTTTTTTCATATACTTTATTTCTTTTTTAACTATATAAATTACTCCCTCAAATTTGAAACTCTCTCAAATTTGGGGCTCTTAAATAAGTATTCAAATATCTAAAGAATTAATTATTTCAAACGTAATGTTTCAAGATTTCTAGGAACATTTGTTTCTATTCTTTTAATCTTATAAATAGATGATGCTAAATCAAGACATTTAGAAACCTCTCCATGATTTACTAAAACTCTTTTTGGCTTAGGTCTCATATTATTAAAGAAATTTATTAATTGGTTTCTTCCAGAATGAGCTGTTAATCCACTAATAGAATGAGTTTCTAAATTAATATCTATTTTTCTTTCTTTCCCATCAACATTCATCTTAACTTGTTTTATACCTTCTTGAACTTTTCTTCCTAAACTTCCTACACCCTGATAACATACAAAGATAATTGAATTATTCTTATTATCTGCAAACTCTCTAAAATACTCTACAGATGCTCCACCTACAAGCATTCCTGAAGTTGCCAAAACAACACAAGGTCCTCCTTCAATAACATTCTTTCTTTCCTGATGTGATGCTACTCTTGAAAAAATATCTGAAATAAAAGGATTATTTCCTTTAAAAATATCATTTCTTACTTTACTATTTAAAAAATCAGGATAAGCTGTATGAATCGCATTAATATCCCATATCATACCATCAATATAAATTGGTATCTTAGGTAATTTGCCTTTTTTCATTGCATTTTCTAAAATTAACATTGTCTCTTGTGCACGACCTAAACCTAATTCAGGGATTAAGACTTTTCCTTTTTTCTCTATTGTATTTCTAACATAATCTAAAAGTTGTTTTTCAGATTCTTGTCTTTTAGGAAGTGTATCTTTTTTAGACCCATAAGTTGCCTCAGTTATAACTGTTTCAACCCTTGGGTAATTTGCAACTGCTGGATTTAATAATCTTGACTTTCCATATTTATGGTCTCCAGTATAAACTAAATTATGAAGTCCATTTCCAATATTTATATGTATAATAGAACTTCCTAAACAATGACCAGAATTATACATTGTTATTCTTATATCTGGTGTTACATCAGTAACTTCCCTATAATTAAGGCAAATAGAATGTTTCACCATTTCTTTAACATCTTTGGAACCAAATATTGGTTTAGATGCTTGTTTGTAAGCTACACCAATAAAATCTAGAGATAATAATGCTGCTATATCCCTTGTAGGTTTAGTCATATAAACTGGACCCTCATATCCCATTTTATATAAGTAAGGGACTAATCCCACATGATCCAAATGAGCATGAGATATAATCACTGCATCTAATTGCTTTATATCAAATTCTGGAACATTAAGATAAGGGAATTTTTTTGGCCCACTTGTTGCAACATCAACACCACAATCTAATAATATTTTTGAATTAGGTGTTTGTAATAAAAAACAGCTTCTTCCTACTTGCCTTCCTCCACCAAGTACTGTAACTCTTACCCATTCATCTACTTTATCTGGAGACCATTCTTTGTAGATTTTCTTACCTATTTTATTTAAAAATCTTCTTCTGTAATTATTATTTGCATATAAAACTTCCCTAATATTATCTGTTATTTTACTCTTTATTGATGAGCTTCTTTGAACTTGAGGAACCCATAGTGTTTTCTTTCTTATTTCTTCTATAATGCTACCTTTTTTTCCTATAACTAAACCAGGTTTTTTTGCCTCAATAATAACTATACTTCTATGATGATCAAAAAAGATATTAGTTACCTCTGCATCTTCTGGAACAATCTCTTTAATTTGTTTCTTAACATCTTCTTTATCTGGAAGAATTTTTTGATCTGCTCTTAATTCAATTCTCTTCTTTAGATCATTAACAATTTCCTTAATCTTTCCTTCACTGTTCTTAAAGAATCTTTCATTATCTGTATAAATAACAATATTTGCTCCTTCAAAACCTGCGTCAGTGATACTTACGTGTAACTTATCTTTTATTGATTTTAGAATGTCCATTTTAAATATTTTAATTTATTATAAATATAATTACTCTTTATCGTCTTTAAAACTAGTCTCAATTTTTTGGCCCACCACTTTTTTAATTCCATCTTTTTTAATAACAAATACATCTATTCCATAACCACTTCCAACATCTCTTTGTGTTGAGGATTTTAGAGCTTCTCTAGCAAGTTCTACTCCTTCTTTAGTAGTTATGTCCTTTTTATATTGTCTTTCTAATAAACCTAAAACATAAGGCATACCACTTCCAAAATTAGCATCATAATCCTCTACCTTATAAACTCCTCCTGCGGGTTCTATAGTATATAATGCAGTTGAGCCAGTTTCATCAAATCCTGCAACTAATGTTCCTACAATAGTTGGAATCATAGAAGGTTGTCTTATTTTTGAGTAAGAAATACTTCCTGTTAGATTAGCTGCTTGTTTTACAGTTGGTCTACTTCTAGCTTTTAATTGTTTTAATTTAAGTTCTGCAGCTACTAATTTCCCAAGTCTCTGAGCATCTGCAGCTCCTCCTGTCCAAGAAACAACCAAATAATCATTAACTTGAACTACCTTAGGGGCATTTTTATTCATTACTATATTTCCTGCTGTAACCTGTCTATCTGCAGCCATTACAATTCCGTCCTTACATACAATCCCTAAAACTGTCGTTCCTGTTTTAAGAACCGATTTTTTTAATTCACTATCATCCATTTTTAAGAATAATCTAAATTTAATTAGAATCTAATTTTGTAGAGTATAATACATTTATAAGTCTTTCGGATTAAGATTCTTTTTTAGTTATTTTTTTAGTCACTCCCTGTTCTTTTTTGAATTTAATGACATTTTCTACAAACCCTTCTATTTTTTGCTCATGACTTACTATTATTAATTGAGCCACATTTAATTGATCTAAAACCTCTCTCATTTTGTTTAATTGTTGGTCTGAAAAACCATCTGTAGGTTCGTCTAATATAACTATATCTTTAGTTTTAATTTTACTTAATAATGAGTTTATTACTTGATTTAATGCTAATCTATATGCTAGTGCTATTGCTGTTCTCTCCCCTCCTGAAAGATACTCATAATCAATTTCATAATCTTGCTGTTCTACTATTGGTGTGAATTGGTCATCTAATCTAACATTAAAATTATCTGAAACAAGCATTGAAAACCACTCTGAAAATAGTTTAGAGAACTCTGTTTTAAGTTTAATCATAACATTTTTTTCAACATTTGATATTAAAGGGATAAAACTATTCTTCACCCAATCTTCAAGTTCAGATACATAATTAAGTTGTTTTTTGATTTCCTTTGTTTTCTTTATTCTTTCTTTTAATTCCTTTATTTGTTTCTCATACATATCAATCTCTTTTTTTAGTTCTGCAACTCTAATTTCTGTCTTTCTCTCTTCTTTTAATGCTTCTTCAAACTCTTTTTTCTTTTCTTTAAACAAATTTTCATATTTATTTAAATCAAAAACAGAGCTCTTTAAATCTTGTAAATGGTCTTCTAATAATTTTGCATCTTTTTGAAATTCCTGGTTTTTATTTTCTAATTCCTTAATTCGTGATTTCTTTTCATCAAGATTCTTAATCTTAATCTTAATCACATTTAGCTCCTGTATTTTATTTTGTTTTTTAGATATTTCAAAATCAATGTTACTTAATTGTTTAGAGAACTTTCTTTTTTCTAATGATAAAGATTCTATTTGTTTAACATTCTCTGATATTTCCTCATCCATCTTATTAACTACATTACTCTTATGAACAGGGTCTACATCTTGAAGACACGTAGGACACATTTTAAGATTAGATATCTTTTTCTTTAAATCATCATTTTCTTTGTTTTTTCTATTTAATGAAGACATATCTGAAGAAGTGTCAAGTTTTTTTTCACTTAATTCTTGTTTTTCTTGTTTTAATAAATCTATTTGCTTTTTTAATTTCTCAATTTCTTCTTCCTTAAACTCTAAATCCTTAAATTCATCAATTTGTATATTTAATTTTTTAATTGTTCTTTTATTATTTGAAATAGTGTCATTCTTATTAGAAATCATTAATTTTGTTTTTTCTATTTCAGATTGTAATTTATTTTTCTTTTCTATTTTCTTAGAAACTTCTTCTTTTTCTTCTTGACATTTTTCTCTAAGTGCTTTTTTAGAAGAGAGTTCCTTTTCAACAGATGTTAAATTATGTCCTTTTGATTCAAGCTCTTGTTTTTTATTTTGTAATTGTTCTTTTTGTTCATCTAAATCACTTATCATTCCTTGTTTTAATCTTTTTTCTTCTCTTATTTTTGAAAGCAAAACAGATGTATTTTCTAAAATTGTCTTATATTTATCAATTCCAAAAACATGTCTTAAAGTGTCTACTCTTGATTTAGGATTTTGTAATATAATTTCCTTCATACTTTCTTGAGGAGTATAAACTGTAAATTTATAGAGGATATTTTGCTTTTTTTCAAATTCTGAAGGATAATTTAATAAGGATAATACTTTATTTTTTAATTCAGTTACAGAACATTCTATTTTTTCATCGTCAATAGTTATAGCACAATAATCCTGAGTAATTGACCTTGAGGTTTCCTTGAGTGTCCTTTCAATGGTTATTTCTTTACCATCTATTTCAAAATCTATTTCTACTCTCCCTGATTTAGCGTCGTTTCTTAATAATGATGCTCCTCTTTGTCCTGGTTGTAATCCAAATAAGGCAAATTCTATTGATAAAAGAACAGATGTTTTTCCTGAACCAATATCTCCAGATAATAACGTGGAACCTTCTGGAAAGTTTATTTCTTGTTTTTCATAACTTCGAATATTCTCTATTTCAATTCTATTAATTTTCATTTTATACCTAGAATTTCAAGACTTTTTTTGCACCCTCTAAAATTCTTTTAGCAAATATGGCATTTTTTTCACCTTCTTGTTTTTCAATTGAAAGAGAATCCATTAATTCAGGTATTAATGAATTCAGGTCAGAAGGGTTTTCTTTTGAGTACATTTTAATTGTCTCTTCTTCTATATTTTCTGAATCTTTAACATCAAATTCTGTTTCAACTTCTTTTACATTTAGATCATGTGTATTTTTTAATAAAAAATAAGCTCCTCTTTCTTTAGCAACTTGTTTTATTTTAGAGAATTTTATATCTGAATTTTTTCCTTTTTCTAAAGTTCCTTTAACTCTTAGTAAAACAATCTTGTCTTGAATTTCTCTTTGCTTTATTTTTTCTACAATGTCTTCTGTTGCTGTTAATGCATTTCTAAGAGTTATTTCAATAGGTTCTACTTGTTTTATCTTCAAATCTATTTTCTTTAGATTATCTTTTTTTGGAAGGTTTGTATCTACTATATAAAATCTTCCGAATTGTAAATCCTCTAATTCCTGAAAATTGTTTGGAAATATTGGTCCTGGGTAAACAAAATTTTCATATTGAAAATCCATATGTAAATGTCCTAAAGCATAGTAATCTGCATCAGGTAATTTTTCTGTAGAAAGAGAATCTATTGGTAATGTTCCTTTTGCCTTATCAATAGTTGTATGTAACATGAAAATCTTAAACATTCCTGGAGAATCATTTAATTTTATTTTTCTTATATCTTCTATTTCAAGTCCAGATCTTTTTCCAGGATAGCCATAAATTGCTACACCCTCATGTAAAACAGGATTAAGATATTTTTTGCCATCTATCTCTTCAATTTTAGTTACATTCTTACAGAATCCTGCATGCTCTAAAACATCTAAAAAAGTCTTTCCAGAAACAGAATAATCATGGCTTCCTGCTATAATAAAACAAGGTATCTTTGCATCTTTAAGTCTTTTAAATTCAGCAAATGTTTTTTTAAGAATTTCAATTGGAGGATAAGCTGAATCAAATAAATCTCCAGCTATTAAAACAAAATCTAATTTATTCTGAATGCATTTAGAGACAGCCATTTGAAAAGATTGAAAATTCAGATTTCTAAGTGGTTCTTGTTTCCATCCTCCTAAATGAACGTCTGATATATGAGCAAATTTCACCATTTTTCATAATTATAATTATAACAATAATTGATGATTAAACTATATAAAATTGAGTGTGATTTAGTATAAGGAAATATTATTTACTTAATTCCCAAATACACAATCTTTCAAAAAACAATTTCTCACAACCTAATTCCTTAAATTTATACTCTAAATTCTTGAAATTAATCTCTTTTGCAAGAGAGGAGGTTATTAAGAATATTTTTCCATTTGGTTTTAAGTAATTCTTTGCTTGTTTTAAAAATCTAATAATAATTTCATTTCCTTTTTTTCCACCTGTTGTAGCTATTTTAGATTCATTTGACTCTATGTTTTCTTTATCTCTAGGAAGATAAGGAGGATTAAATATAATTATATCATATTTTCCACTTATATTCTTAAATAAATCTGTTTGAACACAATTAAAACCTAATGAACTACAATGTGAAACAGCGTTTTCATTAATATCTCCTGAAAGAATGTTTTGCTTTTTAACACCTAAATCTAATGCTGTTTGTAAATGAATTCCTGAACCTGCACCCATTCCAAATATCTTTGAATCTGGATTTTCTTCTAATAATTCTGGAATTTTCTGTTTTAAAATCCTTGACATAAGATGTGAATCTTCTGCAGGAGGATAAATAGAGTTATGCATTACTTGTTAAAGATATTGCCTGTATTAAATCTTTTTGGTAAAATAACAAATAAGAATAAAACGATAATAATCGAATAAATTATTACACTGTTTTTTAAGGAGATTGAAAAAGCAAGTAAAAATCCAAATAATCCTATTATTATGTCCATTATCTGATTAAAAAATACTTCTTTTAATCTATCTGGAAAAATCTTATACAATTTAGGTTCTAACACTTCAAAAATAGTTAGAATTGTTAATGTTAATATAAAGGAAACAGAGAACTTTAACTCTAATAATATAAACAAAATTCCTAGTAAAACTCCTGATCCAAAATGCATTATTGACCATACATCAAAATATTTTTTTAGATCCATTAAAATAAATTTTGAAAGAAGTTTAATAAACTATTTCTAAATATAAAGACTCCTGCAAGTAAGGATATAACAATTATTATTAAAAGAATAACCAGGATTATTGTAATCTTTGACTTAGGTTTTGTTTTTTCTCCGTATTTTGATGCTTTTTGTATATTAACTTTTTTAGGTTCTTTTGCTTCTTTTTTAGATTCTTTTTCTGACTTTAAATAATCATATTCTTTTGTTTTAGATTTGTCTTTAGAATCGTTTTGAGGTTCTTTTGGTTCATTAGATTTAGGTTTTTGAGGTTCTTTTGGTTCATTAGATTTTTGAGGTTTAGAACTTTTTGGATTAGGTTTTGTTTTCTTCTTTTCACTAGATTTAAGCCTAATATCTGGATATTGTTTGTAAAGAGCTCTTGCAGCTTCTTCTATTTCTTTATTTTCATAACCTGCATTCCAAAAACTCATCATTGCTTGTTCTAAAGAATAACCTCTTTGAATTGCAATTCTTAGTCCTTGTAAAATTTCTTCATTAACCATTTTTCCTCTTTGATATTAGTTTATAGGATTTAAAACTTTAAAACCTTGCCATCTGATGAAAGATGAGATGTTTCCCCAAAATTATATCCAAAATCATTAGCAAGTTCAATTAAGGGTGTTTCTTGTTGAAGTGTTCCATGAGCTGGGATAATATGCTCTGGTTTAGCCATTCTTATTAATTCTCTTAAATCTTCTCTTCCTGCATGTCCTGAAACATGAACATCTGTCTTAACTCTTACACCCATACGTCTTAATCTCTTATCCATTTTTTCTCTTGCAAGAATACTCACTGGAGTAGGGATAACACTAGAAGAAAATATTACATTATCTCCTTTTTGAAATTGAAAAGGTGTCTCTCCACTTACTAAACGATCCATTATTGACCCATTTTCTGCTTGATGTCCTGTACATACAACAAGATACTTTCCTCTATTTTTAGCTACTTTTTTTAACACAGAATTTATCTGTCTTCTATATTTCAAAATCTTTATTTTTTTAGGAATAGATAAATTAGTTGCTTTTATAGCTGCTGTTAAATATTTATGAAGACTTCTTCCCATAAAAACTATTTTTCTCCCTGTTTTTTTCCCAAATTTTATAATGCTTTTTAGTCTTGCAATATGTGAAGAGAAAGTTGTTACAAATAATGCAGCATTTTTATCTGCCCCTGTCACCTTAAATGCATCTTCTAAAAGATTTCTTGCAATTCTTTCACTAGGAGTTTTTCTTTCTGTTCCAGAATATAATGCATCTGCAATTAAAACTTTTACACCTTTTTTCCCTGCTTTTTTTATTTTCTTATAACTTGGTGGTTTTCCTAGTGTTGGAAAATTGTCAAATTTAAAATCTAATGTATAAAGAATACTTCCTTCATCTGTATTAATAACTGGAAAGACTGGTTGAATAGTTGAATGAGTTGACCTTATAAAATCAACCTTGTAATTTTTAGATTTTCCTTTTATAGTGTGAGTAGAATCAGGATTTACTTTTTTTATTGGATTTTTTATTTTTATTTTTTCATCTTTTAATATATTCTTTAAAACCTCTATTGTGAATGGTGTTCCATAAATTGGGACTTTTGGATATCTACTTGCAATGTAAGGAACTGCTCCTACATGGTCTAAATGCGCATGACTTAGAATTATTGCGCATACTTTCTTTCTCCATTTTAATTCATCTAATACTTTATCATTAGGTAAGGCCTTTATTTCTCTTAATTTTTTAACAGAAGGATTTTGGATTTGTTCCTCTTGCTGCATTTCCATTAAAGGAGGCAGAAACACACCTGCGTCTATTATTATGACATCTTCATTTATTTTAATTGCAGTCATATTTTTTCCTACTTCTTCATATCCACCGACTGTACATATTTCCATAATCTATAATTATTATTGTGATTAATTGTTAATAATATTAACAATTACTTGTTTTTTAATTATTATCCCTCTCTTTTCTATAATAAATGTCAAAAAGCCTTTAAAAATGCTTTTAGTATTGTTTTTAGT
>CAZRJP010000004.1:0-38309 GCA_964600865.1 Candidatus Woesearchaeota archaeon | reverse complement strand
ATTGTTGTAATGAAAACTCTAAGTTACCAGAAAGATTATTCTCTACAACTGTTAACCCATCTGAAGAAATACTCTGTCCTGTAAACCCAATACCTGGAAATCCTCCCTCAAGAAAAAAGAAAAGAAAAAGAAGAAGAGGAATTAAAGCAAGTAATAAAACTGCCTTTGTAGGGAAATTGTTCCTCTCCTTTTTTCTTATTACACTACATAAATTTCTCTTTGAAAGAGTATTATCATCTTTAGAATTCTTTTTTCCTTTTCCAATAAAAGTAGAAACTACCTTTCCATCATTATTCCTATGAGTTTCATATAGATAAGGCCCATAAACTTTGCCTCCTCTTTTAATATACCTCTTATAAACCATTAAGTAGTGTAATTCCTCTTTGCAATTTCCCTATATATCAAGGGAAAACAACGTTTATAAACATTTTTATAAAAAATTAATCTATTACACTACAGAATATTCTCTATAAATTAGAAAAATTAATTTTTAATATTATGTTCTTCACCATAATACTTCTTTTTAAAATTCTTTTTATATTCCTTACCATAAATATCCTCAAAAGTCCATATTGTTTCTTCGTTTTGTTCAAAAAAGAACTTATTCATAGAACTAAAAACACTTCTTTGATATTGTTCTAAAAATTCATTGGAAAAATCTCCTTCCTTAGTTATATTATCATGTGTACGAATTAAAACAGAAATTACTGGATACTCTTTATTATCAAATATTTTTGTTCTTTCAAAAACTCTAAATGGTTGTGTAAAATACTTAATATATCTAAAATTATGAGACACTCTATCCTCTAATTCAGCATATAAATCAGAAAAGTTTTGTATTACCTCTCCTCTTTTTCTAACTTCTGGATTAATCCTCTCCTTTGGTTTGAATTTAATGTGTTGTTCTACAAGTGCTAAAGAATCTTCAAAATAAATTGATTCTTTCAAATCTCTTATATCAATAGGTTTTGCGAAATCAAAGTCAAATATATGATGTATCTTCCCATATCTCAACCATACCTTACCAAAATCATCCTTTGCAACAGTATTATACGAATCTAATTTATCTGAAATAGGTGGTTTTAACTTACCTACATATTCTTTCTTTATCTCTTTATCTAAATTAGAAATATCTTCTTGTGGATGTCTTTCTTTTAAAATTAAATCTAACCACCAATCATATAAGGAATCAGAAAGACTTTTTTTCAATTTTTTATATTTCTCAATATGTCCCCTATATTTCATATATACATAAAGAAGGAAACATTTATAATAATTCCCATTCACTATAAAATTGCTTAAAAAAACAAAGAATATTATTAATATTAACTCCAGAGTAGTTACAAAATAGAAACATTTAAATACTATCTCTTTTTCTAAAATATATGAAAAATAAAAGAACCATAGCTATTATCGCAATAATCACAGCATTAGTTGCATTACTAGGAATGATCTTAACAATCTCAATAACAGGATTAAATACTTCAGGGCAAGCCTCTGTAGAAAATATAGTTAATCCTTTAAATACTGGTCAAACTAGTGATTATGAGCCAGGAGAAACTATTATAAATATTAATTCAGGAAGTTCAGATTCAGATGATGATGAGGATGATACTGACAACCCAGAAATAAGTTTAGGTTCTACTATTTATATACAAGAAAATACAAATGAAGTATTAAATATGGATTTTTATGCTTCAGATTCAGAAGATTCACACTCAGAATTAACTTATACTATTCTTTCACCTACAAATGATGATATTATTGCAGTTACTTATAATAGTGCAACAAGAGAAGTTACTTTAGATGCTGAAGGAAACCCAGGAGAAACAGAAACTCTTACTATAGAAGTAGAAGATACTGATGGAAACACAGATACAGATTCAGTTACAGTTGAAATAATTGCAGGTTCAAGCCCAAATAGCCCTATTATTAGTGGTCTTCCAGATATAACAATGGATGAAGACACTTCAATTACTGCATTTGACTTAGATAATTATGTTTCAGACCCAGACAATACAATTGATGAATTAACTTACACAGTATCTGGAAATACTAATATCAATGTAAATATTAATTCAGAAAATGAAGTTACTTTTACACCAAATGCAAATTGGTATGGAAGTGAATACATTGCATTTACAGTTATAGATCCAGATTTAAACACTGCATCTCAAACAATAAATGTTCAAGTAAATAGTGTGGATGACCCAACAGTATGGAACTCTTTAAGCAATCAAGAAATTGATGAAGATTCTCCAAATGAAACAATCGTTTATAGTAATATATTAAGCGAAGTTTCAGACCCTGATGGAATTACTGTGACATTAATTAGTGTTTATTCTCCAGAATTTAACTTAGCTATATCAATGAATGGAAATGACTTAGTTTTAGATAGTTTAGAAGCTAATGCATATGGAACAGCAGATATTACCATAGAAGTTAATAATGAACCAGCTCAATTTCAATTAAATGTAAATCAATTATATGATGACTGCGTAGAGATTTGTGCATTTTATAAATGTGAAGAGGTGTGTGACTAAAATGAAAAATATAAGAGAAAAATTCAATAATTATGTGAAAGAAAAAGGAAATGCATTAGGAGAAAAATTCCTTTCTGGAACTAAGATAGGAGACTATCTTACTACAGACGTAGATGTGAAAAAACCTATAGCATATGGTTTAGCAGCTGGAACTCTTTTCACAGCATGTAACACTACTCCAAAAAGAGAGACACATCAACTAGTAGATAATATATATGATTCACAAGTATATCAAGAAGGAGAAAAGTTAAAAGCAGACATAAGAGCAAATACTACTAAAACATATGGAGAAATAGATAGAAACACTAGTAAAAAAGTTAAAGGTCTTAGTGATTCTGCTAAAAAAGTTAAAGATATTGAAGATTTAGTTGCAGAAACAGATAAAAATATTGAAAATACAGAAAATACTATAAAAGATAACTCAGAAAATCTTTCAGATGAATTTGAAGGATATATAAATGATGTTAATGACCAAATGAAAAAAACATCTGTATATGAACTTACAAATGAATATTCAACTAAACAAAAAGACCTAAAAGAAAATAACAAAAATGAATGGGGATTAAACTTTAGTATAGGAAGATTATTCCAAGACCATTCTGGAGGATATTTTGATCCTGATAGGTTATTAAACATAATTGGAGAAGAAAACAAATCTCTACACAAAAAAGATGCAAGCCCTGCTACTTATTTACAAATAGATTTAGAAAAAGGATTAAGTAAAAGAGCTGGAATTGGAGCATTTGCAAGAATATTCCCTGAAAATGCATACAGTGAAAGAGGTCAAACTGATTCAGGTTCAAATTATAAATATGATATAACTTCAAACATGTCAAGTGTTGGAATAGGTCCATTTTACAAAATATATGATGGTGATGTATTTGACCTAACAGCTAAAGGATATTTAACTAGTACAAAAGAAAATATTGATGGAGACATTACATTTTTAGATAGTGGAGCAGAATACAATATTAATGACTCAGGAAATTTCCTTGGAATAGAAGCAGATGCAGAAATGTCTTGGAAAATTAATGAAGCACTATCTCTCTCAACAACACTAGGATATCAATATACAAGACTTATTAGTAGAGACGACCAAAATACAGAAGCAACATTCAATGGTGCTATTGGAATAAAAGGTAAATTTTAAAATGAAAAATATAAAAAACTATCTTACAAAAGCAGTAGAATATGCAAAGAAACCAATAACATATGGTTTAGCAGTTGGAACTCTTTTAACAGCATGTAACACTACCCCAAAAAAATCAGAAAAATCTATTCCAGTAAAAAGTTTAGATGAAATAGAAAGAGAATATATTTCAGGTATTGAAAAAGCATTTGAAAATTATAAAGAACCTGAAGAAAGTGAATTAGTTAAAAAACTGATTGAACTTAAAAACCAAAGATTAAAATTGCAAGAATCAAAATTAGATTACCTAGAAGAAATGAATCAAACAATAGAAAACCAAATGAAATCAATCCAAGAACAAAGAAAGAAATTAAAAGAGCATGGATTTGAATATGAATCAAATGATTCAGATGATTCAGAAACATACAATAAAGAACAAGATAATTCTAAGGATGAAAATGAAGAAGTAAAAGTTGATCCAGAATTTCAAAAAAAGCTTCTTGAATCAGAAATAGAAGAATAAAACATTAAAAGAAAAATAATAAATTTTCCTACAATTTCTAAGGCCTTCAAAATCTTATACAATTCTCTGTGCATAGGTACAGCTTAGATTTCATAATATCTAAATTACCTACAAACAATTTCTAAAGCATCTCTATGCTTTAATTTATAATCCTTACCTTTTGCCTGCTTAGTTCTCGCATCAATTGCCTTAATAAAATTGTCTCCAAAATCACTATGTAAAAAGTATGCAAAATCCAATGCAGTACTATTAGGAGGCAATAAAAAACAATCAGGAAGGATATTCCCCTCACTATCTGCAAGCTTTTTTGCACCTGCAGGAAATATTGCAATATATTTTAATAAATCAAAAACAGCCAAGTTCAAAATTTCTTGAACTCCTGTTCCGTCATAAACATCTAAAACCTTTTCTTTTATTTTTTCTAATCCTGCTTTTTGCTTATCATTAATCTTCTCCTCATCTAATATCTTAAAATCTTTCTCTCCAGGAATATACTCAATTAAATCTTCTTTAGCTGCTTTTCTTAATGCTAATTCACTATCTGCACTACAGGGATATATCATTAATTCTGGAAATTCATCCTGCATCTTCTCTATATTTTCCTTAGCACTAGGGTGGTCACACTTATTTGCAGCAATAATCATTGGCTTACTTTCAGCTCTAAGTCCTGAAGCAAATTCCATTAACTGGTTATCATCCCAAGTAGAAGGTTTTTCAGGTAAATCAGTCTCTCTAAGAACTTTTTTTATTTGTTCCTCAGTGACCTTTAACCCAGAAAACTGTTTCGCCACTGCCTTAGAAATATTAACATCTTCTGCTTCTGTTTTTTTTGCAAAACTCCTCCATGCTCTTACAAGGATATTATAAAACCACTTATTTAATTCCTTTTCTAAGAATCTTATATCATCACAAGGATTATATGTCTCTCCCTCATCCAATAGCTTTCCTTCGGCATTTGTTTTTCCAGTAGAATCAACAATATGAATGAAAACATCTGCCTCTCTTAAATCATCTAAAAACTGATTCCCTAATCCTTTTCCTTCACTTGCACCTGGAACCAAACCAGCAACATCCATTAAATCAATTGGAGCAAACCTATTATGATTAATACAAAATCCATGCTTTGGATTACATTCAACATCAAACTCCTTATCTATACAATCCACTTTAACATATCCAACACCATGATTTGCCTTTATTGTTGTGAAGGGATAACTAGCAATATCTACTTCTGCCATTGTAGCAGCCTTAAAAAAGGTGCTTTTTCCTACTGATGGCTTTCCTACTAAACCGATTAACATAAGTAAAATTAATAATTAACTTATTTAAAACTATTTCTTATCCTCAATGTGAAATACAATCCATAATAATCAATAAAACTATTAATAAAATAAGCAATTAAAAACCTTTAAATATCTCTTTAGTTCTTCAAATATAATGAGCCTGTAGCTCAGCCTGGTCAGAGCACTGCTCTTATATGAGTTTAATCCGAATAAGGATTAATCCTCTTTGGAACTAACTAGCTCTAAGAGAGGCAGGGGCCCACGGTTCAAATCCGTGCAGGCTCATATATGCTATTGAAAAATGAAATAGCATGGGTTTGCTAAACTCAGGAAAAGTTTAAATTCAAATTCCGAAAGTTTGCATAAGGCAAATTAAAATCAATTACGAATGCAAGCTTGAGTAAGGCAGGCTCATGTATCTTTCAAAAAGATACACTACAAACCAGAACTTAACATAAACGTATCTTTCAAAAAGATACACTACAAACCAGAACTTAACATAAACGTATCTTTCAAAAAGATACACTACAAACCAGAACTTAACTCAAAAAAAAAGTTTAAAAAATGAAAGGAGGTAAAAAATGGCTTTAGAAATTACAAATTTTATTAATGACAGAATGATACAAGGAATTGCAAGTGGATTCATAGGGAATAGTATTTTATCATTAGGGATAGCAGCTATAATTCTTGTGTCACTTGCTGTATACATTTATGTTGCATTATCATGGATGACTATTGGGAAAAAGTTAAAATATAAATATTCATGGCTTGCATGGATTCCAATGGCAAACATAGCAATGGTATTTCAATTAGGTGGTTTTCATTGGGCATGGATATTTTTGGGTCTTATTCCAATCATAGGATGGATTGCACTCTTTATCCTCTTTATAATAGCTACATGGAAAGCATTTGAAAAAAGGAAATATCCTGGATGGTTTTCACTATCTATGATAATACCAGAAATTGGAGGAATACTTTACTTGATAGTAATAGGTTTTGTTGCTTGGGGTAAAAAATAATTCTTTCTTTTTTTATTTTTTATTTTTAGATTTAGCTCTGCATATTGCATATGCATTTGACTTCTTTCTCTTACCTGTTTTCTTGTCCTTATAGGTCTTTTTAACCTCACCTTTTTTTATCTTCTTACTAACCTTCTCAACACATCTATCAAATTTCTTTGGCATACCTAAAATGGGAGATTATATTTTATAAACATTAGGTTTAAAAACTAATTGGACATTTATTTTCTATATGCCCCCGTAGTACAGAGGCCAAGTATGCTGCCCTTTCAAGGCAGTGACCCGAGTTCGAATCTCGGCGGGGGCGTTCTAATTTTTCATGATATAGTTGAAAATTAAAATCAAAATATTTATAAACTATAGTTTATCTATAGTGACAAGATGGTTACCACAATTCAACTTAACAAAAATGTAAAGAATGCCTTAGACAGATTAAAATCTAAAAAAGAAACATATGAAGAAACAATAGTTAAAATGATGGACCAATTAGAGAAGCAAAGAAGGCAAAAAAAAGAGTTAATAATAGAAGGCTATAAAAAAATGGCAGAAAAAAGCATTAAAATTACCAAAGAGTTCGAAGCTATAGAAGAGGATTTTGATTGGAAATGGTAAAAATAAAAAGAGGGGATATTGTACTTGTAAATCTAGAACCTATAAAAGGTAGTGAACAAGGAGGAGTAAGACCTTCAGTTATTATACAAAATGATTTAGGAAATAAATATAGCCCAACCACCATAATTGCCCCAATTACTTCAAAAAAATTTAGTAAAGAATACCCAACAAATGTGTTTCTTGACAAAAAAGATTCAAAACTTGATAAAGATTCAACAGTTTTACTTAATCAAATAAAGGTCATAGATAAGAAAAGAATTATTAAAAAAATTTCTCCCCTAGATAATGAGATTATGAAAGAAATAGATTTGGCTATTAAAATTAGTTTAGATTTAGGATAACATTTTATTGAAAAAATTTTATACCATATCCACTAACTCTGACAATATTTATAAATTAAAAAGAGCCACAACAAGAGAGATGCTAAAGAAATTAAAAGGCAAGGAAACATCTCCTGATTTGACCCATAAAGATAGGTTAATCAATCAGGGCGCTGAATAGGTGACCACAAAAATCTATTTTCCTGAATCTGTGGTCTCCTTTTTTAATGTCTTTTTATACTGCTTAACCAAAAATCTTACAGTTGGTTCTACCTTGTGTTTATCAGAATACTGTTTTAAACAGTCATAATATTCTTTCCTATCTTCAAGATATATTAATCGGGGGATAATCATTCTTCAACAATACAAAATTTAATAATAGCCTCCCAACTCTACCATTACCATCTTCAAAAGGATGGATATGTTCAAATTGGTTATGGATTAAAGCAGCTAAAACAATTAGCTTAAACTTATCTTTATTTTCTTTATACCACTCAATCATTTCTTTCAAATAATCTTTAACTTCCTCTGAAGGAACTCCTCTGTGGATTATTTCTCCTTTTGCATTTCTGATAACAACTTCTTTATCTCTTAGTCGACCTGCGAAAGACTTAGACCCTTTAAAGCAAATTTGATGAAGTTTTTTTATTAATCCTAAGGACAAATCTCTGTCTTGATTATTTTTAATAAATTCTATGGCTTCTAAAACATTAATAGTTTCTTTTTCTTCTGGGTCTGTAGTTTTTGGTTTTTTCTGGAGAATAGTTTTAACTTCATCTAATCTAACTGTCGAGCCTTCAATAGCATTTGTATTATAAACAAAATCCTCTTCAAACTTTTTCCAGTCTGATTTATCCAAATGTTTGATTTCGACTTCAGAAAGATTATTTAGTTTATCTACCTCTTCAGATTTAAGAGTAAAATTAAATATCTCTATTCTAATCTGCTTGATCTCTTTTTTTAATTCTTTTTTGGCTTCCTCCCTCTCTTTTTTTAATTCTTTTTTAGAGAGGTCTTTGCCTAAATACTTCCTAATTTTCTTTACCTTGCCTTTCTTTCTATAAGAATGGGTCAGATAGTATTTTATTCCTGTCTTGGTTTTTCTTTTTTCTATAAACATACTAAAAATAATAGGTGACCACGATTTAAATATCTTTTTATTTTGTGGTCACCTAACCCATATGCTAAACCTCGACAATAATTATAAATTAAAAACAGCAACAAAAAGAGAAATGATAAGTAATTTAAAGGGAAAACGAAACATCCTCCTATTTGTCCCACAATAGACTAGCTCGGTCAGGGTGCTTACTATTTTAGCATTGAGAGGAGTATGAAATTAATCATAATCTATATCTTCTTTCTTAATAGTTTTTCTTCCTGAAAAATCTGCTCTATCGCTAGCCATTCTTATAATATCTCCAAGCTCCTGTCTTAATATATTTTCAATCTCTTTTATGGATTTCTTTCCAATCTTTTTACCCTTCTTTCCAGCTTCTTCCTTTATTCTTTTTTTAGATATCATATTATGGAAACTAGTAAAGTTTTTTGTTCGTAATCAACATTCCATTTATCTAGGAAATTCTTAAATTTAATGCTATTTTTTATAGGGATTAATACTGCCCCTCTTCCTACTGATTCTCCCCCTACCTTATTTAACATGCCTTCACTATTCCTTCCACTTAAAGCATAGGTAAACTTAGTCTTTTCATTATGATTTAATTTACTAAGTCGATAACTAAATAACATATTTCCCTTAAATCCTATTTTCCTTGAGAAATAATCATCATCAATCAAACTATATCCTTCACTCAAAACACCCTGCCTTGCTAAAAACTCTTTTTCAAATATCTCCTTCAAGTTTATTGTCTTGACATCAATTTTAGATATTTTTTTATTCTTCAATCCTTCTTTCAATTCCTGACCTTTCTCTGCCCTCTTTTTTAGTTTTTCATTTTCAAATATCAATAGAAGGTCGATATCTCTAGGTTTTTCTTTTCCTTTAACTGATGAGCCGTATAAAACAACATCAAACAAGTTATTTTGTTCTGCAAATTTCTTACATTTCGATTCCAATAATTTTAGATAGTCTTTGGGCATCTTCTTTCAACAACTCGGAAGTTTCTTTATTTAATTTTGAATAGTAACTACTTTGGTAAAAAGGAAAGTCCTTATCTATGATCCTATATATCTTCGGATAACTAGATTCTAATATTCTAAACCTTTCTAAATGGCTACTAGGAATTTTACCCTCTTTATCTAACAAGAATAAGTCACACAAGCCAGATATAGCTTTGAAAAATAATGTAACAGAACTATTGTATTCTCCTCTCTTGTGGGCATTACTACCGTTTCTGTAATATTCATTAACATTCTCTCTTAAAATCTCTTTCATTTCCTGATTTTTATCTTTATTCTCTTCTGTCATTTTTTATACTCTTCTCTATCCATATTAAATAACAAAAACATAGTTTTTAAGGTTTTCTGTTATGTTTTATAACATATATAATGGTTTTTATAGTATAACAAAAAACCTAAATAATAACATTTATGTTATATATCATAACAAATAGCAATATAAATTATCACAATTACTAACCCACATACTAAATATAATTATAAATTAAAAGGAAAAACAATAGTTGAAATGCTGAATAAATTAAACACAAAAAAGTTTGAAAAAAAAGATAAAGTCAAACATTTATTGGTTTCTGGAACTGAGGAAATAATAAGAGGGCTGATTTAAAATAGCATAAAAAACAAGAAAATGGCATTAAGATAGCGAAGGTTTAAAGATAGAGAAAGAGAAGAAGTCGCTAATCAGAGTTATAATAATTATGAGAGAGTTTTAGATATAGATTAATCAAAGATTTTTCTAAACTGAGTACTTTCTGTCTGTATGAAAAGAGCGCACTTGTTGTTTTGTTGCAATATACTTTACTCAAGCAGTCATCAGGTTTTTAACATTAATATCAGAAAGAGCTTCTTTAGGCAGTTTTTCACTCACATTTAATAGCTCAATGCCAATTATGTTTCCTTCTTTATCCAAGTCAATAATTGTCGAGTCATCTATCTTTTTATTTTTAGCAAATTCTTTACTAGAAAATTCTATATACAGTGCATCAGCTTCTTTATCAAATTCTATTTTCATTTTACCTGGACTTTATATTTTTTATAATTTTAATTATTGAAAATTTAGTTTACGTTATCTATATCCAATAAACTGTAATAACTTTTATATATTTATCCTTTTCGTAAACAATCTCTATTTTACCTCTTCCAATATTCTTTCTAATATAATATTTATTATCTTTCTTCTCGGTCTTATCAGCCTGCTTAATTGAATCTCTAACTTCTCTTTTTGTAATTTTTCTTTTCTCTAGTCTATTTTCAGCATGTTTGGTAAACACTATTTTCATATTAGTTAAAAGAAAAGCAAGATTAAAAAATTATTGGTCTTACTCAATTCTCGCTAGAATGGTAAGTGCCCTGACTGAAATAGGGCACATCCTAACAAATATATTCAACCTCTATAATAATTATAAATTAAAAACAGCAACAACAAGAGAAATGATAAGTAATTTAAAGGGAAACGAAACATCCTCCTATTTGTCCCACAATAGACTACATATAAAATAAAACATACAAATCTTTCTATTACTAATGGAAGAAGTTTCTATTCTCAATAGAAACTCTTACTTTTTAATTATAATTAAAAATATATATTCAATTATATGCTTTTAACCATATACTCTCCTTTTTCTTCACTTTCAAGCTTATATCCAAGTTTCTTATAATACTCTCTAACTCCAACACCAGAAATTACTTTTAATTTACCTATTTTTTCTTCCTTCATAATACTCTCTGCCTTACCAATTAACTGCTTTCCTAAACCTTTATGCTGTGCAATTATCTCTTTTTCAGATTTTTTTCCTATATTTAATACCTTTCCATAAACATGCACTTCACGAATAATAGCACTCCTATCATCTCCTTCTCCAAAAATTCTTAATCTCAACAAACCAAATAAAATATTATTTTTATTAACAATTTCTAAAAAATACTCTCTTCCATTAGAAGAATCATACTTTGTAATTTTTAACCTTAAATCCTGATTAATATCTTCTTTTTTCTTATGCCTTAAAGCGAATCCTATTTCTCTATATCTAATCTCTTTAAGATTAGCATTTTTTTCTCTTAATTCCTTTTCAATTTCATTTCTTAAATCAATTCTCTTAGTTCCAGCGGTCATAAACTCAGGAGGTATTTCTCTCATAACCCTCATAACTCTACAATATCTTGGAACATTCTTAAGCATTTTAAGTAATAATTTTTGAATTTTTTCTTTAGGATATGGTTTATACTTTCCATTAAAATACCACTCTTCTAATTCACTATTAGGCATAACCTGACAAGGATATAATTTAAGTTGGTCTGGTTTAAATCTCTCATCAGAAAAAATCTTCTTAAATAATTTCAAATCTTTCTTAAAATTACTTCCTGGCAATCCAGGCATAATATGATATCCTACTTTAAATCCAGCATTTTTCAATTCTCTAGTAGTATTTATAACATCTTTTACAGTATGACCTCTCTTAACCTTTTTATAAATCTCATCATCAATAATCTGAACACCTAATTCAACCCTAGTACATCCAAATTCCCTCATTCTATCAATAAACTGCATACATTTATCTGGCCTTGTTTCAATACATAAGGCAACACATCTATGTTTTGCACTTTCATTAAACTTTTTTGCTTCTTCTAAATTCTTAGATTTTTTACCATTCATAGCATCATAGCAACCCTTAACAAATTTATATTGAAACTCCTTAGAATACTCTAAAAATGTTCCTCCCATAATAATTAACTCTATTTTTTCTGTGGGATGATTCATCGCCTTAAATGCATTTATTCTACCTTTAACTTGTTTAAAACTATCAAAACCAACTTTTGAAGCTCTTAATACCACCGGACTTTTTGGAGTATAAGATTGAGGAACATCTAAATTAGGACAATAAACACAACAACCATGTTCACACTTTCTAGGAGGAAGCATAACTGCTACTGGAGTAATTCCTGATATTGTTTTAGTTGGTTTTCTAACTTCTCCTTTCTTAGGTTTTTTCATGTATTATCTATAATCCCAGGCTTTTTAAGTTTAACAAACTTTTATTAATATGTAGGGAAAAAATGGAAAGAATACAATCACAACAAGAAGTATGGGATAAAATAGCCCCTGAATGGCACGAATATAAAAAAATACCTTCAAAACTCTCAAAAAAATTCTTAAAAAATCAAAAAGGGGATGTTATTGATTTAGGGTCTGGTAGTGGTAGACATTTAACCAAGATAAAAGATGGAAAAATATATCTTATTGATTTTAGTAAAAAAATGTTAAAACTGGCAAAGAAAAAAGCTAAAGAAAAAAATATTGATGCAGAATTTTATGTTGGAAGAATTTCTAATTTACCCTTTAAAGATAATTTTTTTGATGCAGGAATTTCAATATCTTCAATACATTGTACTCCACCAAGAGAACATAAAAAAATAATAGAGGAATTTTATAGAGTTTTAAAACCAGGAGCAAAGGCACTTATTGGTGTATGGAACAAAGACTCAAAAAGATTCAAAAAATATGAATCTCAAGAAAGATATATTGGATGGACAGACAAAGGAAAAAGATACTATTATCTCTTTACTGAAAAAGAAATACATAAATTATTCAAAGATACAGGTTTTAAAATTGCATCAAAACACAACTCAGAATTAATGATTAATTTTATTATTAAGAAACCAAAAACTTAAATACTATGGCATTCTATAGTTAACTATGGCTATAACAACAATTCAATTAGACAATAAAACAAAAGCAAAATTAGATTCATTAAAAATACATCATAGGGAAACGTACAATGATATAATAAAAAGATTGATATCTGATATTTCTCCTCAAAATGCAAATAGAGAAAGTTTAATTGCAACAATAGAAGTTCTATCTGATCCTAAATCAATGAGGGATTTAAAACAATCACTTCAAGAAAAAGGAGGAACAAGCCTTGAAGAAGTGAAAAAAGAGTTAAATCTATGAAATATGAAATTATTTTTAAAAAACCAGCTAAAAGATTTCTAAAAAAATTAGACAAACAAAAACAAAAAAGAATTTTAAAAAAAATAACTAAACTAAAAAACAACCCTAAATTAGGATGCCCACTTATAGGAAACTTAAAAGGATTATGGAAATTAAGAATTGGAAAATATAGAGTACTATATAATATAATTCAATCTAAATTAATCATCCAAATATTAGATATAGGACCTAGAAGAAATATCTATAAATAACCTCAAAAACACAACTCAAAATTAATGATTAATTTTATTGTCCAAAAACTAAAATAATTATTTAATCTTATCCAATAACTCTTTTTTAACAATTTTCTTTTTCTTTTTAGAAAGTTTAAACAAATTTTTCTTGATCATTTTATCAGAAATAGTAAAAATATAATTAAGTTTTATTACACTCTCTTTTACTGCCCCTTCTTTTTTAGTTAATTGCACTCCTTTCATATTAAGATTACTTGTTATTCCAACAACAACCACATTTCCTTGCTCCTCAAATAAAACAAGAGCCGGTCTGGTTTTTATTTCAAAAGTATCTGTAAATTGAACTTCAGCCAAGATTACATCTCCAAAATCATGCATTTTCCCACGCCTCATCTTCTTTATTATCCCATAACTCTTTCATTTTTGGCTGTTGAACTTTATGCAAAAATTCGTCATATTGATTTTTCTTTTTTGTAGAAAGATATAGTTTTATCATCTTTTCAAGAACATCATTATATGTCTCTCTAGGATAATCTTTTGCACTTTTTAATTTTTCAATTAATTCTTTTTTTATCAAAATTGTTGATTCTTTTGCCATTTTATTTATTATATATTAGTTATATACTGATATATAATTAGCTATATAAATACTCCTATCTTCAAAAACTAAAATTACTTACTTTTTTTATTTTTCTTAATCTTAAACATATCTAATAAACTCTTTTTCTCAAAATCTAGTATCTTCATATTCTCTAAATCTATTGTTACTTTCAAAAGCCCCATATTGGAAATAAACACTGTTGCCAAAATAAATTGTTTTTCATCCTTATTCTGTATAGATAATAACAATTTATGAATATCTTTTTTAATTTTTTTATCAAACATCTCTGCTTCAATCATCTTTTCTATTTTACCAAAATCAAAATCAAATCTATCCAAGGAAATTTCGTTCTCTTTTTTTAATTTTGATTTATCTGCAACCTCAACTGGAACCTTTTTACACTCGTCTTCTAACTTAAAACTAAACATTTTTTCTTGAGAAGGAATAAAATAATCAAAATGTTGCTTATTGTCACCACTCTTTTTATCTATTATAAAAAAAGCAGATACTGGAAAAGCCCCTTTATTTTCTTTAAGGAATTTTTTGTATTCTTCTGAATCATTAAGCTTTTCTACATAAAATTTAAAGTTCATATCAAAAATACATTAAAGGACTTTATAAGAATTATTATTTATAAAATTCTATTTTTTCTCTTCAATCTCTGTTTTTAACTTAGAAATAAAATCATCAACACTCATTGAACTAATTTTACTGCTTCCTTTTTCTCTAACAGCAATTGTTCCTGCTTTTTCCTCTTTATCTCCTATTGTTAAAATATATGGTACCCTCATAATTTCTGCTGACTTTACTTTTGCACCCATAGTACTACTTGAAAAATCAGAATCAATCCTTACATTAGGCATCTCTTTTTTAATCTTCTCTAAAACATCTTTAGCTGTCTTAGTATTTCTATCAGTAAAATTCAAAACCCTTACTTGGATTGGAGATAACCATGTAGGAAATCTTCCATTAGTATGTTCAATTAATATTCCAATAAACCTCTCTAAAGAACCATAAATAACTCTATGTAACATAATTGGTCTTTTCTTTTTATTATCTTTAGTGGTATATTCTAAATCAAATCTCTCAGGCATTGCAAAATCAAGTTGTATAGTCCCTAATTGCCATGTCCTCTTTAATGAGTCTTTAAGATGATAATCAATCTTAGGACCATAAAAAGCTCCATCTCCTTTATTAATCTTAAACTTAATTTTCTTTTTCTCTAAAACTTTCTTTAAAGTATTCTCAGATAAATCCCATATTTTATCATCTCCTATTCTTTTCTTAGGCCTTGTAGAAAGTTCAACATGATCTAATTTCAATCCAAGTTTATCATAAACATAAGACATTAAATCCATTATTTTTTCAATCTCTTGTTCTACTTGTTTTTCAGTACAAAATACATGTGCATCATCCTGTGTAAATTGTATTACTCTAAACAATCCTCCCAAAACTCCAGATAATTCCTGCCTATGAACAACACCAAATTCTCCTGTTCTCAAAGGCAAATCTCTATAACTCTTAGAACCATTCTTATAAACCAACATTCCTCCAGGACAATTCATTGGTTTAACTGCAAAATCTCTTTCATCATATTTTGTTAAAAAAATATTCTCATTATACTTTTCCCAATGACCTGAAATTTGCCAAAGTCTTTTATCTAATATCTGTGGGGTTTTAATCTCTTCATAATCATTTTTTTGTAAAAGTTCTCTCATAAATTTAACTAATTCATTATATAATACAAGGCCATTATTATGCCAAAAAACCATTCCTGGAGCAACATCATTAAAACTAAACAAATCCATTTGCTTTCCAATAATTCTATGGTCATTACCTTTTAACTTAGATGTATCTAACTTAGATTTAGAGATTTCATTTAATAATTGTTTAGAATCATACTCTTCTCCCTCTTTAATGCTTTTACCATCTCCCTTTAAAACAATCTCTCTACTTAATTCAGATAAAGGATGTCCTTTAACCTTTAATTCAAATTCCTTATAATATCCAAAAGGTGCTCTTGCAACATTAAATGTTTTTTTCAATCCTTCTTCTGCTTTTTTCAAAACTTTTTCTGCAATATTAGGTTTAGCTAAATTACTTGACAAATGAGCATAAGGATATAAAACAATATTCTTTGTTTTTACTTGAGAAGCAATATCTTTAACCTCAGAAATCAATTTAGAAACAACTTTCTTAACATCTTCATCAATCTTTTCAACAGCAGTCATAACTACTAAAGCATCTTTTACATGTTGCTCTTTCTTATCTTTTTTTGAAAGTTCCTTTATTTTCTTTAATGCCTTTTTCAATGGTTTAAACTTAATGTAATCTGTATGTAATGTTAAAATCTTCATAAAACATATAAAATAACCTCATTTAAAAATATTGTTAGTTGAAGAAGTAATTCAATAAAACCAAAATATTTATATATAATACTAAATATGATAAAGTATAACTAAATATATAATAATATAATGACACAAACACTTGCGACAACCAGGAAAGTAGGGGGTTCTTTAGTAGTGACTATTCCAAAAGAAATTGTTGAATTAGAGCAACTTAGAGAAGAAGAAATTGTTGAAATACAAGTAAAGAAAAAAAAGATAGAAGGATTTGGGATTCTAAAAGGTGTAGGCAAATTCACTAAAAAAGATAGAATGAGAGATAGAAACTAAAATGAAATATCTAATTGATTCTTCTGCTTGGATAGAATATCTTGAAGGAAGTGAAACAGGTGAAAAAGTCAATAAATTATTAAAAAGCAATAATAAAATATACACTCTTTCTGTAAATATTGGAGAAGTCATCAGTAAAGTAAAAAGAAGAAATAAAAATGTAAAAATAGCTTATAATATTCTTACTTCAAATGTAAATATCCTTGAAATAACTCCTGAAATAGCAAAGGAAGCAGGATTATTACACGCACAATTAAAAGAAAAAATAAAATCAATAAGTTTAGCAGATACATTCATTATGGCTTCTGCAAAATCCATTTCTGCAAAAATTCTAACTTGCGACAACCATTTCAAAAACCTCAAAGAAGCAAAAATAATTTAATTAAAAAATCTTTAAAGAATTCTATGCCTAAAATACCATAATTCTACAACAAGAATGAATTAATTTTTATGCACAAATTTATCAACATTCTTCTTAGCTTTTTCTCTTTTTTTCTGATGTTCTTTCAAAAAAGCATTCACTTTCTCAATCAAATAATCTTTTAATTCACTTGTAAGCAATTTACCACTTTTGTAATCTTCTTTAATTTGCTTTAATTTGTCATCATCTGGCTCAAAAAACATTTTCAAATACTGAAAACTAATATCAATATCTGGGTTACCACCTTTTTTTCTATGTTCCTCAATAGTATCCTGTCCTCCTGAAAAAGCATACTTCTTAATCTTTTTTTCAACTTGTTTTGGGGTGTCAGTCAAGGCAATATAAGAATTTGGTTTTGAAGCAGACATTTTTCCTCCATTAAGCCCAGGAGCAAATAAATGATATGTTGATGAAATAGGCATAAAATCAAAGTCCCTTAACCTTTTAGCCATATCTCTTGCTATTCTTATATGTGGATCTTGGTCTATTCCTACTGGAATAAAAGTAGGTATTTTCTTTCCTTCAAATTCTGGAATCTGAGGATGATACATATCTGATGCCTGTAATAAAGCAGAAATCATTTTTCCTGGAGTTATTTCCCCATAAACACCCTTAAATTCATTAAAAGTGGAACATTTAGCAAATAAATCCTGTAATCTATAATACGCATTAGATTTTTTTGCATTATCACTCCTATCACTCTGAAAATAAATCTCAATATTTTTGGGTTTCAAACCTAAGGCAATATAATTAGTAATATACTGATTCATGGCTATTTTTCTACTCTCTTCTAAACTTTGGCCACGAGCATGA
The DNA here is from genome assembly GCA_964600865.1 of Candidatus Woesearchaeota archaeon. Classification (GTDB taxonomy): domain Archaea; phylum Nanobdellota; class Nanobdellia; order Pacearchaeales; family GW2011-AR1; genus WJLC01. Next base: position 20,046 of record CAZRJP010000004.1, on the reverse strand, counting down.
TATGCTTCAATATCTGCAACAGCAATATAAATCTTAGCTCCAAGATTCTGCCAGAAAATAAACTGCTGTGCTAAAATCATATGCCCAATATGAAATTTCCCAGTAGGCATTAAACCAGTCATTAAAACAAATGGTTTTTTATTTTTAACAGCAAGTAAAATTCTTTGAATATCTCTATGTGCAAAAATTATCTTTCTTCTAAATAAAACATTTTCTCTAAAAACCTTTGGAAGTTCTTTTATGGGTTTTATTCCAAATTCCTTAACAAGTCTATTGTAATCAATATCTCCTTCAACATCCCATGGATTAAACTTTTTTTTCTTTCCAACCATAAATAATAAATGAAAACTATATTTTTAAACCTTACAATCTCAACAAAAAAGCCATTAAATGCCATTTTTACAACTATTAACAATCCACCAAATATTTATAAATATAAAATCCTAAAATATACTATGAAAAGAGCAAGTTTATACCTATCTATTCTATGTCTTTCTATAATCTTGATTCCTATAGTTTCTTCAAGTATAATTATCAATCAACAGCCAGAAAAATTATATAATTTAGGAGAAGTAATAAAAACCCCAATAAAAATAACTGCAGCAGATGAAATAAATGATTTTTTTACTGTTCAATTAATATGTAATGGAAATGAAAATGAAATCCACAAACAATATATCTATTTACTTCCTGGAGAAGAACAAGACATAACAACAACTATTCCTCTTAAAACAAGTTTTATTGGAAGAACTACAGGAAAATGTGTAATAAAATCCATTCTAAATGACGAATATAAACTTACAAAAGAATTTAAAATATCAGATAAAATTATTGTTGAACCAGAAATTGAAAAAAAAGAGTATCTTCCTGAACAGAGTATAACAATAGAAGGAACAGCAGTAAAAGAAAATGGAGAAAACTCTGAAGGTTATGTAGATATTACTGTATACAAAGGGAATTTATCAGAAGTTATGAAAATAACTGATACTGTTAATAATGGTTATTTTTTCCTAAATTTTTCTTTACCTAAAGATACAAAATCAGGACAGTATCTTGTGGGAATAGATGTTTATGAGAAAGATAGAACAGATAATAGGACAAATAAAGGTTATTCAGACTTTAATATAAAAATAGGCCAAGTTCCAACTAATTTAGAAATTAACTTTGATAAAAAAGAAATCCTTTCAGGAGAAACATTAAAAGTAAAAACAATCCTTCATGACCAAACAGGAGAAAAAATAGATTCAACCTCAATAGTAAAAATCTACAATGAAAAAGAAGAACTTCTTGAGCAAAAAGAAATATCTACAGACAAATTCTTAGAATATCCAATTGATTATAAAGAACCTGCAGCAGAATGGAACATTGTTGCAAAATCAAATGATATTGAAAATGAAGCTAATTTTAAGATTCTTGAAAATGAAAATGTTTCAATTGAATTAATTAATGGGACAGTTATTTTAACTAATACTGGAAATGTCCCTTACAATGATACTGTTTTAATAAAATTAGGAAATGAGTCTATACCTCTTGATGCATTAATTCCAATAGGAAAAAAACAAAAATACTCTTTAACTGCTCCAGATGGAGAATACCAAGTAGAGATAATTTCAGGAGATAATAATGCAATAAAAAAGAAAGTAGTATTAACTGGAAGAGCAATATCAGTAAAAGAAAGCTCATTATTCAACATACAAAGCTCAATTGTTTGGTTATTTGTAGTAATAATTTTAGGTTTTGTTGCATTTACTATTTATAGAAAAGGTTACAAAAAAACCTTCTTTGGAAGAATGATTCATAGAAAAAACAAAAGAAAATCTATATCAGATAAAAAAGCCATACCTTCAAGTTCTCTAATAACTACTCCACACAGAGCATTACTTTCATTATCAATAAAAGGACATAAACAAAATGCAAGTGTTGTATGTCTAAGATTAAAAAACCATAAAAAACTAATTAAAAATAAAAAGAATATAAAAATAACAAAAGAAGTCTTACAAAAAGTAGAAGAGATAGCAGAAAATGAAAAGGCATCTATTTATGAAAACAAAGAAAATATGTTCTTAATATTTGCTCCAGCAAAGACAAAAACATTCAAAAATCAGAAAAAAGCCATTACAACTGCTCAAGAAATATCTGAACTATTAGAGAAATATAATAAACTAGCAAAATTAAAAATCCATTTTGGAATCTCAGTAAATTACGGGACAATAGTTGCAAAACACAAGAAGAACATACTTCAATTTATGAGCATGGGAACATTAATTACTACTGCTAAAAAAATAGCTCAACATTCTAAAGGAAAAGTATTACTTGGCAAAAATATATATGAAAAAGTTAGAACACATATAACAGGAAAAAAACATGAAGTAGGAAAAACAACAATGTATTCAATAAAAAAAGTAAGATATAGAAGTAAGGAAAATAAAAAATTCATAAATAATTTTGTTAAAAAATTAAAAAAAGACCAAGCTAAACAAGAAAACTCTAAAAAATAATTATTAATTTCTAAATAATTTTAAGTAACTCTGTACAACAGAATGTTTTAACTCTGGATGCTTTTTTTCTAAATCTTCAATAAAACCATATAATTTATCCTTTTTCAAATTTTGTTTTCCACATTTTAATCTTTTAAGTCTAGCATAAAGTTTTACTTCTTTATCTAAAAATAAATACAATGGTTTAATCTTATTGTCTATAACCGGGCCTGCTTTCTTTATTTTTGCACTTCCATTAATTAACTCTCTAATTATCTTTCTTGTTTCAGTATCGCTCGTAGATGTTACAGCTCTCTTAGTTATATCTTTTTTAGACCTAGAAATATTAACTATTTCAACTGGTGCCTTTTTAACAAACATCTTAAGCAAATCCTTTAGAACAACACTCCTAAAATCCTTTTTATCTCTATATCCTATAACATCTCCTTTTTTAATCATACTAAATTTTCTAACAGTATAAAGAAATTTTTTTTGAAACCATTTTAAAAACTCAGATTTAGTTAATTTTCTCTTGTTTGTAAATTCATACACATATTTTATATTTTTCTTCTTAGACATTATAAATATACTATAATTTATATTTTTTAAATTTCTTCCTATCCTCTAAACTTCCTTCTTTTGAATAAGCCATAACAATATTTCTTACTTTATCCCTTAAATCAGGGTTTATTTCATCTAATATAATTGCTGTAGGTCCCATAACACTCTTTTCAGAAAAAACAAGTTGAGATTCCTCTCCTATATCTTCAATAAGATTATTCTCCTCTTCATTCCTTCCTAAAACAACCCAATTATTATCAATCAAAAAATGTCTTCCTCTATTAATTAAATCTGCTTCTTTGGGTTTTAATCCTCTCTTAAAAAAGTGACTAAACCTATTAACTAGTGCTTTTTCACAAAGCAAACACCCTCCTGCAGGATTTGGATAATTAATATCAAAACTTTCAGCAAGTTTTATTTGCTTTGACCTACTTCTTCCTTTAATACCTCTTTCCATTAATGGTCTTAAAATTCTTCCTTTTAATCCAGATTTTTCTTCAATTAATTTAATTGAATTACCTCTTTGAGACATTGGTCTCTGCCCTATAACTTCACCAGTAGCAAGAAATTCTATGTTATTTTTATCTATAAATTCCTTTGCCTTTTTAATCATAAATAATCTACAATCAACACAAGGATTTACTCCTGCCCCTCTCCCATGTTTTGGATTTTTTAGTAACTCTAAATACTCTTTAAACATCTTTCTTTTAGAATAATCAAACACTTTTAATTTTACATTCTGACTATTGCAAAATTTCCTTATATCTAATTCCACATCTTTACTAAAAGGCATTTTAAAATGCAATGCAATAACATCAAAATCTTCTTCTTGAAGTAATTTTATGGCTAATCTACTATCTAATCCTCCTGAAAATAAAACTGCCACTTTCTTATTTTTATTATTCATAAAAAAGAACTAATTATTATTTTTATAAATCCATTCCTTTCTTCTTATCAGAATCTTTCTTAGGCTCACTAGGCTTTTCCTTCTTTTTTTCAGTTTTACCGAAATTAAAAATACCTGATAAAAATTTCCCTGCATTAATAAATTTTAATACAAATCCTATTCCAATCAATAAAATACCTGAAATAAAACCAATTAAAAATGTTATATATGCCTGTGTAAAAAATATACTAAATATCTTAACATACTCCCAACCAGTTACCAAACTTAATAGCCATCCAACCCCCAAAAAAGGTAATGATGCAAGAATAAATAATCCCCCAATTAAAAATGGAATATTATTTCTTTTCTCAAATAAAAAGAAAAGCCCAACTAATAAAAGTAAAGAAACTAATAAACTAGAATAAAACCATCCTCTCCAATATCTTTTAGCCTTTAAGGAAAATAAATAAGTGGGCATATCTGTCTCAGAAGAGCAATCTAAAAACTCACAATCATACTCCTTATAATAAACTTCATCTACTTTTTCTTTAACAAAATAATCTATAATTGATTCCTGTCCTTGGTTAGCAATATCACAGGGAAGAGTAAAAACAAAATCATCTGTAGAAAAAACATAGTTAGTTTTATTCTGGCAAACTTTTTGTATTAAGGGCATTGTTTCATCTAAATCAACTTGTTCTTGTAAAATATCTCCTACTACACTTGTTAATTCAGGTTCTAAAACCTTATAATCTAAAGACATTGAAACTGTTAAAAAAGAATTAGCAGAAAATAGTGTTAAAAAAAGTGCTATACTTAATATACTCACTGAGATACTTCTTATCAAACCCATATATAATAAAAGGAAATAGTATTTTAAAAACTATCTAAATTAAAAATATTCCAAATAGTTTTATAAACAATATATTATTAATTGTTTTATGGTTAAAGTGAATAAAGAAAAATGTATAGGATGTGGACAATGCATTGCTATATGCCCTGAGGTATTTGAATTAAAAAATTGTAAATCTCAGGTAAAAGAATCTTCTGGCAATAAGAAGTGTATTCAAGAATCAATAAAGGCCTGTCCTGTTGATGCTATCAGTGAATAAAAATATTTATTAATGTTCAAGGTTTTTTAATACAATGATACAAAAAGAGGAAAAACATGCAGAAAAATTCATTAGATGGTTTAATGATTTAGATAAAGATTCAGGTAATGTAGCTGGAGGAAAAGGAGCGAATCTTGCAGAAATATACAATTTAGGAATCCCTGTTCCACCTGGATTTGTGGTTACTGCGCAAGCATATGATTATTTCATTGAAAAAGCAGGAATAAAAGAAAAAATAGAAGAATTACTAGAAAATATAAATTATGAAGATACTTCTAAATTAAATAAAATAACAAAAAATATCCGTGCTTTAATAAAAGACTCTAAAATGCCTAAAGAAATGATAAAAGAAATAGAGGAGGCATATGAAAACTTGGATATAGGTGACTTTGACATTCAAAGAGGTGCTGCATTAGATATATTAAATAATGCTTCAGAACCTAATTTCGTTGCTGTTCGTTCATCTGCAACAACAGAGGACCTTGCTAATGCTAGTTTTGCAGGACAACAAGAAACCTTCCTAAATATTAAAGGGAAAAAGGACTTAATAGATTCAATCAAAAAATGTTTTGCATCTTTGTTTACTTCTAGAGCAACATATTATAGAGAAAAAAAAGGATTTAAGCATATAGAATCACACGTGGCAGTAATTGTCCAAAAAATGATTGATGCAAAAAAATCAGGAGTTATCTTCTCTAAAGACCCTTCATATAAAAATGATAATACCATAATAGAGGCAGTATGGGGATTAGGTGAAGGTATTGTTTCAGGTAGAGTTACTCCAGATAAATATGTTATATCAAAAGAAATGGAAATAACTGACGAAAAAATAGCAAATAAAAAGTCAGCAATAACAAGAGATTCTTCAGGAAAAAGATCAATTGTTAAACTAAGTGAAAATAAAGCTAAACAAAAGGTATTGAAAAACCATGAAATCAAAAGACTTGCAGAAATCGGGAAAAAATTAGAAGAGCACTATGAAAAACCACAAGACATTGAATTTGCAATTGAAAACAATGAGATTTCCATAGTTCAAACAAGACCTATAACTACAATGGAAAATAGAATAAGTGAGGGAGGTCAAAAAGAGATTAAAGGAGATGTTGTTTTAAATGGATTAGCTGCTTCTCCAGGAGTTGCATCTGGGAAAATAAAGATAGTAGATAATTTAGAGGATTTAAGCAAAATATCTAAAGGAGACGTTTTAGTTACAAAAATGACAAATCCAGACATGGTAGTTACAATGCAAAAATCTTCAGCAATAGTTACTGATGAAGGGGGTCTTACAGCACATGCAGCAATTGTATCTAGAGAAATGGGTATCCCATGTATTGTAGGAACAGGAAATGCAACCACAAAACTAAAAGAAAATGAGGTTATCACTGTTGATGGAAATACAGGTAATATATTCAAGGGAAAAACTGCTGAGACAAAGAAGAAACAAGTAGAATCAGTTAAAACAGATACTAAAACAAAAATCAAGGTTATTGTAGATCTTCCTAGTTTTGCTGAAAGAGCTGCAAAAAGTGGTATTAAAAAAGTTGGTTTAACAAGAATAGAAGGGATAATAGCAGAATCAGAGAAACATCCACAATACTTCTTAAAAAAAGACAAGACAAAAGACTATGAGAATATAATTTATAAGGGAGTAAATGATATTGCAGAACATTTTGAAGAATTATGGGTGAGAACTTCAGATGTTCGAAGTGATGAATTTAAAAATCTTGAAGGAGCTCCTAAAACCAATGAAGCAAATCCAATGTTAGGATTTCATGGAATAAGATATAGTCTAAATAATCCAAAAATATTTGAAGCAGAATTAAATGCACTAAAAAGAATATCAAATAATGGGAAAACAATAGGAATATTACTCCCACAAGTCATTTCAGTAAAAGAAGTGCAAGAAACAAAAAAACGTCTTAAGGAAATAGGATTTGAAGATGCTAAACTAGGTATTATGATTGAAACACCTGCATCTGTCCAAATAATAAAAGATTTAGTGCAAGAAGGTATTGACTTTATCTCTTTTGGAACAAATGACCTAACCCAATATATATTAGCTGTAGATAGAGGAAATGAAAGAGTTCAAAATTTATATAATGAAATGCATCCTGCAATTTTATATCAATTAGGGTTTGTTATAAGAGTCTGTAAAAGGGCAGGAGTAGAAACAAGCATCTGTGGACAAGCAGGAAGTAAAAAAGAAATGGTAAAATTCTTAGTAGAAAAAGGCATAGATAGTATAAGTGTTAATGCAGATGTTGCTCAAGAAATATCTGAATATGTTAAAAAGATAGAACAAAGCATTGTTGAAAATACAGATAAAGAACCAAGACACTATGAAAAAGTAAAAGAAAAAGAAAATCAAGAAAAGAATCAAAAGCAAGAGAATAATAATGATGAGGATTCTAATGATCAGAACATTGTGAAAAATGTGGATGAAGCAGTGAAGGATATTGAAAAGGAGAAGCAAGAGTATGAACAAGGGAGTAAAACTCAGACAAGGGAAAACAATCATAAAGAAAATCAAGAAGAGAATCAAAAGCAAGAGAATAATAATGATGAGGATAATAACAAACAATGGGATGTCCCTCAAAATAAAAATAACAAACAATCTTTAGAAGAGAATAATAATAATGATGATGATGATGAGGATTCTAATGATCAGAACATTGTGAAAAATGTGGATGAAGCAGTGAAGGATATTGAAAAGGAGAAGCAAGAGTATGAACAAGGGAGTAAAACTCAGACAAGGGAAAACAATCATAAAGAAAAACAAGAAGAGAATCAAAAGCAAGAGAATACTTCTAATGAGGATAATAAGAAACAAGGGAATGATAAAATAAAAAATGATTTTAAAAATGACTTTAAAAAAGAAGCTGAAAAGCAAGCACAAAAAGACAAAGACATTGTAAAAGATGTAAATGAAGCAGTGAAGGATATTGAAAAGGAGAAGCAAGATTATGAACAAGAGAGTAAAACTCAGACAAGGGAAAACAATCATAAAGAAAAACAAGAAGAGAATCAAAAGCAAGAGAATAATTCTAACAAAGACATGCCTATTCCAATGAAATTTAATCCAGGTATGAAACAATATCAACCAGATACTGAAAAAGTTAAAAACGCAATAAAAGAACTAGAAGGAGAAAATAATGAGAATAATGATAACCAAAAGGATAACCAACAAAATAAAAAAGAAAACATAAAAAATCCATTAAAAAAATTATCTGAAAATATACCTCCAAATATTAAAAAGATAAAAGAGAACCTTGTTGATTCAGATAACAAAAAAGATGGGAACAAACAAGAAGACAATAAAGATGATATTTTAGATATTTTCTAATTATTTCTAATAAATTAATTTATAATCCTCTCCGAAGAGTTTTTAAATAATAAAATGCTTTTTAATATCATAAGGGTGTTAAAATGGCAAAGAAAAAGAGGTCAAAAAAGAAATCTAAGGGATTTCCCATTGAGTGGATTGTGTTTTGGATTACTTTAGCTCTCATAATCGGAGGGATCATATGGACACTCCTTCAAGGATAGATTTAGCAGGACATATACTAAATTTTGGTGTATGGATATATCTGTTAGTAATCTCCTTTAGGATAAACCAAATATCATTTAACTTCCTTACCTTGCCTTTATTAGGGATTATAGGTTCATTAATATTCAACTTAATTAAAATAATAAAATATAGATAATGGCTAAAAAAAAGAAAAAACATAAGAAAAAGAAGAGAACTTCTAAGAAGAAAAGTAAGAAAAAATCAAAAAAGAAAGCTAAAAAAAGTAAAAAATCTAAAAAGAAGAAGAGTAAAAATAAGCCTACAAAAACAATGGAAATAAAGATGCAACCAAAAGTAACAGAAAATTTTGTTAAAATCCAAAAAGTAATGGTTACTCTTTCAGAAAAAATAGACAAACTAGCTAATCAAACATCTAACTTATTAAAATTATTTGAAGATACTGCAAAAACACTAGCAGAAAAAAAACCTGAGCAAAAAAAACCTGTTCCTTCCCCAATGCCTAGTCCACAACCAATGTCACCCCCTAATCCAACTCCTCCTCAAACACCTCAAAAACAAGAATCATCCTCTTCTGCACCAAAATCAAGCCCAACCCCAATGCCAGAATCAAATACTAATAAAACCCCTAAAAAATCTCCAAAAGGACCACCTCCTTCAATAAATAATATAAAATCACAAAAAACCAAATCATCATCTAGTTCTAAAAAACCTAAGAAAAAGTAAATGGTCAGTATTTTGGAAAATAGCTCAAAAGATTTTAGAAAATTCTTTTTATTAACATTTACAAAAGAATTAATTAAAAACTCTTCTCCAAAACTTAAAGAAAAAATAGAAGAAAATACAAAAATAATTCTGAAAAAACCTGAACAAAAAACAATAACAACTCCCATAGAATACGCATCATCTCAAATTCAAAAAAACATCCCTAAACAACCAAAAAGAATTAAACCACAATTTAAACCATTACCAAGACCTTCATCCTATCAACAATCAAGAGTAAACATACCTCCTGCTAGACTTCCTTCACACTTAAAAAATATTAGACCTGTTCCTAGAAAAAAAGAGATAGACTTAGGAAAATTAAATCCTCTAATCAGGAACCCTGTTATTCGTTCTATTGAGTGTGATGGTCCTGAAGAAAAATTAATAATTAATAATCCAGGAGAAAGAAAGATAAATCTATCCCTTACAAAAGAAGAAATAAATAACATAATAAAAAAATTTGCAGAATCAGCAAATATTCCTATAAATGAAGAAGGTGTTTTTAGAGTTGCTGTTGGAAAGTTAGTTCTTTCTGCAATCATTTCAAAAGTAGTTGGGAGTAAGTTTATAATAAAAAAAATAAGAAACCCTACACCTCCAAGACCAATGAGACAAAGATACTTCCCTCCTAAAAAACAAAATATGTCTCAACAAAATCCTAATTCAGGGCCAATGCCAAACAAGATTAATCCTAATGATAAAAACCAAATAATCCCAAGAAAAAGATTTTAAAGATTCTTATGTTCTGAGGTTTTAATGTTTAAATCTTTTTGAGATTGAGATTTTTTAAATTTATACTGGTGCATTATTCTTATTCTTCTATAAATTAAATAAACAAAACCAAATAAAATAAGAAATAAAATGCCTATACTTGTCCAAAATAATTCTTTATTCGGATTCTCCTCAGAATACCTATCTATATTACTTGTTCCTAATTCATTATCATCTAATGATTTTATAATAAATTCTGCAGTATTATTGTTAATTGAATTAAGCGTGAGATTAGCATCTTCAATATTATCATGAGTAAAATCAAATGCTCTTGATTCACCTAATTCAATCAATGTTCTTCTATGAGGAGAAGTAACACTAATTGTAGCACTATCCTTTTCTAAAGAAATTAATCCAATATAATACTTCGTTTCATTAATCTCAAACCTTGCTCTTTGCATCTCTTTAAAATTATCCGTATATCCTGATTTAAACTGAACATTAGATATAATTTTGGTTAAGGTCCAATCTATATTAGTATTATTTTCTACTTCACTATGAGCCTTACCTGTTAAAATGCCTTGTTCTATAATTAGATATACAATTAATAAAATAACAATTAAAATTATAGCAATCCACTCTATATTACTTCTTTTTTTACCCATAATTATCTTTAAAGATAAAAGTATTTAAACTTAATTACAAAAAACATCAAAATCAGAAACCTTTTATATAAAGAACACTTAAAAATAACTATGAAATCATTAAAAGATTATGTTAATAATACAAAAGAATACCTAAAAGAAAAAAGTAAGGATATTGCTCCCTATGTACTTGGAGGAGCATTGATTTTTACTCCTTTAATCGGAGGATGTAATGCGGATATGATTAGTGGAGATGTGCAACAAGAAGCAGAAAAAGATGGACCTTATTTTGATAATATTGAAGGAATCTATCCAGATACAAATGCTTATACTGCAATAGAGGGGGAGGCATATTTTGCAGATATTGATTCAAGCGGTGATGGAGATATTCTTCATACTTTAGTTGATGGGCCTTCAGAAATGAGAATATTAGATGAAATTAGAGGAGATATTTATTGGTCTAATGTAGTGGATTCAGATAGTGATGGAGAATTTACTTATACTGTTAGGGCAACAAATGAAGACGGGGCTTATTACGAAGAAACATTTCTAGTAACAATTAATTAAAATCCTTATCTTTTAAATCTGATTTAGTCTTATTAATTACACCTTTAACCCTATCTGAAACAGATTCATCCTTAGATTTCTTTTTCTCCTGAGTTTTTATTTCTTTTTTAAATAAAGATTTTAATTTTTTCTTAAACCCTTTAGAACTCTTTTTAGTTTGTTTAGGTTTCTTTTTAGTAGTATGCTTTATTCCTCTACTTCCTTTCCTTAAATGCTCTTTAGTACTTCCAATAGCATTTTTAGCCCCAGAAGAAAGTTCGCTCTTCTTTTTTATTTTTTTAGTCTTCTTAACCTGTTTTTTTGGCTTTTTGGCTTTAGATTTAAAAGACATTAATTTAGACAATTTTTTAGCTATACTATATTTTTTCTTATCTTTTTGTTTCTGAGACGGGCTTTTTCCTACTTTACTATTCTCTCTTAATTCAGGTTTAGTATCTAATATCCCGAGATGAGTCTTTCTACTCCCCTTATGTCCTTTCTTTGGTTTAATTCCTTTCAACATCTTCTTAAAAACTTCTTCTCCAGATTTAATATCTGCTAATTCTGAACTTTTACTTATCTTTTTGATTCCCTTAGTTACTCTCTTTTCAGTCTTCTTAGAAGTCTTTGATAAAGTAGCCTTATCTAACTCTTGCCTTTGTAATTCCCTATAATAATTAAGTAAGTCACTTCTTTCAATCCAAACTATTGTTCCTGAACCTCCAAAAACCAATGCCCATAATAAGATGATTGCAAAAGGCATCCAATTAAAGAATTCTATCTCCTCTATACACCTTGGACAAGAAGGCCCACCACAATCTATTCCTGTTTCATCATAATTCTTAATACCATCATAACAATAACTACAATAACCCTTAAATTTACTTGTTATAAACTCTATATCTAATGTTGCTAAACCAGTTAAACTTGCTCCCTGTTGTTCCTCAATTCTACCTACAAGATTATCTGTATCTTTATCATAAATTTCTATATATGTTTGTTCACACCATTGAACCCTATCTGCATTTACTTTTGATTCTATTTTACATGGTCTTTTTTCTATTTTATCTGGATAACAATCATTTTCATCAATACACTCTCTTTTTTGGATTCCAGAAAGTGAAACTCTATCCTTTAATAAATCCTTCATGTCATATGCAGACCTACACTCTCCCCACTCCATACAATTCCACTCTGTCTCACAATGTCTGCCATCAGTGCTTATATCTCCCCTATCTCCCTCTATAACACTCTCTTCATCAACACTATCACATTCAATAGGGTCAGTAGGTTTATCAAATTCCGTTCCACATGCATTTAAATCCACACAATCATAAGGATAACTATAATCATCTCCTTCTTCACAAGTTGTATATGAACACTCCCAATCTTCAGTACAATCTTCATCGCACTCTTCTGTTTCATCAGGTTTATTTAATTCAGTTCCACATTCATTTAAATCAGTACATGTTCTTGTTCTAATTCCATCATCACACCCACCCCATTCAGTACATTCCCAATCTTCAGTACAATCTGAAATACACTGGCCACTCTCACAAGTAAATCCATCATCACAAGTTCCACAACTACCCCCACAACCATCATCACCACATTCCTTATCAGTACAATCTGGAGTACAACTTCCTCCACCCCCACCACCATCGTCCCCATCATCATCTGAAGGTATAGAAACACTAAAACTCACATTCTCTGTATAATTATTATTTCCATAACTATCATTACAATAAGCATTCAAAATATAATCTCCATTACTTAAAGACAAACTTCCAGTATACTTTGTTAAATTAGTTGAGTTTGTTAAAGTTGAATTGCTTACACCCTCATTCATACTATATTCACAATAACCTGCTTCATTAAGATTAATTTCAATATCCACATCTCCTGAAGAATAAGTTGTTGCAGTTGGCAATGTAATATTCACCTGAGGATTTATTATATCAACTATAGTAAGATTTTCACTTGAACTATAATCAGAATAATCATCTCCATCAAAAGCAGAAACATTACATGTCCAATTATCTCCAACAGAAGTATTTCCTGAATCAAGTAAAGAAACATTAATCAATTCTCCTTGAGTATAATCATCAGAGGCATTTATACTTAAATTTGTTTGTTTTGTTCCATTTTTATACCAATAACCAGTATAATTTAAAGTATTATTATCTAAGTCAGTTGCATTAGCCCAACAAGTTAAATTATCTGAAGTTAAATTATTTCCAGTTGATGAATTTGCAAATACTTCTTGTATTACTGAAGCAGTATTATTAACAGTAAAACAATACTCTAAAGAGTAATCATCATTTCCTAAAGTATCATTTGCATAATAATACCAACAAATACTATTACCTTGTGAAAGAGTTATATTATCTTGATGAGATGCATTATAAGTTGTATTTCCTAAAATACTCACACTTGTATTTGCCCATGAACCTGAAGCATTTGTTGAAAATATGTAAGTATCTAAATGAGCATCATCTATTGTAATATTTGCAGTAAAGTTTTCATATCTTTTAAATTCATTTGAGGTGTTTACTTCACTACTAAATACAGGACTTGATATATCAATAGTAAATACAACACTAGAACTATTTACATTATTTGCAGTATCATTTATCCATACAGTAACATTATGTTCTCCCTCAGTCCATATAACAGAAGTAATATTATCACCACAATTTGTCAAGGTTGTATTCTCACTCATACTATCATTACTATACCAGCAAGTATCAGGATTAATTTCAGTGTAAGTGTAATTCACATCTAATTCAGTATTTGATGAATTTGTATTATTTGCAGGTGTTTCTATGTCAATTAAAGGATTAATTGAATCTATGAAAAAACCCACATTTTCTGAATTATTAATATTATTATTTGAATCATTACAATAAAACTCAGCAATGTGACTACTTTGAGCCATTGATGAATTAGTATAATTATAATCATCTACATATGTTGTATTTTGTAAAGTGTAATTTGTAACCCCTGAATTTAAAGTAAACCAGCAAGAATCTACTCCAATATAATTATCTGTTGCAGTTACATTAAAATTAATTTCATCAGTTACATAAGTTTGATTAAGTGGAGTATTTATTGTTACATTTGGAGGAGTTGAATCCTCAATTGTTAAATTACTAGAAAATAAAACACCAGAATAATTCTTACTATCATAACTTTGAACACTGCAAGACCAATTCTCTCCTATAGAAGTATTTCCTGAATCTAATGTTGAAACATTTACCAAAACTCCTTGAGTATAGTTTGTAGGGCTTGTATCAAAACTAAAATTTACTGCCCCATTTTTATACCATGTTCCATTATAACTTAAATTATCTCCATCTTCATCACTTGCTTGAGCATAACATATTAAGTCATCTGCAGAATAATTATTTCCAGTTGATGAATTTACAAAAACCTCCTCCATCTCAGAAAGTATATTATAGAATATTAAAGGTAACCAATCCCCTCCATTTACTACACTTTCATTTGTCGTCCCATTAAAAGGAATTAAAGTATCCCCAATATAATCTCCAGAAATATTCCATGGATGACTTGATCCTGAACCATCATCACTTCCAGTATAATTAGTCCAATAATTTCCTCCCATTTGATACCCCCCAACAATATTTAATCCTGAACTATAAGAAATATTCCAATAATTCTCTTGTGAACCAGAAGACATATTCTCTTCATTAGTATTATTAAAGAAATTATTATAAAAAGTATTTAATTTAGGAAATTCATCTCTAGAGGCCTCTCTTGTTAATTTAATTCCATAAGTATTCCCACTAATAATATTAGAACTAACATTAAAATTTCTAACATTTGCATCCTCTTCACTATCACTACAATCAGAAGAATCATCCGAAGGATCATTTGTTAAATACACCCCATAGAAATTTTCAGTAATATCATTATTAGTTATATTTAAATTATAAACATCTGCAGTTTCACATGCATCATTACAAGGCCAAACACAACTTCCTGCAACTTCATAAATATCCTCATCAGATGAAATATCAATTCCATAAACAGAACTATTAAGTTTATTATTATCTATAGAAATATCATGAATTACTTGTTTTTTCCATTCCCTAGCAGGACATCCTCCAACTAAACATCCTGATTCTGCATAAGCATGAGATTTAAATTCTATAGCCCTATCAAAATCATGTATCTCGCAATTTTTTATCTCAGAATTTTTAAATTCCCTATCCCTCTCTCCTTGACCTATTGCTTTAATTCCAGATCCAGTTCCATCACCTGTTAAAGAATCTCCATCACAGTCTATTGTTATATTGTCTACACTACCTTCAGAATAAAAGTCAATTATAATCCCATCTCCTTCACACTCTAAATCATTTATTAGATTTATCTCCTTATTATTATATTCTGCAGTAATTACTGCTCCACATTCAAAAATTGAGTCATAATACTGGTCTAATGTGTGTGGCTCATAATCAATATTGCCATCAATAGTTGTCCCATCTATTGCAATACCTCCATAAACAGATAAATTATAATCATCCCTAGGACTATCTGTATAATTCTCTTCATAATAATCACTCCAAAAATTACCTAAAACAGAATTATTCCAATCAGTATCTGTTCCTAAATCATAAGCATTATTATCATTAGTATTATTAAAATAATTATAATAAATTAAACTATCATTAGAATTCTCACTTACATTTATCCCCAAAACATTATATCTTAAAAGATTGTGTTTAAGAGTAGAATAATTTGAGCCATTAACATAAATACCTGTTGAAAAATTCTTTATATTACAATTTTCTACACTAATATTTTTAACACTATCTACATGAATTCCATAATTATTTCCCGTAGAATTAATAATCTGTAAATCACAATCTAAACTTACCTCATTTGAAATGATATTTAATCCATTACTAGAACAATTTGTAAGATTATTATAACTAGTTAAATTAGTATCATCTACTAACTCATCCCCACACCTTATTATAGTCAAAGGTAAATAATCTTGAACATTCCCATATATATCTAAACTTTCTGAAGAACTCCAGGGTATAACATCATCACCTATTCCATCTCCATCTCTATCTGTTGCATTTCTTCTATCATAATAACTTGCCCAAAAATTACCTCCAATACAATCTCCTCCAATGATGTTTTCTTCCCCATCACAATTGTATGTTGTATTCCAAAAATTATCTCCTAAACTTCCCTCATCATCTGCATCATTAGTATTATTAAAATAATTATCAAAAACCCTATTATTATCTGCACCAGAGGATAAATTAACTCCAGAAGGATTATCTACAATAAAATTCTTTGTTACATTATTATTATCAGAATCAATCCGCAATCCAATAATTCTATTCGATGATAAATTATTGAGATAAAAAATATTATTACCTCCAGCAAAACTTTCAATTTCAATACCATATTCATTATTATAAATAGTATTAGCAGAGAAATTATTATAATGATTACTTCCTGAGCTATCACTTTGTAATCCTATTGTATTCTCTTTGAAGATATTAGAATTAAATGCATTATAACTTACATCTGCTTCAAGAAAAATTCCTGAGCTACCAGAAGCATAGGAATTATTAATAAAAGTATTATTTGTAATGTTTGTCTTAGTAATATCATAAATATAAAGTCCATTATGATTATCTTCAAGATTATTGTTTGTTACCTGGAAATAATCATTGTCCCTTTCATACCCCCATAAATAAATTCCATTTCTATCAGATAATGATTTCCCTATTCCATTTCCAGTGATATTATTGGAATCTATAATTAAATTTTGACCACCAAAAGTAAACAGTCCATTTTCACTATTATTATGGATTTCATTTCCTGTAATGTTTCCTATTTGATAAATATAATAATCTAAATGGGCACCCTCCCCAGAGTTATTAATCAAGGTATTATTGACAAATAAATGGACTTCACTATCATCTGTAAAAACACCAGAGGCATCAACTTCAGCACCATTATGGTTTACCCTATTATTTGTAATATTTGCAGGAGAATTTATAATATAAATTCCTTCTTCATCATTAAACTCAATAGTATTATTATCAAAAACATTATAATCAGATGTAATATCTGAATAAATGCCTCTTTCCTCATTATTAGATACATTATTTCCCTCAAATAAATTATAATCACTATAATAAATATAAATTCCATGCCCATCATAAGAATTAATTATTTTATTGTTAGTTATATTATCCTCATCAGTTCTTCCTAAGTGCAAAGCACCATTGATATCTAATGAGGCACCACTATATTCTATGATATTATTCTCAATATTGTTATTGGTTCCACTAGACTCTACTATTCCCTTATCATAAGTTTCAGAAACATTATTATTGCTTAAATTAGAATCAACATTTCCATACATAGAAATTCCCATAAAAGTATCGTGAATGTTGCTATTTTTAATAGTTATATTTTCACTAAGATATGTAACCAAATAATCAGAATATCCTATTTCATCATTTTCAAGAGTAATATTATCAAAAACAGAATTGTCCACACCACAAAGCATTATTTGAGAGTAATTATCTAAATCACTCATAACTAATCCATCTTCATTATTCAAATAAAGCAATGGTTTTCCTTCTCCAGCAATATTGCTTGTGTCAAATTCATTACTGCAATCATCTGCATATAATGCGTGACTTCCATAAGGAAGACTAAAAGATTCTTCTGTATTATTCGTTGCATTATTATTTGTAAAATTATTATATTGATTAAAACCCTCATCATGGTGGCCTGAGGAAGGACTTCTCATTAAATTAAAACCTATTGAATTATTATGTGCATTATTATTTGTAAAATTATTGTAATGATTTCCATTACTAAATGTAGTTCCAACACCTCCTACAATATAAAATCCATATTCTCCATTGTTCTCTGCAGTATTGTTTTCTATTACATTATAATCGCAATCATCATAAATCCTAATTCCTGTGCCTTGATAATCATTCCTTTGATTATTTGCAGTATTATTAATTAACCTATTAAAATCAGATTGATATAATCTAATTCCATCATAAGACCCATATTCTATATTATTATTAGTAATATTATTATAATCCCCCTGATAAGAATAAATACTCTGTTGTCCACCCCAAGAAACATTATTTCCATCAATTACATTATAATCTCCGTCAATTCTTATTGGTTCTCCTATATTATAAAGAGTATTATTTGTAAAATTATTGTTATTTGATATACTATCTGTATAAATCCCATCATCAAAATTATGAATCTTACAATTAATAATAGTATTATCATCTTCTCCATCTAAATAAATTGCTTTATCTGAAGTTCCTGTATTATTTATTAAATATCCCTGACAATCAAATGTCTTTCCAGTAAAATTAACATCACTTTCAATACAATTCCCACTAGAAATATTGATATCATTAATCAATTCAACTTTTGCACAAGTGTTATCATTTAGTTTATCTTCACAATCAGAACAATTAATACAAGTACAAGTTCCACGAACCGTAATATTCTCACTAAAACTAACTCCACTATAATATACTCCATCATAAGCCTGAACACTACAAGACCAATCATCTTCCATAGAAGTATTTCCTGAATCTAATGTTGAAACATTTACCAAAACTCCTTGAGTATAGTTTGTAGGACTTGTATTAAAATTCAAATCTGCTACTCCATTCTTATACCATGTTCCATTATAACTTAAATTATCTCCATCTGTATCTGTTGCATTTGCCCAACAAATTAAATTCTCTGAAGTTAAATTATCTCCTGAAGAAGAATTTGCAAATACTTGTTGCATTGATGGATAAGGACTGCTAAGAACCGTCAAATTATTAGAACAATTTTCCGCACCATCTTCAGTTCCATTATTAGGGGTTATACATGCTTTCCATATATCTCCAACAGAAGTTTCTTGAGAAACAATCTTATCTGTCTCATTATTATATAATGCCTTTACCTGCTCTTCTGACAAAGAACGATTGTATATTCTTACTTCATCAACACTCCCATTAAAATAAGCACCAGAGGAATCACCCTTATAAGCAATTCTTACTGGATCAGAAATATCCACAATACTTCCTGAAGCAGACAAAGAATCCTGTTCCACACCATCTAAATAAACCCTCATATCAGATCCATTATAAGTTCCAACAAGATGGTGCCATTCATTCAAAAGGTTACTTAAATTACCAAAGCATAAAATATCTGTAGATGCAGAAGTACGTATATGAAATCTTATATCGGCATCAGTAAAAGTATTACTACATTCTCCTGTTCCTTCTGAATCCCCTCTTAATTTAAGCCCATAAGCTCCTGAACTTAATGTAATATCTCCCTTAGTAATAATTCCTGTATGCTCTTCCTGGAATTTTCTAGGATAAAACCATGTTTCTAATGTCAACTCATTAATGTTTTTAAGATTAGCCTTGTCACCTATATCAATATAATCTCCATCACCATCAAAATCATATGCTCCAAATCCATCAAACCCGTCAGTAGCATTCCAAGTTGCATTATAAACAGTTCCATTATATCCATTTTCAGAGTAATCCTTTGTCCAAGTAGTGTTACTTCCACCTTCAAAAGGCATATTCAATGCCATAATTGAACTATCATTCTTATACCAATTTCTAATTAATTTTAACGACTCATTATCATCCTGGTCCGTGTAAACAGTAAGATTCTCATCTGTATAATTATTTCCTAGGGTTGAGTTTAAAATAACATATGTTAAATCTCCAGACAACTGTTCTCTTGTAGATGTATTAACTTCACTAATATTTGT
>CAZRJP010000003.1:26419-38776 GCA_964600865.1 Candidatus Woesearchaeota archaeon | reverse complement strand
TACTTTAATATTTGGGGTTTAAAATAGGGTAGGACATATGTCATGAACCTATACAGTGAATTTTTTCTTGAAAAGGTTTATAAATCAAAATAGGGAATATATAATATGAACTTTATAAAAAAGATTGTTGATAAAAAATTTGATGAATCAGTTCATTTACAATTTCAAAAATTCAGTAAAGGTGAATTTAGAAATAGGGCAGTTATTAATGCTAAAAAACAAGCTTCTAGAAGATATGCTATAAAAACAAGTGCAGAATTTGCAAATGAACTTGTAAGAGATGTTGCAGAGAAAGTAGGTTCTGAAAAAGTGAAAGTTAAAGGAGCCATTGTTTCTACATCTAATCTTAAGGATGAATTAGATTTTAAGGATGTCAAACAATTTAGAGGTATAAAAAGATACATAATGGATAAAGAGATGACTGGAGAAGAAGTCCTTAAATTAGTTAATAAATATCCTAAAGCATTTCTTGCATTGAGTTTTTCTACAGATAAAGATAAAACAAAATTAAAAATAAAACCAAAAGCTCCAAAAACAGGTAAACCAAAGAAAAAGAAAGATGATTCTCCTAAAGCTAATTTTTGCACATTAAAAACAAAGGACGCAAAATTAGCAACAGGCTTTGTTTTTGAAAAACCAGATTTTAAAGAAGCTAAAATAAATCATACTTTTTTTGTGGAAAATATTATTATTTCTGAAGAATTGAAAAAGACAAATGATTTTGCTAAGATGAGAGAAGAAGCAATAAGAAAAGGGAAGATTGTTAGAGAAGGTGTCATTGATGGTAATGACGTTAAGAGTGAGTTGGAGTTTGAGGCTTGAGTGGGTTTAAGATTATGGGAGAGGGAATAATTAAAGTAAATTTATCTGAAAGTGATGACATTTTTAACCAAATTAATGATTCTTTAAAGATTATATCAGAAATTGATGAGATGTTTAATAAAAGAAAAAAATAAAATTAGACATATCCCATGTTAAATGGGTTCTTCCTTGTTCAGTCATTTTAATCGGAAGTAAATTGAGAGATGTGCTTAATAAGGGTGCAAAAATAAGTTATATTCCTCCTGAAAATATTAAGGTTAAAGAATGGCTTTCAGATATAGGGTTCCCTTTAGGAAAAAAGAAAGATGGGGATACATTTATTTCAATAAAACATTTTCCAAATGATCTAGAAAAAAGAAATCAGGTAAATAAAAAAGCAAATGAAGTTCTTAAAAAAATAGAAAAGAAAATTCCAAATTCTTTTGGAGATAGTATTCATTATATCTTAGGAGAATTGGCAGATAATATGGATGAACATTCTAATTTTACATTTGCCTCTATTATGGCTCAGTATTACCCGCAAAAAGAATATTTAGACATTGCTGTTTTAGATAATGGAATTACCATCCCTTATAATTTTGAAAAGAATAAAATTAATTTTAGCAATGATTCTGAAGCAATTAAAAAGGCTTTATATGGAGAAGTGACTACTAAAAAAAAGGAAAAAATGAGAGGATTTGGATTAAAATCTTGTAAGGATATTTCATTAGAAGAAATAAAGGGAGAGATTCATATTGTTTCAAGAAAAGGGGTTATTATATTAAAAGATAATCAAAAACTTCATTTCCATGACTTTGATGATATTCCCTTAGAGGGCACTTTTTTATATTTTAGACTTCCAACACCTAAAAAGAAAATAAATATTTACCCCTACCTTTAAAATAGGAAAAATTTAAATAGATAAATTGATTGTAGAATGTATGGCAAAAAAGATTTTGTTGTCTGAAAGATTTGGCGATAATATCTTCACAAGAAATACTATTTCTGCCTTCTTTAAAAGTATAAAGAAATTAAAAGAAAAGGAAATAGAAATTGATTTTTCAAATGTGAAGTTTATTTCTAGGTCTTGTGCAGATGAATATATAAAACAGAAGGAAGCTTCAAAAAAGAAAATTGTAGAGGTGAATATGGCAAAAAATATTTGTTCTATGTTTGATGCTGTTAAAAATCAATATGAAAAAGCTGGTTTGGATATTTCTTTTGAAATTTGCAACAATTCAAATACAGGAAATAAAGTTCTACCTCCTAATTAATGAAAAACCAGATTTTAAAGAAGCTAAAATAAATCATACTTTTTTGTGGAAAATATTATTATTTCTGAAGAATTGAAAAAGACAAATAATTTTTCTAAGATGAGAGAAGAAGCAATAAGAAAAGGAAAGATTGTTAGAGAAGGTGTCATTGATGGTAATGACGTTAAGAGTGATATTGCATTTAGTGCTTAGAATCATTACAATTCATAAAAACCTTTAAAAACCCTCAATTTCTTCTTATTTTATTCCAGGGTAAAAACTAAAATGATAATTTCCGCATTATTAGTTAACATAAGAAATGCCAACAAGAAAATCACCAAGAAAAGGAAGTTTGCAATATTGGCCCCGAAAAAGGGCGAGTAAGTTTTTACCTAGAGTGAACTGGGAAGCAATTGATTCTAACAAACAATTACAAGGATTTATCTGTTATAAGGCTGGTATGAAAACCGCACTTGTTCAAGATAATTCTCCAGATTCAATGACTAAAGGAAAGGAAATTGCAATTCCTGTTACAATCCTTGAATGTCCACCAATGAAGATACTTTCAATAAGATTTTACAAATATGGTAAGGTGGCTGATGAATATCTCGTTGAAAATTTAGATAAAGAACTTAAGAGGAAAATAAAAATACCTAAAAAAGCTAAAAAAATTGATTTTGATAAAATAAAAGAAAAAGATTATGATGATGTTAGTGTTATAATTTATTCTGTGGTTAAAAATACTAATTTAAAGAAAAAACCAGATTTAAGTGAGGTTGCAGTTAATGGTGATAGTGTTGAAGAGAAACTTAAATTTATTCAAGAAAATATTAACAAAGAACTAAATGTAACTGACTTTTTTGAGGATAATGGCTTAGTTGATTTGAGAGGATTGACAAAAGGTAAGGGAACTCAAGGTCCTGTTAGAAGATTTGGTATCACATTAAAAGGTCATAAATCAGAAAAAGGTAGAAGAAGGCCAGGAAGTCTTGGTCCTTGGCATCCTGCAAGAGTTATTTTTAGAGTTCCAATGGCAGGTCAATTAGGTAAATTTACAAGAATTACTTATAATAGCAAGATAATTAAGATAGGTAACGTGGATGATTTTGAAGATAAAAATGCCTTAAAAGGAATAAAAAAATATGGGGATCTAAAAACAAACTATATTGTTGTTAATGGTTCTGTTCAAGGACCTTCAAAAAGGCAATTACTTATGACACCTGCATTAAGAGCAAGTAAAAAACAATCTAAAAAAAATTATGAATTAAAGGATATTAAATGAAAACAAAAGTATTTGATCTAAATGGAAAAGAGCAAGGAAATATTGATTTACCTAATGCTTTCTCTAGAAGACCAAGAGATGATATAGTAAGTAAGGTATTAGAAACCAAAAAAACTGAACAACCTTTTAGTTCAGCTCCAATGGCAGGAAGACAGCATTCTGCATCAGGGATTCTTGTCCATAGACGACATGTTTGGAAAAGCCAGTATGGTAGAGGTATATCTAGAGTTCCTAGAAAAATCCTAACTAGAAGAGGAAGCCAATTTAATTGGGTTGGTGCAGAGGTCTCAAATACTGTTGGAGGAAGAAAACCTCACTCTCCAAAAGTTAAGGCAAGGCAAAAAACAAAAAGCATTAATAAAAAAGAAGGAAAAATTGCATTTGAATCTGCATTAAGTGCTACAACAGATATTAAACAAATAACAAAAAAATATGGAAGTCTAAAGAATAAAAAAATTGAAAAAAACCCTCCGTTTATACTTAAATCAAAATTAGATAATATAAAAACTAAAGAACTTATTTCTGGATTGAAAAAAATACTTGGAAAAGACTTATTTAAGGTTGCATTAAGAAAAAAATCCGTAAGAAGTGGAAGAGGTAAAATGAGAGGTAGAAAGTATAAAAAAAGTGCAGGTGTATTGATTGTTATTGGAAATAAAGAAAATTTGAAAACAACTGCATTTGAAATTATTGATGTTAAAAATTTAAGTGTTACTGATCTTGCAAAAGGTGGTTTAGGAAGATTAACAGTTTATACTGAAAAAGCAATTGAAGATATTAAACAAAGATTAGGAGGCAAAAAATGAGTAAGGTTTCAATAAGATTGACTCCCTCTTCAACTGAAAAGTCAGTTATGATGATTGAAAGAGAAAATGTTATTTCATTTACAACAAATAAAGAAGCTACAAAGCAAGATATTAAAAAAGAAGTTGAAAATATCTTTAATGTGAAGGTAGAAAAAGTGAGAACATTGATTAGAAATAACAAAAAATATGCATATATTAAATTAAATAAAAAGTTTCCAGCTATTGATGTGGCTACAAAACTAGGAATCATATAAAATGGGAAAAATAAATTTTTCAATAATTAAATATTTACGCGACATAGTGTCACAGGACCATATTTAAAAATGGGAAAAAGAATAATTCAACAAAGACGTGGAAGAGGAACACACACCTATAAGGCTAAAAAGAAAGCTTTTAAACATGAAATAGGATATCCTAGAAACTTAGAAGAAGGTAAAGGAGAAGTAGTTAAATTATTCCATTCCTCTGGCCATACATCTCCAATGGCTAAAATTCTTCATGAAGGTGGGACATTCCATATTCCTGCATTCAAGGGAATGTATGAGGGACAAAAAATAGAATTTTTTAGTGAGAATATTGAAAAAGGGAATATTATGAAATTAGGAGATTTAAAGGTGAAAACACCTATTTATAATATTGAATCAAATCCTCTAGATGGAGGAAAATTTATTAGAACAGGTGGTAGCCATGCAATAATCACAAAAATAGTTGGAGATAAAGTTTCTGTTTTAATGCCATCAAAAAAAGAAAAAGAATTTAACAGTGATTGTAGAGCAACAGTAGGAATTGTTGCTGGTTCAGGAAGATTAGAAAAACCAATATTAAAAGCAGGGAAACAATATCATATTAAAAAATCTAAAAATAAATTATGGCCAAGAACATCTGCAGTAAAGATGAATGCAATTGACCATCCATTTGGTTCAGGAAGAGCAAAGAATGTTAAATCCAAGATTGCTAAAAGAAATTCATCGCCAGGTAAAAAGGTTGGATTATTAAGGCCAAAAAGAACAGGTAAAAAGAAAAAATGAGAAGGAAAAAAGAATTTAAATTCAGAGGAAAAACAGTAGAAGAATTGAAAAAACTAGATGTAAGAGAATTTGCAGAATTATTAAGATCTAGACAAAGAAGAACTGTTTTAAGGCAATTCAATAAAATAGAAAATTTTGTTAGAAAAGCCAGAAAAAATGAAGCTAAGAATAAACCAATTAAAACACATCAAAGAGATTTAATTATTGTGCCTGAAATGGTTGGGAAGAAAATAGGTGTCTATGATGGACGTAACTTTAATACTATTGAAATTGTTCCAAAAATGTTAGGACATGTTTTAGGGGAATTTGCTTTAACAAGGCAAAGAGTTAAACATGGTTCTGCAGGAGTTGGAGCAACTAAGGGTACGAGGGCCTTATCTAAAACATAAATAAAATGACTGAGAAAGACTACAATCCAAACCAAAAACAAAAGAAAGCTATCAAAAAAGCAGCTGTAGCTACAAAAGAGAAAGATAGATCAAAAAAAGTAACAAAAAAGGATGTTAAAAAAGATGCAGATAAAGAATCTAATGATAAAAAAACTAACAAGCAAACTAAATCAAAAAAGAAAGAAAAATCTAAGAAGAAAGTGACTAAAAAGAAAGTGAAAAAAAGTAAGGCAGTAGTTAATTCACACTCTCTTCCAATATCTACAAAAAAATCAGTTGGTGTTTGTAAATTCATAAAAGGTAAAAAAATAAGCGAAGCAATTCAAGACTTAGAGCAAGTTAGTAAAGGAAAAAAAGCTGTTCCACTTAAAGGAGAGATACCTCATAGAAAAGGAAAAATTATGTCTGGAAGGTTCCCTAAAAAAGCTGCAGGAGAATTCATTACAGTATTAAAGGGATTAGCAGGAAATTCAATTGTAAATGGTATTGAAGACCCTATTATTGTTGAGGCTATTGCGAATATGGCTTCAAGACCTTATGGAAGATTTGGTGCAACTCAAAAAAAGAGAACACATCTAAAAATAGTAGCTAAAGATAAAAAAATGCTTAATAAAAACAAAAATCAAGGAGGTAAGAAATAATGGAAGAAAGAAAAGTTGTAAATCTTAAGAAAGAAGAATTTGCAGTAAGAGAATATATAAAAAATAATTTAGGAAAAGGTAAAGTTAGTAAGGTTAAAATTAATTATACTCCAGTAGGAGAAAAGATTGTTGTTTCAACACATAAACCTGGTTTAGTTATTGGTAGAAAAGGTGCAAGGATAAAAGAATTAACAAAGATATTAGAATCAAATTTTGACTTAGAAAATCCTCATGTTGAGATTAATGAAATAGAAAAACCAGAATTTGATGCTCAATTAATGGCAGATGAATTAGCATTAGGATTAGAAAGGTTAGGGCCAATTAAATTTAAGGTTCTTGCTTATAGAATGCTTCAAAGAATAATGAATGCTGGTGCACTTGGTGTTGAAATACGGCTTCATGGTAAATTGCCTGGTTCAAGGTCTAGACAATGGAGATTTGCTCAGGGTTACTTAAAGAAAACAGGGAACGCTGCAAATGTTGTTGATAGGGCTCAAGCTAGAGCAGAAACAAGGCCAGGAACAGTTGGAGTGAGAGTTAGTGTTTTACCTCCTAATGCGAAATTATTAGATAATATTAATGTAGATGAGAAAATGATAGAAAGAATTAAACAAAATGCTAAGGAAATTGATGAAACAAAAAAATTGAAAAAGAAATCTAAAAATAAGGAGAAGAAAAAATGAATAAAAAAACTAAAGGAATAAAAAAATTAAAAAAGAAAGATGTTGAGAAGAAATTAAAACAATTAAAAATGGAATTAATTAAAGCTAAAGCAGATGCAAGTAAAGGTGGAAGTAAGAAAATTAAAGAGATTAAAAAAACAATTGCAAGAATACATACACTCAATCCAACTAAATCTAGTGGGGTTGAGAATAAATAACATGGAAATAGACCCAAAAACAGGATTGCCTAAAGAGGCAATGGAATGGGAAGACCTCGCAAAGGGTTCACAAAACATAAAGGTTTCAACTGACAAAAAGCGATATGGAAAAATCGTTACACTTGTTAGTGGATTTGGAGAAGGAATTGATAAGAAAAAAATCGCAAAAGCTTTGAAAAATAAGCTTGCTTGTGGTGGAACTTATAAAGATGGTTCTGTAATTCTTCAAGGAGACCATAGAAAAAAGATCAAATCAGCATTGGTTGATCTTGGTTTTGATGAAAACTCTATAGGGGAATAACCTAAAAATAAAAAATGAACAAAATGAAAAAATCAAAAACAGAAGGAAAAATCAAAAATAAAGAAAACACAGTTGGAACTAGAGGGAGAATTTTTGAAGGCGAAGTTATTCGGAAATTCCCTAAAAGAATTACAATTGAATTTGAAAGAATGACCTATGTTAAAAAATATGAAAGATATTCGGTTCCAAAAACAAAGATACATGCAAGATTGCCTCAAAATATGAGAGAAGATATTCAAGTAGGAGATAAAGTGAGAATTAGAGAGTGTAGGCCATTAAGTAAGATTATTCACTTTATTGTAATAGATAAAATTGAAAATGAAAAAAATAAGGAGAAGAAAAAATGAGGGCAGTTAATGCTAAAACAACAGCCTCATTAAACTTAGGTGCAAAAGTTGTTGCTAGTGACAATAGCGGAGCAAAAATTGTAAAATTAGTTTCTGTTAAAAAATCTAAAGCGAAAAAAGGAAAACAGACTAATGCTAAAATAGGGGATTGGGTAAAAGTAAGTGTTCAAAAAGGTATTCCTGATATGAAAGGCAATGTATTTGATGCAGTGGTTATAAGACAGAAAAAACCATATAGAAGATTAAATGGTGAAAGAGTGGCATTTGAAGATAATGCTGTTGCAATATTAAAAGATGAAAAAGGGAATCCAAAAGGAACTCAAATTAAGGGACCAGTTGCAAGGGAGGTTTTAGAGCGATGGCCTCAAGTTGCTAAAATCGCTTCAATTATATACTAACAATGAAAAAGAAATTTTCAAAACACTGGAAATCAAGTAAAAAACCTCGGAAGCAGAGGAAGTATAGAGCTAATGCTCCATTACATTTAAGAAAAAAATTCGTTAATGCAAATCTTTCAAAAACTCTTAGAAAAAAACACAATAAAAGAAGTGTTGCAATAAGAAAAGGAGATAAAGTGAAAGTAATGAGAGGTAAATTTAAGGGAAAAAGTGGAAAAGTGAATAAAGTTAAGATGAAATATGGAAAAATTATAGTAGATGGGATTCAGGTTACAAAACAAGATGGTTCTAAATCAGATGTTTCATTAAAACCTTCAAATTTACAGATAATAGAATTAGATACTGCTGATAAAAAAAGATTTTCAACAAAATCTAAAGAAGATTCTAAAAAGAAAGGGGAATCTAAGAAGAAAAAGACAAAAACTAAGAAAAGTAAAAAAAGTAAGAAAAAATCTAAAGGCAAAAAGAAAAAGACTAATAAACAAAGTAAAAAATCAAAAAATAAGGAGAAGAAAAAATGAGTCACTTAAAAAGAAGAAAAACACCAAAAACATGGCCAGTTCCTAAAAAAGGAACAAAATACATAGTTAGACCTAACTTTGGACTTAACAAAGGCCTACCTATTTTAATTATTTTGAGAGACATATTAAAAATAGCTCAGAATAAAAAAGAAGTTAAAAGGGCCATACAAAAAAGAAATATTTTACTTAATAATAATCTTATTAAAAGTGAAAAAGATGTTGTTCAATTATTTGATAAAATAACTCTTATTCCTTCTAAAAAATACTTTCAATTAACATTAGATGATCATGGAAAATTCTGTGTAGAAGAGATTAAAAAAGGAGATGTAGATAAAAAAATATCTAAAATATCTAATAAGAAAACATTGAAAAAGAAAAAGACACAGATTAATTTAAGTGATGGAAGAAATTATATTAATGATATAAAATGTAATGTGAATGATTCTGTTATTATAGATCTTAAAAATAAAAAAATAACTAAGTGTCTTCCATTAAAAGAAAAAGCAAATGTATTGGTTATTAATGGTAAACATAGTGGAAAGAGAGGAAAAATTGAAAGAATAATAGATGAAATGAAAATGGCAGAATTAAAGATAGGTGGAGAAAAAATTAATGTTTTAATTAAACAAATTATGGTTATAGAATAAGATGGAACAAAAACAAGAATCAAAACAAAAAATGAATAAAATGAGAGAAATAGAAATAGAAAAAGTAGTTCTAAGTATGGGAGGAACTGGAGATGATTTAGAAAAAGGTATGAAATTGTTAAAATTACTTAGTAATAGAAACCCAACAAAAACAATTTCAAGGAAAAGAATACCCTCATTTAATGTTAGACCTGGATTAGAAACAGGGGTTATGGTAACTATAAGGAAAAATCCAAAGGAGATATTAAAGAAAATGCTAATGTCTATAGATAATATTTTAAAGAAAAAACAAATTAGCATGAATAACTTTTCATTTGGTATAAAAGAATACCTAGAAATTCCTGGAGTAGAGTATCAAAGAGATATAGGAATAATGGGACTAGATGTTACAGTTGTTTTCAAAAGAAAGGGAAAGAGAGTTAAATTAAAAAAAATTAAAAGAGGGAAAATACCTAAAAAACAAATGGTTTCAAAACAAGAAATAATTAAATTTATGGAAGACAAATTCCAAACAGAATTCATATAAAATGACAGCAAGTGACTGGAAAAAGATACTAAAACAATTAGAAAACAAACCCGCAATTAAAAAGAAGTTCCTTAAACACAATAAACCAAAAGAAAGAGAGATAGGAATAGCTGCAAGAAAGTGCGAGAAATGCGGAAGATTTGGTGCTCACATAAAATCATATGGATTAAATTTATGCCGACACTGCTTCAGAGAGATAGCTGAAGAGATCGGATTTAAAAAATATAGTTAGGAGGAAAAATGGCTCAAGATATAATACCAGATGCAATGAACATGATAAGAAATGCTGTTAAGGCTAGAAAAGAAAAAGTAAAAGTAGTAAGAATATCTAATTTGTTAATTGAAATTCTAAAGATAATGAAACAAAAAGGCGCAATAAAAAGATATAAAATTAGTCCTAAGGAAAAAACAGTAGAAATAACTCTTGGAGATATAAGAGAGTGTAAGGCAATTAAACCGAGATTTACTGTTAAAAAAGCACAAATAGAAAGGTATCGTAGAAGATATCTTCCAGCAAGAGATGTTGGAACAATGATTATTTCTACAAGTAAGGGATTAGTTACTAATGAAGAAGCTGAAGAAGAAAGCATAGGAGGGTGCTTAATCGCATACTTTTATTAAAATGAATAAAGAATTTTTTCAAGAGATAGAAATACCTGAAGGAGTTGAAGTAAATATAGAAGGTAGAGTGTTGAAGGTTAAGGGTCCAGAAGGAGAAAATCAAAGAAAATTTAATATTCATAAATTAAAGTTCCAGAAAAAAGATAATAAAATTATAATTGGAGATAAAAAAATAACAAAAACAGAGAAGAAGATGATTAATACTATTACTGCTCATATAAAAAACATGCTTAAGGGTGTTCAAGAAAAATTTGTATATGAATTAAAAATAGCTTACACTCATTTCCCTATGACTGTTAAGGCTCAAGGAAATAAATTAACTATAAATAATTTTTATGGAGAAAAAATACCTAGAGAGATTAGGATTAAGGATAAGGCAGAAGTTAAGGTGGAAAAAGAAGAAATAAAAGTAATCTCTGTGGATAAAGAAATTGCAGGGCAAGTTGCTGCAGATATAGAAACAGCTACAAGAATAACCTCAAAAGATAAAAGAATTTTCCAAGATGGAATTTACATCACAAAAAAAGCAGGAGAAGAAATATAAAATGACTAAGAAAAAATTCAAAAGAAGAACCTGGAAAAGATATTCT
The DNA here is from genome assembly GCA_964600865.1 of Candidatus Woesearchaeota archaeon. Taxonomy (GTDB): domain Archaea; phylum Nanobdellota; class Nanobdellia; order Pacearchaeales; family GW2011-AR1; genus WJLC01. The sequence continues at coordinate 27,745 of CAZRJP010000003.1, read as the reverse complement.
AAATTAGGTAGAAAAAGAAAGAAAAAGCAAGTTTGGAGAAAACCTAAAGGAAGAGATAATAAGATGAGAGAGAAAAGAAAAGGTTATCCTGCTGTAGTGAGTATTGGTTACAGGGGACCTGCTGATGAGAGAGGTAAAATAAAAGGTAAGGAAGTAGTTAGAGTTGAGAATGCTAAAGATTTAGATAAAGTAGGAAAAAATCAAATAGCTGAACTAGGAAGAGTAGGTATGAAAAAAAGAATTAAGGTTGCTAAAAAAGCTAAAAAAAATAAAATTAAAATACACAATTTAAATATTAAAAAAACACTCAAAAAAGTAAATAAAAAATCTAAAAAAAATGAATCTAAGAAATAAAAAAGAATTAGCTGCAAGAACAATGAAAATAGGAAAAAATAGAATTAAATTTGTAGAATCAAGACTAGAAGATATTAAAGAAGCTATAACAAAGCAAGATATAAGAGATTTAGTAAATGACAAGGCAATTATTATAAAAGATAGAAAAGGGAGAAAAAAGACTAAAAAAAGTAGTTCAAGAAAAAGCACAGGAAATATTAGAAAAAAGGTAAATACCAGAAAACAAAGATATGTTAAACTAACTAGAAAACTTAGAAAGTATGTTAAAGAACTTAAAGAGCAAGGGAAAATAACTTCTGAAGAAGTTAAAAAAATAAGAAGAGATATTAGAAATAAGAAATTTAAAAATAAGGCTAGTTTAAAGAATTTTATAGGAGGGAGAAAATGAAGGTTTCAAAAAGAAGAAAAAGAGAACATAAAACAGATTATAATAAAAGAATTAAATTATTGAAAGGTGGGAAACCAAGGGTTGTTTGTAGAAAAACAAATCGTTATATTATTGCACAATATGTAAAAAGCAAGGAAGCACAAGATAGAATAGAATTGCAAGCTAACTCAAAAGAATTAATAAAATATGGTTGGCCTGAAAAAGGTAAGGGAAGTTTAAAATCAATAACTGCAGCATATTTAACAGGATATTTAATCGGTAAAGAGATTATTAAAAACCAATTAGAAAATCCTATTGTTGACCTAGGGATGTATAAAATAATTCCAAAATCTAGATTGCATGGTTTTCTAAAAGGACTGGTTGATTCTGGATTGAAGATAAAAACAAAAGAAGAAGACTTTCCAGAAGAAGAAAGAATTAAGGGAAACCACCTAAAAAATAAAGTAGACGTTCAAAAAATTAAATCAAATATAGATAATAAATAAAATGGAAAAAGAAGAAATAAAAGAAAAAGCAGAAACTGAAAAGCCTGAAAAAGATACTAAAAAGGATTCTGAAACTGAAGAGAAAGAAGATTCAAAAGA
>CAZRJP010000003.1:0-26319 GCA_964600865.1 Candidatus Woesearchaeota archaeon | reverse complement strand
AGAAAAAGATTCTGAAAAATCTGATGATAAAAAAGAAACAGGGAAAAAATCTAGGAAGAAAAGAGGTAGAAGAAGATATGGAAAAGAACCTGCACCATGGGCACCAAAAACAAAATTAGGAAAAAAGGTTAAAGCAGGAAAGATAAAAAAAATAGATGATATTTTAGAAGAAAATCAAAAGATTCTTGAACCAGAAATAGTAGACAAATTAATTGATCCTGACAGTGATTTAATTTATATTGGACAATCAAAAGGTAAATTTGGTGGTGGAAAAAGAAGGGTTTGGAGACAGACACAAAGAAAAACAGGTGAAGGTAATGTTCCTACATTCTCTGCAATGGCAGTTGTTGGTGATAAAAATAGTCATGTTGGAATTGGAATGGGAGAATCAAAAGAAACACTTCCAGCAAGAGATAAAGCAATAAGAAAGGCTAAATTAAACATATTTAAGGTTATTAGAGGAGATGGAAGTTTTGATAGTGTAGGAAAAGGAAATTCAAGTATTCCCTTTAAAGTTAAAGGTAAAGCAGGAAGTGTAAAAGTACAATTAATACCTGCAGCTCCGGGAACAGGATTAGTTGTAGCAGATGAGTTAAAGAAAATACTAGAACTTGCAGGAATTGAAGATATATATAGTAAAACATTTGGAAATAAAAGAACAACATTTAATTTAATTAAGGCCTGTATTGATGCTCTAAAAAAGACTAATCTTAAAAGGAGGGAATTTAGAAAATGATTTGTGTTATAAGAATTCATGGAAGAGTTGGTTTAACAAAGGAAATTAAAGAAACATTGCATAGATTAAAATTAAGAAAAAAGTACTCTTGCGTTGTCTTAAAGCCAACTAAAGAGAACAAAGGTAAAATTAACAAGATTAGAGATTACGTTGCTTTTGGAGAAATTAATGATAAAACATATAAGAAATTAGTAGAAAAAAGAAAAACCAGGATTAAAAATTTCTTTAGACTTCACCCTCCAAGAGGAGGAATTAATAGTAAACTTCATTTCCCAAAAGGTGTTTTAGGAAATAATAAAGAAAAGATAAATGAACTTGTAGAGAGGATGTTATAATGGTTAAAAAAACACATAAGAAAAAGAAATCTAAAAGAATGCGTGGAAAAGGTATGGGTACTCATGGAAGCGGTGCTAGAAAAAATAAAAGACACTCTGGTATGAGGGGTGGAAAAGGATTTTCTGGAAGTGGAAAAAGAGCAGACCATAAAAAAACATTGATCACAAAACTCTATGGCCATGGTTATTTTGGTAAAAAGGGCATTACAAGTATTGGGACTAAAAAAGATAAAAGAAAAAGAGTAAATGTTGGTCAGATTCAAGAAAATATAGGTAGTTTTGGGGATAAAAAAGGAGATTCATTTGAAATAGATTTAAAAGATTATAAGATTCTTGGAAAGGGAGATGTTAAAGATAAATTAATTATAAAAGCAAAAAAAGCTTCTAAAACAGCAATAAAGAAAATTGAAAAAGCAGGTGGAAAAATTGAACTTCCAAAGGAGAAGGCTAAGAAAAAAGTTAAAGAGTCTACGCCTGAAAAAGAAGTTCAAAAAAGTAAATAAAAATGAATTTTAGGAAAATCTTCAGTTTCATTCCTGAAGTTACAAAGCCAAATGAGAACGAGGTTAGTTTTAATACTAAATTTAAATGGACTATTATAATTTTAGCTACTTTCTTTATTCTTGCTAATGTTCCTTTATTTGGATTATCTGCAAATGCTCTATCAAGATTTGAATATCTTGCTATTATTCTTGGAACAAATTTTGGAAGTATAATCAGCTTAGGTATTGGGCCAATTGTAATGGCATCTATTGTATTACAATTGCTTAATGGTTCTGGTCTTATTAACATAGATACAAGTACAAAAGAAGGTAAAAGATTTTTTCAAGGGATTCAAAAATTACTTGTTTTCTTTCTTATAGTATTTGAGGCAATAATTTATGTTTTTTTGCAGGGGCTTCAAGCAATGCCTGGTTTTGCATGGATAGTTGTATTGCAATTGATACTAGGTGGTTTAGCTATATTTTATATGGATGAAGTTACGAGTAAATGGGGATTAGGCTCTGGTGTTAGCTTATTTATTGCTGCAGGAATTTCATGGAGACTTTTCACTAGTGCATTTCAATTTATAGATACACAGGGTAGAAACTGTTTAATAGGGTTTACTCAGGGAAGTGGTGTTGCATGTTCAGGTAAAGTGTTAGTACTATTACAATCATTAATTCAAGGATATCAAATAGAATTCTTTTCAGCTGCTGCAGCATTAATTGCTACTGGATTAATTTTCTTTTTGGTTGTTTGGGCTCAATCATTGAAGATTGAGATACCTTTATCTTTTGGAAGAGTTAGAGGGTATAGTTTTAAATGGCCATTACAATTCTTTTATGCTTCTGTTATTCCTGTTATCTTCACTGCAGCATTAATTGCAAACATACAGCTTCTTGGAGGAATTATTGAAAATGCAGCAGGCCCATGTTTAATTGAGGGGGCTCAACAAGGTGCCTGTGTAGGTGTAGCTAAATTTGCTTCATATTTTACTTTCTTAGGACATTTTGTTAATGGTAGGGCTGTTTCTGGTTTAGCCTTTTGGTTAGGATCTACAAATCTTCTTGATTTAATAATTAGAGGAGGATTTAGATGGATATTATTATTACAGGGTTTAACTCATACTATATTCTTTGTTATTTTCTCTACAATATTTTCCTTATTCTGGGTTAAATCTTCAGGGAATGATGCTAAATCTAAGGCAAAAGAAATAGCAGCATCTGGGTTGCAAGTAGCAGGATTTAGACAAGATACTAGGATTCTTGAAAGTATATTAAATAGGTATATTACTCCATTAACAATAATGGGTGGTATTTCAATTGGTCTTTTGGCTTCAGTTACTAATCTTTTAGGTGCATTGGTTTCAGGAACTGCGATATTATTGGTTATTATGATTATGTTCCAATTCTATAAGAATCTTGCAGAAAAGCACCAATCAGATATGAATCCTGCATTAAGGAAGTTTATAGGAGGATAAAACTTTTGAAAAGTTTTAGATCAAACTAGAATAGGACATAAATAAAACTTTCAAAAAAGATTAGACAAAACCAGGACATAAAAGAGAGTTTTAGATCAATAAATTTTTTAAAAAAATTTAGAGTAAATAAGAATTATAAGGGACAAACTAGAATTAAAACAAATAAAAAAAGAGTATTTTAATAAGTTAAACTTAAAAAGCATCTTTTGTTAATTCTCATATGGATAATAAAGGTAAAGAAGGAAGTTTATTAGTTATTTTCACTATTATGTTAATTTCTTTAGGAATTGCTTTTCTATGGCCTAAGGTATCTTGGATTAGATCTCCTATTCACGCAATATTAGACCCTACATTAGGTGTTTTACTGCAATGGAACGTTACAGTAGGGATGATTCTAATTACTGTATTAATATCCTTTTTTACGGTTTTAGTTCAAAAATATACTACAGATCAAGAAACAATAAGGGATTTGAAAAAACAACAAAAAGAAATTAGTAAAGAAGCTAAAAAATTTGCTCATGATAAGGATAAAATGGCTGAAATCCAAAAAGAGATTTTTCCTATTAGTAAGAAATTAATGAAATTAAGTATTAGACCTATTATGTTTACTGGTATCCCTCTTATATTATTCTTTAGATGGTTTATGGACACATTTTCAAGTATGGGTGATCCTAAATTCTTTGGGTTCTTAAGTTGGTTCTGGTTTTATCTTATTTTTATCATGGTATTTAGTGCTATTTTTAGAAAGATTTTAAAAGTGGCTTAAACAAACAAAAATATAGAAGATGGAAGAAAAATCACAACAAGAACTTATGCAAAAACTCAGCATGTTTGAACAACAGATTCAAAATGTCCAGAAACAACTGCAATCAGTTAAAAAAGCCATGAAAGACATGGATACTTTAAAATCAGGATTAAATGAATTAAAGGGAAAAGAAGGTAAAGAAATTCTTGCACAGATTGGAAGAGGAATTCATGTTAAGGCAAAATTACTTTCTGAAGAATTAATAGTAGATATAGGGAATAAAAAAATGGTTAAAAAAGATATTCCTGAAACTCAAAAAATAATTTCAGAGCAGATTCAAAAGCTTAAAGAAGCTGAAAACGAATTAGAAAAGGCAATGAAACAGATTAATGAGGAATTGACTTCAACAATGACCGAATATCAAGAAAAACACTCTCCACAAAAAAAATGATTAGTTTTCTTTCTTCACTTTTTTTAAGAATTTATTATAGCTTAATATTCCAAACTCTGAAACAATCCCTTTAATATATTTTTTTGGGACAAATTCAAATGCAGGATTTTTAATCTTTATTTTTTTAGGCACATTCTTCCAAACTTCTTTTAAACCCCTTTGTTCAAGTTTAAGTTTTTTATTAGTATATTTCCAGGAGTCTGCAATAATATATATTGGTATTTTATTGTTCTTAGCTATTTGTGCTATTACTTCACTTCCAATCTTATTTATTATACCTTTTTTTAGTATTGCGTCTGAGCCAAGAAAGACCTTATCTGGTTTCTTTGTATCTTGTTCCTTAGAAAGTGCTACTCCTAATGCTGAATCTGGAAACATTGTTACAGGAATATTTGCATTTTTTAGTCTTTTTGCAGTTATCCTTCCTTGATACAAGGGTCTTGTTTCAGTGTTATAAACTTGAAATTTTTTGCCTTGTTTTTTTGAATAGATTAAAGCATTTACAACATTTGTAGAATGGCAGTGAGTAAAGATAATATCTCCTTTTTTTATTAATTTTTTAACATGTTTGTTTATCTTTTTTTGTGCAATATCAAAATGAGATAAAAGTTCATTTTTATTATCTTTATTTAATTTTTTCAAAACATTTTGTAATAATGGTTCAGTGGGTCTTGCATTAAGTAACTTTTTTTTAGAACTTTTACTTGGAATTAATGTATATGCTTCTAAAGCAGCTTTAGCGATATTTCTTGCTCCCTGTATTTTAATTTTTTTAATCCCCTCTAGAATTTCATTAAACCTCTTCTCTTTATCCATAGATGTTGGAGTTTAAGAAACTTTAAAAATACTATTCTTTTATGCATATTATGTTAGAAGCGCTTATTAATCCAAAAGAGGCAGAGAAAGGCCCTTGGAAAATGTTTTTTGTAGGAATTGTATATGCTTCCTTGTCATTACTTTTAGTTCATTGGTTTTTTGAGGCAGATGCTGTTCTTTCTCAATTCTCAGGAATGATTATTGTTACTTTTTGCGTGATGTTTTCACTTCCCTTTATGTATTATATGATAAAACAAGAAGAAAAAGAAGATGAAGAAGTAGAGGGATTTTTTGCAATATGGAAGGTTCACTCTAGAGCAATTTATGCTCTTATGTGGTTATTTTTAGGATTTATATTAGCATTTTCTTTTTGGTATATGATTCTTCAGAATCCTAATCTGTTTAATGCTCAAATACAAACTTATTGTATGATTAATAATCCCGGAGTAGAATTAGAAACCTGTTTTGCTCAATACTCTATGGATAATGTTAACTTTACTGGTTCAGCTACAAATCTTGCTAGGTTTTTATCAATACTTGAAAATAATATCTATGTTATGATTTTTACATTAATTTTTTCATTAATATTTGGTGCTGGAGCAATTTTTATATTAGCGTGGAATGCAAGTATTATTGCTAGTGCTGTTGGTATCTTTACTAGATATAATATTAAAGAAATTCCTATGGGTATTATGAGGTATATGACTCATGGTTTACCTGAAATAACCTCTTATTTTATTACTGCTCTTGCTGGAGGGATGTTTGGTGTTGGGATTATAAGGCACAAGCTTAAAGACAAAAAATTCCTAAGAGTTGTTGAAAATGTTGTAATATTATTATTAGTGGCTATTCTTATTCTTATTTTAGCTGCAGGAATTGAAGTTTATATCACTCCTTTATTGTTCTAATTCTTAAATAAAGTAAACTTTTATATACAAAGGTTTTCAATTTATTTTAATGGATAGAGAAGATATTAGTGAGGAGATTCAAAAAGTTCCAAAGAAAGAGGTTAAAAAAGTTTCTAAAGACATTGCAGAAAAAGAAGAAAAAATTTCAAAAGCAGTTTCAGAATTACCTGTTGAAAAAGATGAAATAGAGATTAGAAAAAAGAAAATATTAAAATTTATAAAAAATCCTAAGGTTTGGTTAAGTTTTTGTTTAATTGTGGCATTATTTCTAGGAATTTATATTAGAAGTATTCCTATGCATGAAAAAGAGAATACAGGAAACCCAGGATTATGGGATATTGCTAAAGATGACTGGACATTAGGCCCAGATTTAGATCCATGGTTGTTTACACGTATGGCTAAAAATATTGTAGAAGATGGACAAATGCCTAAAATAGATAAAATGAGGAATGTTCCATTAGGATTTGATACAAGTAAGGAAACTAGACTTTTACCTTATATGATTGCTTGGACATACTCTATATCTAATTTATTTTATTCTGGAACAACTATTAATTTTGCTGCATCGCTTTTTCCAGTAATTATGTTTGCATTAACGATTTTATCTTTCTTTTTATTTGTGAGAGAAGTTTTTGTTAAAAAAAGTAGAAAAAGTAAAATTAAAGCAAATCTTATATCTCTTGTTTCCACTTTTTTTATGATTGTTATTCCTACATTTTTATCAAGAACAGTTGCAGGAATTCCTGAAAAAGAGTCTGCTGGATTTTTCTTTATGTTTTTATCATTTTATTTATTTTTAAAATCATGGAAATCTGAAAAAAATATAAAATCATATATTTTTGGTGGTTTAGCAGGTTTATCTACTGCTTTAATGGGGTTAATTTGGGGAGGAGTATTATTTGTCTACATTGCAATTGGTGGTTCTGTTTTTATTGCATTTTTATTAAACAATGTTAAAAAGAAAGATTTTATTTCTTATTCCTTGTGGATTTGGACTGCTATCTTAGTAAGTATTCTCTTTACCAATAGAATGAATTTAAGTGGAATGTTAACATCTACTTCCTCTGGTTCAGCCTTTTTAGTTTTCTTTATTCTTGCCTGTCATTTTGTTTTATGGAAAACAAAACTTTCTAATTACTCAAAAAGAATTAATCCTAAAAAAATCCCTCAAAATATCTTTTCATTACTTGTTTCATTATTAATTTTAGTTACAGGAGGAGTTATCTTTTTTGGACCAGGATTTATTTTAGATAAAATAAAAGTAATACATCAAACAATCTTTAAGCCAGTGACTGGAAGGTGGAATACTACTGTTGCAGAGAATAGACAGCCTTATTTTACAGAGTGGGCTAGAAGTTTTGGACCTTATTTAAAAAATATACCTGTTATGTTTTGGTTATTCCTTATTGGTTCTATTGCATTTTTTAAAAAGACACTTAAGAATATAAAAAAGAATCATGCAAGATGGCTTACATTTTCCTATATATTAATTTTAATTGGTATGATATTTACAAGATATTCTTCCAATAATCTGTTCGATGGAGAAAGTTTTATTAGTAAAGCAGTTTATTATCTTGCAATATTTTTCTTTTTAGGATTATTGTTTTACTTTTATTATTACTGTGGAGAATATAAAAGAAAAGAGAGTGCATACAAGAATATTGTATACCAGGACATCTTTTTATTGACATTATTTTTACTTGGAATTTTTAGTGCAAGAGGTTCTGTTAGAACAATAATGGTTTTAGGTCCTATTGCTCCTATTTTTGCTAGTTTTTTACTTATTGAGAGTATTTACAAATTTAAAAATAGTAAAGATGAATCTAAAAGAATGTTTTTTGGTGTTGTGGGAGTAGTTATTTTACTGTTAAGTTTATTCACTTTTTGGAGTTATTATCAAAATGTCAAATATCAGGCAGAAAATCATATTCCTTCAACATATAATCAACAATGGCAAAAAGCAATGCAATGGGTAAGAGAAAATACTGCAAAAGATGCGGTGTTTGCACATTGGTGGGACTATGGTTATTGGGTTCAATCTATAGGTAATAGGGCGACAGTATTAGATGGAGGAAATGCAATTAGTTTTTGGAATTACTATATGGGCAGATTCGTTTTAACTGGAGAAACACAAAAAGATGCATTAGAATTCTTATATTCTCATGATGCCAATTATTTATTAATAGATCCAACAGATATTGGAAAATATGGTGCTTTTTCAAGTATTGGAAGTAATGAAAACTTTGATAGATTTTCATGGATATCTATAATTCATTCTTATGATAAAAACATTCGTGAAACAAAAGATGGAGTTATTAGAATATATCAATCAGGAACAAGAATTGATGAAGATATAAAATATGAATTAAATGGTAGTGAGATATTTTTACCTTCAGAACAAACAGCATTAATGGGCATAATTATAGAAACATCAGAGATTGAAGGCAAGGGTATTAACTTTAAACAGCCTAAAGCAGCATTTCAATATAGTGGTGAACAAATCACGTTGCCTCTAAGATATCTAGAAATTAATGGAGAATTTATTGATTTTGGAGAAGGATTAGAAGGAACTGCAAAAATTATCCAAAGAATTAATGTAAATAGCCAACAAGGAGTTAGTATTAATGAAATGGGAAGTATGATTTATATCTCTCCAAGAGTTATGAGAGGATACCTTGCTCAAAAATATCTTTTAGATGATCCTTTTAATAATTTCCCTAATTTTCAGTTAGAATACAAGGAACCAAATTTAATAACAGAGAGTTTAAGAAATCAAGGAAGGAATATAAATGAATTTGCTTATTATAATGATGTTCTTGGCCCAATAAAAATATGGAATATTACTTACACTGGTAATGAAGAAGTTAAACAAAAATACTTAGATACAGATTCATCTAAACATTTAGATTGGAAGCTTTAAATTTTAGAGATTATTTCTTCTCCTTAAACTTTAAAAATATTGATTTATTTAAGTTTTAGATGGATCCGATATTAATTGTTTCGTTTTTAATAAGTCTCAATATATGCTTATTAATCATTCCAATATGGATAAAGAAATGCAAAGAAGTGGGACTTTTATGGGAAGATATGAACAAACCAAAACATCCTAAAAATGTGGCTTCTTCTGGAGGGATAATTGTTATTATGGCTTTTGCAATAGGCGTATTATCTTACATTGCTATGAGGACATTTATTTTTAATGATGGGGTAGAATCACTAAAGATTTTTTCCTTACTTTCTGTTATTCTTTTACTTGGTTTAGTTGGTTTAACTGATGATTTACTTGGATGGAAGCATGGGGGATTATCTGCTAGAGTTAGAACAATTTTAGCTTTTTTATCTGCTATTCCTTTAATAGTTATTAATGCGGGAGTTCATAAAATAAGTATTCCTTTTTTAGGAAGTATGGAATTAGGTTTATTCTATCCTTTACTTCTTATTCCATTAGGTATTGCAGGTGCTACAACAACATATAATTTTTTAGCAGGGTTTAATGGGTTAGAATCTGGTCAAGGAATTATAATATTGAGTTTTTTGTCTCTAATTGCTTATTTAACAGGTAATTCTTGGTTAGCAGTTGTTGGGTTATGTATGGTATTTGCATTAATTGGGTTTTATTTTTACAATTCTGTTCCTGCAAAAGTATTTCCAGGAGATATTTTAACATATAGTATTGGTGCATTAATTGCGTGTATGGCTATTTTAGGTAATTTTGAAAAGATAGCAGTTTTTGTTTTTATTCCCTATATCATTGAAACAGGATTAAAATTAAGAGGGAAATTAAAAAAGCAATCATTTGCAATACCTCAAAAAGATGGCAGCTTAAAATTACCTTATAAAAAATTATATGGATTAACACATGTTTCCATATGGATTTTAAGTAAAATTAAAAAGAAAGTCTATGAAAAAGATGTTGTTTATCTAATATTCAGTTTTCAGATTCTTATTTGTTTACTTGCATTAATATTATTTAAAGGAGGGTTATTTTAATGGGATTTAGTTTGGAGAAAACCTGGCATAAATTTATTGCATTTGGTGTTGTTGGTTTAATGGCATCTTTTATAGATTGGCTATTCTTTAATATTTCTTATTTTTTAACTGAGATTTTTATTTTCTCTGTAGGAATTGGGTGGGTGGGCTCTATGATATTTAATTTTACTGCAAACAGAAACATAACCTTTAATGCGAGATGGCATCCAATTCCTAAACAGATGATGAAATGGGCATTAATTTATGCTGTGGCATTTTTAGCTAGAATTGGTACAGGAGAATTGGTTTTAATAATGCTTGAGGAAAATCCTTTCAATGTAAATATTGCTTACTTTGCTGGAGTAATTGTTATGATTCCAATTAGTTTTTTTGGAAGTTTCTTATGGGTTTTTAAAAAGGATAGATAATTTTCATCAAAGAACTATTCTTTCTTAGCTATTCCAAAAATACTAACTCCAAAAGGGAACTGAATTTTTTTCATTATTAAAAAGTTTTCTAAATTTAATAAATTAAAACAAAATTTGTCTATTATTAGGGGAACTTTATCGCTTTCCTCCTTCGGTTTAGAATTCTTTTTTAATAATCTCAACATTACATAAGGAAACATAAAAAAATTCCAATAAAAAAGTCTCTTTTCTTTAAAATCATCTAATAATAACTTCAATCTTTTTTTAGAATATCTTCTTTTATGATTTAATGCTTTATCATGGGAACTAAATAAAAATTGGCATGCAGGAACAGAGAATACAAAAAAACCTTCTCTCTTTAAAACACGGTTAATTTCCTTTATAGCAGATTTGTGTTTAGAAATATGCTCAAGAACATCAAAAGCCACAACCACATCAAAAAAATCTTTTTTAAAGGAGAGTTTACAGGCATCTCCTAATCTTTTTTTATAACAAAATTCTTTTGGAACTAAATCAAGTGCTTTTTTATTAATATCCAAAACATAAACCTTCCCAAATTTATTTAAAATTTTTAGCTCATCTCCTGTCCCAACACCTATTGATAAAATTTTTAATTTTTTTCTTTTGGGAGAGGACAAAGTTTTTCTTAATAAACTTTGTATTAACTTTCTTCTTGCCCTATACCAAAAACTATCCTCTGATTTTCCTGCCTGATAATCTTTATAATCCATTTATAAAAAAAGTTTAAGTAGTTTAAATAGTTTTTAATTTATAAGTCCATAAGTTTAACATTGCTTTAATTCCTTCTAATAATGTCATCTTAGATTCCTGTGCATGGTCTTTCCAATAAATGGGTTGTTCTAAGATTTTCATTTTATATTTATTACATATATAAAGTAAATCTACATCAAATATCCATCCTTTTTCAGAATGCCTATCTACTAAAAATTTTGCAACATCTTTTTTAAATAATTTAGCACCACACTGAGTATCATTAAAATTTAAATTAAATAAAAATCTTGTTTTTAAGTTAAATATGATGCTGGATAATTCCTTAAATGCTGATCTTTTAGGATAAATAATTGCTCCTTTAACCCTCCTTGAAGCAATAACTCCATGGGCATTATTATTAGTTAAGGTATCATGAAGTTTAAGAAACTCTATAGGAGAGGTGGATTTATCTGCATCAACAAATCCTATATGTCTTCCTTTTGCAATAGAAAATCCTTTCATAACTGCTCCCCCTTTTCCCACATAATAAGGGATATTATGTACTATTATGTCCTCTTTATTCTGAGAAAAAAGTTTAACAATTTTACTTGTTTTGTCACTACAATTATTTGGAACAACAATTATCTCAAAATTTTCCTTAAATCTATTCTTTAGATGATTATAATAATTTTTTAAAACTGGAATAATCCTTTTTTCTTCATTATATGCTGGCATAATTAAAGAAAGTTCAATTTCCTTATTTTCTGCTTTAACCATAAAAATTAGGCTGAATAATAATTTATAAAGATAATTATGAATAAGAAGTCATATTATAAACTATCAAACTAGGTTGCTTTTTCTGTTTATCAAGGAATGTTGCATAAACAGGAACAAGGTTGCTCTTTTGAGGAAATTCCATCATCCATCTATCATGTGGTTCAAGAATAGAAACAATAAGATAAGGGTTCTCTATTCCTTGCAATTCCTGTAAAAATTCTTCCTCATCTCTATTCCATTTAACAGTATTTCTATCAGAATAATACATAATTTGTGGCCAGGAGATAGTTATTACAGATGCATCCTTAGGTAAATTTTCTTTTATCCATAGTCCTGCTTTCTTTAATTCCTCATAAGAATCCATTTTATTACTTATTGAAGAATTTGTTGAACTTAATTGAAAGTAAGCTATATATGAAAGCAAGAAAAGAATTGCAATAACTGCTAATGCTTTTTGTTTATTAACAGAATTATAGAACTTCATAATTGCCTGGCTTACTATAATAAATATTGCAGGAAACGCAATCATAATATATCTATTTTCTATATGATGACTAAAAGACATACTTGTGAATAATAAAGGAATAAAGAATAATAAAATAAGAAATAATTGTTTTTTTAATCTCCCTCCTTTTCCTTTTATAATCATATCAAAACCTACAAAAACCCTATAAAAAGATGCCAATCCTACTAAAAATACTAACAACATTGGCCAGGACAAATAAGCAGGAAAATTCTTAAAATAAGAACTCATATTATACCAAAGATTTTCAAAAGTGAATTCATCAGGAGCATTCCAGTCTCTTGCTTGTTTTATAACAAATCCATTAAATTGTACATATCCCCAAATTAAATATGGAGATAAAATTAATATAAATAAAACACCTGCTATCCATAACTCTTTTCTCTTTAAAAATTTAAATCCTGTGGTAAAAATTAAATAAAATAAAAAACAACCCAAAAATATCCCTACAGATAACCTAAATAAAACCCCTAATGCAACGATAACTGTTCCAATATAAAGATGTTTTTTAGAATTTGATTTTATGTATTTATAAAAAAACAATGTGGAAAAAATAAAAAAAGCCATAGAAGGCGTATCAACTAAAAGTCTTATTGAAAAGAATAAATCTAACCAAAAAACAGATGCCAGAAAACTAGACAATAATCCTACTTTTTTATTATAAAATTCCTTTCCTAAAAAATACATTCCAATTACTGATGCAAAAGAAAATAACATTATCATTAATCTTGGCAAAAATTCTGAATAAGATATCTTAAGGAAAAACGCTGTTATTAATGAAAATAAAACTGGTCTTACTGAAATGAAGGTATATTCTAAATTATATGCCCATGCCTTAGCCATTGTCATATACTCTGCCTCATCCCACCATAATGGTTGACCTAGTGTTTTGGAAAAATAATACAAACGAATTACTAATGCAAAGAATAAAATTAATATTAAAAAAATATTAGAAGGCTTTTTAATCCACTTTTTGGCCTTTTTTAATAGTCCTTCTATATCCATAATTTATTTAAGAAAAATCTCTTTTTATTTGTTATTGTTTAAACTTCTTATTTTATTTATTATCTTTGTAGTAGATTTATTGCTTTCTAAGGAAATTAATTTTATTTTTCCTCCATATCCTTCTATAATCTTTTTTTCTTTTTGATTAATAGTATTTAAGTCATAATCTCCTCCTTTAACATAAACATCTGGCTTAAGTTCTTTTAGGTATTTTTCAGGTGTTTCATCATTGAAAATTAGTATATAATCAATGAATTCTAATGAAGATAAAATTTCCGCCCTTTCATCCTGTGTTTGAATTGGTCTATCTTCTCCTTTTATTTTTTTAACAGAACTATCTGAGTTTAGCCCTAAAATGAGTATGTCTCCTTTTTTCTTAGCTTTTTTAAGATATCTTATATGGCCTATATGAAGTAAATCAAAACAACCATTTGTCCAAACTATTTTTTTATTTTTCTTTTTTAGAGTATTTATTTCACTTTTTAAAGAATTTAATTCTTTTATTTTTTCAGTTCTTGAAGAAATTCTGTTTTTTAGTTCCTTATATGAAAGAGAATATGTTCCTTTTTTTTCAACAACTATTCCTGCAGCATAATTCGCAATTATTGCTGAATCTGCTAAATTAGCTCCAGTTGATAATGATAATGCAAGAGAAGATATTACTGTATCTCCTGCTCCAGAAACATCATAAACCTCCTTAGCATAAGTAGGTATTGAGAGTTGCTTATCTGAAAACAATTCCATTCCCTTTTTTCCTAATGTAATTAAGATATTAGAGGCATATTTTTCTCTTAGTTTTTTTCCTGCACTCTTTATTTTTTTCTCCCCCGATAATAACAGAGATTCTTTTTCATTTGGAGTCATCAATAATGCTTTATTGTAAATATTTTTATTTGAGGGTTTTGGATCTATTATAATTTTTTCTTTAAAAGGAGATAGAAAATCCATCAAATCTTTTGTTATTGTCCCTTTTGCATAATCTGATATGATAATAATATCTGCTTTTTGTGATTCATTTAAAAGAGATTTTTTTGTTTCTTCCTTTAATGTTTCATTAAATTTTTGTTCATTATCTACTCTTATTATTTGCTGATTACCACTTATTATTCTTGTTTTTTGTATTGTTGGTTTTTTTGTTTTCATTAAAAAAGACTTTATATTTTTCTTATTTAATAAATTCTTTAATAAGTTTAATTTAGAATCTTCTCCTACAAATGAGAATAAAACTGCCTTTCCTCCTAAATTAGAAATATTTGATGCTACATTTCCTGCTCCTCCCAAAACATAAGATTCTTTTTTTATATTTAAAACTGGAACAGGTGCTTCTGGACTAATTCTAGAAACATCTCCTTCTACATAACAATCTAAAATTAAATCTCCTATTATTAGTACTCTTTTATTCTTAAAATTTTTAATAATTTTTAGTAAGTTTTTCATTTTATTAATTACTTTGTAGATTCTACTCTCTCCCATGCATCTTTATATTGGTTGTTTTTTAATCTCGTATCATAAAAAACCCTTAACCACATATAAAAACGTGAAAATGCTAAAAATGAAGACCATATTAATTGCTTTAAATTGTCTGGATATTTAAATAACCATTTTACTCCTTTTGTCTCAGTTCCAAATGTTTTTACTCTTGGGGTTGTTTGTATGTCCACATATTTTTCTAGTGTTTCATGTGCCTTAGATGTTCTTATCTTTTGTTTAATCCAGTCACTTAGATTATTTACATTTTTTACATAAACCTTTGCTTCTGGAACATACCCTGTTCTGTATCCTTTTTCCCAAAAAATGTAAGGGATAATAGTATCTTCTGCAACATCAAGAGGTATCTTTTTTATCTTTTTCTTTCTAAATGCGAATAAATATCCAGAACATTCTAAAAAATCATTTTTATTATGCAGGTCTTTTCTTATTTTATGTGCACAATCAAACAAGAAATTAGCCCAATATCCAAACATTGTTTCTTTAGTTTCTTCTGGAACAGGTTTTCCAGTAACACATCCTATTTCAGGATTTGAAAATGCGTTTATCATTTCTTCTATAGTGTTTTCAGAAATACGTACATCTCCGTCTGTGAGTATTATTATGTCTGTATCTAATTTTTTGAAAATCATATTTAGGGCATAGCTTTTTCCTTTTCCAGAGTCTTTGAATATTTTTATTTTATCTGACTTTTTCTGATACTTTTTAACAATATCTAATGTTTCTTTATCTGGAGCAGAGACTAAAATTTCATATTCCTTTGAGGTTTTCTGGTTTATGGCTGATTCCAGTGCCTTGCCTATAGAGGGTTCCTTAAATGCTGTTATTAACAGGGTTATTTTTTGGTCTAATAATTTTTTAGTCTTTTTAATAATCTCCTTTATGTTTATTTTTTTCATGCTTTTACAATCAGAAGAATAACAACAAACACATTTTGAATTTGCAACTACTTTCTTTCCAAGACCATACATATCTATCTCTTGTGGTGAGGTTGGTCCTACAAGACAGATTGTTTTTCTTTTTAATGATAGTGCTGCATGTAATCCAAGTGTATCTGTAGTGATAAATAAATTGCAAACACTTATCAGGGCAGGAAATTCAATTAGATTATTGCTACATCCAGTATCTATTATAGGGGATTTAGATAAAGAATGAATTTTTTTATTTCGTTTTACTTCATTAGGTCCCCCAAATAAGAGTATCTTTGCATTGAAATTTTTATGCAATTTATCTATTAATTTTACTGTCTTTTTTATAGGTAATTGCTTTGGCCATCGATCTGCAGAACCAGTATTTACCCCAATAATTAAATCCTTTTTAGAGAGATTATGTTTTTTTAAGAAATTACTTGCAATTTTTCTCTGTTTATTACTTAATCTTAAAAAAGGTTCATATCTCTTATGGTTCTTTAATCCTATTATATCTGACATTATTTCTCTATGTGTTTTTTTATTATTCTTTTTTAGTTTATCATTTTCTGGTTTAGGACCTATTGCAGACATATTAAACCACTCTCTAGTTGAGGAAGAAGGAACAATTTTATTTTTATTTAAATCAAAATAAAATCCTTGAATTTTTTTAGGTTTTAATGATGAGGTGAATTTGCATAATTCTTTTGATTCTTCTAAATTAACCACAAGATCAAACCTATCTTTTTTTATTAATTTTTCTTTATTCTCTTTGGATTCAGAAATAATTTTGGTTATATATGGATTATTTACAAAAAGAGGTTTAGCATTTTTATTTGTTAACCAAAAAATATTTGGGTCTTGTTTTTTATATTTATTTTTTAATGCTTGAGCAATAAATGATGTTCTTACTACATCTCCTAATGCTCCTGTTTTTATTATTAGAATGTTCATAGAAAAAGTAATTATAGATGTTTTAAAAGGATTGTGGAGTTATGATTTATACACTTCTAATGTTCTTTTAGCAATATTTTCCCATTTATATTCCTTTGATTTTTTAATATTATTCTTAGATATTTTTTTTCTTAATTTTGAATTATCTAAAAGTTTTGTTATTTTTTCTGCATATTTTTTATTTTTTCCATAATTAATCAAAAAACCATTTTCTGGCTCTTTCATTTCATAAGGAACTCCATTTACTGGACTTGCTACAATTGGCAGTCCTGCTGCCATTGCCTCAAATAAGGTTAAAGGTAATCCCTCTCTATAACTAGGTAAAACAAATATATCTGCTGCCTGATACATCTCTGCAATGTCTCTCTTATCTCTTGTTTCTGGAAGCAAAATTATCTTTTTTTCATTGCCAATAAGTTTTTTTACTTTTTCTTTCATCCCTTCATCTGGTCCTCTTATTACAAAAGTTACATCTTTTTTCTTTCTTTTATCTAAAATCCTTTTTGCTATCCTTACAAAATGGTCTGGTCCTTTAACAGGGTTTAATCTTCCAAAAAACAATACAATCTTATTTTTCTTAGGAATTTTATGTTTTTTCTTAAAAGAATTTTTCTTTATTTTCTTAAAAAGGATTTTATCCATACCATTTGGAATAACTTCAATCTTATCTTTTCTACCTCCATATTTTTCAATAAATTTTATCTCCCATGGTGTTATTGCTATGAATTTATCTGTTAGTTTTGCTGCAAATCTTGAAAAGATATTATAACTTAATGCCACTCCAATGTTTCCAATAGTAGACCTTTTTGCATCAGACCATGGGCAATGAGTAGTATGTATGTGTTTTGCGCTAATTACTCTTGATGACAGTGCAGAAAGGAAATAATGAACATGTCCAAAAACATGGCTATGAATAACATCAAAATTTTTATTTGTTAATCTAAAAAAAACAGATGGCCAAACAGATGCAAAGTTTGCTATTTTGGTGATATGAAAACACCTATGAACATGAACCCCATTAATAATCTCTTCTTTTTTCTTTATTCTTTTATTCTTATCCCAATCAGAAGTATAAACATGAACCTCATGCCCTTTCTTTACTTGTCTTTCTGCAAGTTCTTCTACTACTTGTTATACTCCTCCTATTGCAGGTGTGTAAAATTGACAAACATGTGCTATTTTCATATAAACCTTTTGACCAAATACATTTAAATAATTTATAAAGGGATAGAAATGTTTAAAAATAAATTTTTGTTATTGTATTTTATGAATAAAAAACATGGAAATGTGAAACCCAACGTATTAGTTGCAGGATTTCCTAAATGTGGGACCACATGGTTATATTATTTATTAAGGCAACATCCTGAAATATATATTCCTGATATAAAGGAGATAAATTATTTTAATAAAGATCATTTCTTTCTCTCTGACCCAAAAATACTGAATCCACGATACTTTAAACCAAGGAAATGGTATTATAAATTTTTTAGACCAGGTATCAAGAAGAAGATTAAAATAGATTTTTCTATCTTATCTGCATTAGATTTGTCTAGTGTAGTGGAGATAAAAAAAGAATTAGGAGATATAAAAATATTATTTATTACAAGGAATAAAAAAGATTTTTTAAATTCTGTGAGAAACTTTCTTAAAAAAGAAGGAGCTAAAGGAAAGCATATAGAGGATTATACAGAACAATTTTCTGATTTTGAAAAATATATAAATATTTATAAGAAATTCTTTTCAAATATTTATGTTACATCATTAGAAAAATTAAATCAAAATTCTAAAAAAGAATTAAATAATATTATGAAATTTCTTGGTATAAAAAAGTTTGAATTTAAAACTGATACACATAAACACAAAACTAAATCATATAAAATGGGCTGGTTTCAATATATGAGAAGACAAATATATGTTAAATTAGTTAAATGTTTTTACTATCTTATATCATTAACTGTTATGGCAAGAGCAACCCCCAAGTGGAATGAAAAATTAAACTAAATATTATATCGGATATCCTTCTTAGATTTATTCGCAAGAGAGATAGTATCTCTATTAAGAAAAATCGCTTGTAAAATATATCAAACAATAACTAAAATTACTGGATTTAAAATATATCAATACTCTCTACCTGTATTAAAAAGAATACTAAATAAAGAAGGATATAAAATTAAGGATGTCATATACCTTGAACATAGTACTGGGTTATGATTTTAGGGTATAAATTTCAAAATAATTCCTCTAATTTAGAAGTTGTATTCTTCAAAGAGAATTTTTTAGTGAATTTTTTAGCCTGTTTTTGAATCTTCTCATTTGATTTAGATTCAAGAATCCCATTTATTGTTCTCGCCAAACCTAATGAATCTCCTATCTCAAATAAATATCCATTTTTTTCATCCTCTATCAGGTCCCTTGTTCCAGGATTATTGCTTGCTATAACCATTTTCCCTCTTGCCATGGCCTCTACAAGAGATTGGGGCATTCCCTCACTCTTGCTTGGAAGAACAAATATTTTGCAAGAATCTATTTTCTTTATTTTCTTTTTCACATCAAACACTGGCTTAGAGAACCTAATTTTACTACCTAACTTTTTTGATTTAATCAATCTTTTTAATTTTGAAAGATATTCTTTTTCTGCTGGACCTACAATCTCTAATTTTATATTTCCTTTAACAAACTTCATTGCAAGAACCAGTGTTTCTAAATATTTTATTGGGGATACTCTTCCCAAAAAGAGTATTTTATTTTGTTCTTTGAATTTTTTTTGATTAAAGAATTCTTTTGGAATGCCATTTGGAATATACATTATATTTTGTTTTTTAACTCCTAACCTTAACAAATATGGAATCTCCCATTTTGTTATGGCCAAAATTTTATCAAAACTATTCAATGTTCTTTTCCCAATAAAAGTGTCATATGCCTTAACAATTACTTTTTGGATAAATGATCTTGTAGAAGATCTTGCAAATGGGGCATGAGTAACTAAAAATACTTTAGCATTTATTTTTTTTGCTATCTCAATGGCTTTTGTTGTATGCATATGCCTATATGAATGTGTAATTATCACATCTGGATTATAATCAATAGCAGCTTTTTCAAAATCCCACTTCATAAAGCTCTCTCCTCCTAGTTTTTTTGCGGGAAATCTAATTATCTTAACTTTCCTCATCCTCTCCTTTTGGGGAGCAATCTTATCTAACCCCTTAACGAAATTAGAACTAAAAACTCTTACTTCGTACTTTTTAGAAAGCGCTTTTGATTCCTGCTTTACTCTCTGCCAAACCCCACAAGTACCTGCAGAGTAATTTGTCAACTCGAGTATCTTTAATTTTTTCATTTTATTTTTGTTTTTTTACTAAATTAAACATTGTTGTAAATTTATCTTTTTTATATTTTTTAGATACATGCCTTAAAAATTCTCTAAATTTCTTGATGAAATCCCTTTTTGGAAAATGTCTCATAACCTTACTTTGCTTAAGAGTAATAAAATCCCAGGAGTGTGCATAAAAGACTACATCTGAATAAAACATTTTCAAGAATAGGTAATAAATCTTTGTTAAAAAACTTGGAAAAATCCTTAATGCCAAGGAAGTGAATTGAATGAATATCACTGTCGGAGGAACTTCATAAAGGTTTTTTCTTATTTTGTACTTTTTTACTGGAGAAAAGAATTGATTTGCCCAGTGACCAAATCTCTTATGAAAAAACAATTGAGATAAATCAAAAGCAGCAATAGAAGAGTCATACTTAAACCCATACTTCTCTAATAAATCCAAGGTTTTCTCATCAATTGAGAATTGAGGTGCCCTAAAACCTTTTGGGGCTTTTTTAAGGTATTTTTTAAAACAAGCTATTGACTCCTTCAGTTGATTTTCCTTTTCCTGATCAGACATGTCGTCAATTCTCTTATGAATATAGCCATGCAAAGCAATCTCATGACCTTGTTTTTGGAGATTCCTAAATATTTTCGGGTGTTTTTTGATACAATCACAAGTAACAAAGAACGTTGCTTTAATCTTGTGCCTATTTAATAATTTAATAATTTTTGGAATTCCTTTGGTGATTCCCTTGTACTCCTTTGTGTGTAAGTCTGGTTCAGTATCAAATGATAATGCCAAATTCATATAAAAAACAAACTAGGACATATTAAAAAGCTTATTGTATTGTAATTTACGTGGTTAGATTAGTTTACCACAAAATTAAAAAATTACAAAAAGCCCCTGATAAAGACCGTTACACTGTTTTCTACTTATACATAAAGGTTTCTGCAAATTTTATTACTTTATTAGGTTTAATTACAGATTTCTTAATTATTTATTCAATGTATCTAAATTACTGGATTTTGGTAAACTTCGCCATCATTCTATGTCGCTCTGATGGGGAGGTGGCCAGATATAATATAAAACAATTAAAAAAGTAGGAGAAAAAGTATGGGTATACTTAGATGAAATTCTTGGGACAATCGGATTTTCATTGGTATATCTTTTGCAGGGTATTTCTTAGACTATCTGTGGATAGGTCTTTTTGGGGTGTTTGGATTATTTATAATAATCACTACTTCTCTCATTGCCCAAATAGAATTTTCAAATAAAAATAAGATAGCTGAAGATTTTGAAGAAACTATATCCTGCAAAATAAAAGGGATAGTTGGATTTGATAATGGGATCCAAGGAATTCTCATCGGTATTGCGGTCCTCTTTACAAATATTTGGATATTATTTGCTTTTGAAATCTTGGCTAATATGCTTTGGTTATTAAAATTCTGGGTTTATAGAAATAAATAAATAAATAAATAGATCTTTTTTAATATTATTTCTAAATCTTCTTTTGCTCAACATCCTTGGATTATTTTTCCTTCTTTCTGGAGTAAACCTATTGTCCCTTAATGCATTATTCAATTTTGTTGAAGAAATATCTTTAGTATATGAAACCTCAATTAATTTTCATCTCTCCATTCCTTGAGATTCTCTATAACTCCTTTATGAGTTTCTTTTTGGTTTCCATGTCCCCAATCATCCCTATGAACAACAAAGAGGTTTTTATTTTTCTAAGATTTGGAACATATCTAAGAGTATCTTGATGGATTGTTGCCTCCACTCTCCGGATAATTCCCCACAATTAATCTTCTCTGTTCAAGGCCCATAAAAGAGAGTCTTTTGTAACTAGCGACAGCATTGTCAGTAAGAATGTCAACAATCGCCTTGCCTAATTTCCTTGCCTCATTAATAATATTTAAATGGCCTGGATGAACTAAATCTGCACTCATTCCTACATAAACTGTTTTCTTTTTTTGAATTAGAATCTCTATTTTTCCTTATATTTTTCATTATTTTAAACAATTTTGCCTAATATTCAAATATTTTTGTCATGTCCTCCCTATTGTAAATACAGAACAATTTAAAACCAAAAAAGATAAAAATTAAAAACAATGAATAATTAATAATTTAAAATGAAAGAGAAATATGGTTATCGTTTAAAGAAAATAGCAAAAATTGCCAATTCCAAAAAGGGAAAAGTTCTAGATATAGGATATTCCTTGCTACCTAATCCTTTTTTACGAGGAGATGTTACTGGAGTAGACATTTACATCCCTAAAAAAAAGCCTAAAAATTATAAAAAGTTGATAAAAGGAGATGTGACAAAAAAACTTCCTTTCAAAAAGAACTCCATAGATGTGATTGTTTTGAGTGGAGTTATAGAACATTTAGAAAACCCTCTAAAAACCCTTAGAGAAATGAATAGAATCTTAAAAAAAAGAGGTATTTTACTTATGGAAACACCTAATCCCTACTTTCTTCCTGTAATTTTTTCAGATCTAATTATGAATCTGAAATACTATTTTGAAGACACCCATATAAGCCTATTCCCAAGAAGAATAATTCTTAAGATGTTGTGGCACACCGGTTTCAACCTTAAGGAGATAAAAGGATGTGGATTTAATCTAACTGAAAGATTTACTATTCCTCTTCCTCAACAACTATCTCAGGATGTCATATATATTGCAGTTAAGAGGACTCCAAAACATAAATTATTCAAAAAAATACGAAATCTGCGTAAAAATAATTATGAAGACATAAAATGAAAGACATAAATGCTACTGTTATTGTTAACTTAAAACCTTCTATTGATGAAATAAAGAGAAATCTTCATAAAGATGCTAGATGGGGAATTGGCCGTGCTCAAAGAGAGGGCCTGATTATTAAAAAAACCACTAATGAAGAAGATTGGAAAGAGCTTTATAAAATCTATGAACAGACAATAATTTGTGGAGGGTCAGCTCCAGAATCATTAGAATCATTAAAGAAAAATAGTGTTGCATTGTTTGTATGCAAAAAGGAGAATAAAATAATTGCAGGAGCAGGAATATTTTTTAAAGATATCTACAACATTAAAATTCCTCGTCTGTATTTTAATGCTTCATTAAAGGAGTACCAAAAGATGCAACCAAATAATCTTTTATATTGGGCATGTATTCTTTGGAGTAAGAAAAAGGGCTTTGAAGAATTTGATTTGGGAGGATGGCAGATAAATGCGAAAGGTCATCTTCAAGGAATAAATAAATTCAAGGAGAAATGGGGGAAAGTTATTTATTTTCAAAAATCTTATTCAATTCGCAAGGCATTAGGAAGGAAACTTGTTAGAAATTCCAAAGTTTTCTGGTGGCTAAATAAGAAGTTTAAGGGAAGGAAGTAGAGATTCTTTTGATATCTTTTTCGGTCCACTGAGGATTGATTATAATTGAAATGACTTTTGAAGATGCTTCAGAAGTATTTCTAAAAACAGGCATTTTGAGTTTAGATTTTAATCTTCTATCTAAAACAGGAGGATTGTCCCATGCTTTATTACATCTTATCCCCTTAGAAATTAATTCCTTAAATCTTTTATCTCTATTTTTTACTAAGAGAGGCAATAAGTAAAAAGAATTATTTTCTAGAAATTCTTTTTTTGGAAGTTTTTTTGAAAATCTTCTTTCTAATTTTGAATAAATCTTTTTTCCCATTTTATTTCTTAGATTAAAATCAACAAATTCCCTTTTAATTCTAGACTTTTGAAAAATAGATGGAGGCCCAATTACATCAATTTTATCTATTTTAGAGGGATTGAATCTCTTTTTTAATCCAAATGATTTTGCTAAAGAAATTGCTCCCCTTCCAATAATTGTTTTTCTAAGAAAACCCAAAAAATTGTTTAGTGTTAACTTATAGGGTCTGGAAGTAATCTTCATCTTTCCAGAATTCCTAATATAAATCCCTCCTAATGGCATGCCAAACATCTTATAAAAACTAAAAATTGAAGCGTCTCCAATTCCTCCTATGGTTTGCCCATTAAATGAATGAGGTATGCAATGAGCACAATCCTCAATTAAAATTATCTTCTTTTTATTACAGAGGTCTTTTATTCTCAGAATATCCTCATTTACCTTGCCATAAGTATGGACTATTAAAATGGATTTAATGGATTTATCTTTCAGGGATTTTTTTACATCTGCGAATCTAATATTAAAGCTGTTCTTAGGAATATCTACAAAAATGGGATTGATTTTATTTTGAATTAATAATGGAACAAATATGTCCGAACAAAGGTATGCAGGAAGAACCATCGTTGTTTCCTGAAGATTAAAATCTTCTATTACTGCCTGTAGGGCAGATCGCCCACTATTTGTAAAAAGCTTATCTGATTTGGGAAATTTTTGATTGAAATAAGAATTTATTCTCATTAAACAATAGATCATAGGAGATTTTAAAAACTTTTGATTGGATTAACAAACATGCCAGATTATACAAAATACCAAACAAGGTTGCAAACAAAAAAAAGGGCATTTATTTCATATATATTGGATAAAATTCTTGGATTATTTATTAAAAGTAAACCCAAGAAACTCAAGAAACTCAAAAAAATTCTTATTATACGAAATGATCATATAGGAGATGTTGCGTTATGTACTCAAATATATAGAGAATTGAAAAGGAAATTTCCTTCTGTGGAAATCACTGCGATGGTTCCAGAGAGTTCAAAAGCATTATTAGAAAAAAACCCCAATGTAGATAAAATCATTCCTTTTGGTATGTTCTGGAGATCATTATCTCTAAAATCCTTTAAGAAATACTTAAAGATTAGAAAAAGGATAAAAAAGGAAAAATTCGATTTTGCATTTGATATTAGGGCTAGCTTCTGGAATATGTTTTTCTTTATGTGGATGTGTAATATTAAAAACAGAGCTTCCTACTATAATATTACTGGAGGTAAACCTCTTTTAACTCACCCAATAAAATATGAAAAAATAGAACATACGATTAAGTTTGATATGGATTTAGTTGCAAAGGTTCTAGATTTTAATGTTAAAAACTATTGGCCAGAGATTATTACTGATAAATCAGATGGTTTAGAAATTGAATCATTTCTAAAGAAAAATAATCTGAAAAAATATATTTGTATCTGTCCTGCAGCAAGTTACGCTAAAAAACAATTTGATCTCTCTAAATTAGACATCCTGATTAAATGGGTCAGAAAAGAACATCCTAATGTCAAGATAATTCTTAGTGGGGGAAAGAACGACAAGGAAGTTATAAATTCTCTCCATTTAAAGAATCCAGATTGTTTAAAAGTAATTAATTTTAATTTGAGAAGATTGTCTCTTTTGTTTAAAAAAAGTGAATTGGTTATTGCTAATGATGGAGGTCCTATGCACTTGGCGTGGATTTCTGGAACAAAGGTTATTGCATTAGAAGGTCCAGTGAATCTAGATTTGAATGGGCCTTTGAAAAATAGTGTGATCATAGTCGGAGAGAACCGAGATATTAAAAACATCAAAATGAATAGAATAAAAAAGGAAATTAAAAAAATATTAAAATGAAATATCCTAATCTATTTATTGTTGGGGTACCAAGAAGTGGGACTACTTCTATGGTGAATTGGTTAAGTGAGCATCCTCAAATCTATTTTAATTTAGTTATAGAACCACTTTATTTTGCAGAAGATGTTGTGAAGAAAAAGTTGATTAAAAATGAAAAAGAATATCTCAAACTTTTCAATGGAGCAAAAAATGCAAAGTATGTGGGAGAAAAATCAGTTCATTACATTTATTCAAAAAATGCTGCTAAAAAGATAAAACAATTTAACCAGGATGCAAAAATTCTGATTATGATTAGAAAAAAAGAAGAAGTTATTGAATCGTACAATAATTTTAGAAAAGGCTTTGAAAAACAAGGAAACATTAGGGAGGATATTGTTCAGAATATTGGAGAATTTAAAAAGGGAGTAGATCTTTTTAAAAAAGTTTTTGGGAAAAACGTTAAAGTTATTAAATTTGAAGACCTAAAATCAAAACCAGAAAAAACATATAACGACGTATTGAAATTCTTAAATGTTGGTCCATTCAAGCCCTCGTTTAAAAAATATAATAAAGTGATTAAAAAAAGTTCTAAGCCAATTGTTATCCTAAATCAATTTATTCCTAAAAAAGTGAAAAATATGTTCCCCCAAAAATGGAGAGTAAAATTTAGAGAAATGTTAAGATAGTCAAAAATTATTAATGATTTTGTATGCCTGTGCTTCCTACAGATATATGTCACCCACTACTTTAATCCCCAAATATTAAAATA
>CAZRJP010000002.1:0-42972 GCA_964600865.1 Candidatus Woesearchaeota archaeon | reverse complement strand
TCATCTCAGAACTAATTTTTGGTTTTGCCTAGGACATATGTCCTGGTCTAGCACAGGATTCTTATTTTTAATTCAATTATCTTTAATATAAATAGAATATGAATGAGCCTGCACGGATTTGAACCGTGGACCCCTACCTTATCAGAATCACCTTCTGTATAGATTTTATTCTATAACAGAATGTAGTGCTCTGACCAGACTGAGCTACAGGCTCATAAGCCAACTTAATCTGATCAATAGATTAGGTTAGAGCTTAAAGGCTCACTCACAATTTAAATGTCTAATTCATTTATAAGTTTTATGAATTAAGGAAAATGTCATATTTTGTTTGATGTTTGGGTTTATTTCGTGGCTAGTTCAAGAATTAGTTTTTGTTTTTTCTTTTTTAAATTATATTTTACAATAGGAAGCCCCACATTTATTGTTTTATGATAGGCCTTTTTTTTGTCATTAGTAACAGCTTTTATTTCAATGCTGTTTTCTAATTGTCTTATAGAAATTCTTTTTTTAGATTTAACTCCAGGAATATTTATTTCATAAATAATACTATCTGATAATCTTTTAACATTTGTTTGAGGGGTTTCTTTAGGTAATTTGGAAAAGTTTTTTAGTTTTTTTTCAGGAAGCGAAATTTTCTTCTTTCTTTTTTTATTGGGTTTCCTTTTCCTAATATTGTTTACTTTTCTTTTACCTATAGGTATTCTTTTTCCATTGATATATATTTGAAGATTTTTCTTATTTTTATTTTTATTTTGTTTAGCAAAGTCTTTTTGTATTTCTTTTTCAATCATTTTCATTGCAT
This sequence comes from Candidatus Woesearchaeota archaeon, assembly GCA_964600865.1. Lineage (GTDB taxonomy): Archaea > Nanobdellota > Nanobdellia > Pacearchaeales > GW2011-AR1 > WJLC01. The sequence goes on along the minus strand of CAZRJP010000002.1, from coordinate 42,170 downwards.
TTCCTATAAATTTGTTTAACATTTTTGAACCAAAGAAATCTTCTGAGGAGTTCATGTTTTGGTTAAGAGTGTCGTCTTTCCCTAAAAATCCCCATTTACCTTTTGAGTTGTTTTTTACAGGTGTTCCACAATAAGGGCAGAAATCAAATTTTTTATTGATGATTTTTTTACATTTCTTACATTTTCTTTTGAACATATTTAGAAAACTATTACCTTGTTTAAAAGTTTTTGGATAATTTTTGTTTAATTAGTTTATTATGAATTTATTAGGTATTTTTTAATAGACATTATTTGATGTGCTTCTTCGTGTAGAGTGCGTGGTGTTTCTTTTAAGATAATATTTTTTAGGGATTTTCTCTTAAACTTTTTTGTTTTTTTCACTTCTTTAATATTATATAATCCCATCATTATTGCTGCCATTCTTGCTAAACCACATATAATAAAGATGATTACAATTGGCTCTAAGGATAAGAATGATGGAATATATTTGATTAAAATAGCTCCTAGTCCTGCTCCAAGGAATGTCCCTATTCCTAGGAACATATTATAATAAGATACTACTCTTCCCCTTTTCTCAGGAGAGGTGTTATCGTAAATAAAATTACTTGAAGCAAGATTAAATCCTGCCCATGCTATCCCTCCAATAATAGAAGGAACAAGAATAAGATATATTGGTGATCTTGAAAGTATCCATAATATAGGTATAGAAGGGATAAAGAATGATGTTATTATAAGTGTAGTATAATTTCCATATCTATCTGCGAATTTCCCCCATAATTCAATTAGAGATAATGAGAATACTGTTCCGGCTATTGTTATAAACATATAAAATTTATAATCAAATCCAATTGTTCTTAATAGATAAACTGCAAATAAAGAAGAACCTATTGCTTGTGCAAATGCAAGACTGGCCCTAAATAGAGTGAATCTTCCTAAATTATTTTTTGGAGATTTTAGTAGAAAGTCTAAGAAAGGAAATTCTTCTCCTTTTTTTAATTCTAGTTTTGGTTCATACTGGCCTTTTAGTAATTTCCAAGAAGTTAACCTAGAGATCATTGCTAATGCAAATAATATACCAAATCCTGCCATTGTTAAAGAATAGTTTTTAACAAAATCCAAAAAGAATGACGCGGCAATTGCTAATATTATAGATATAAATCCTACAATTAATTGCCTTTTAGAGAACCATCTCCCTCTGAATTCGTCATCTACAATATCTCCCATCCATGAAAACCATGCAGGAGCCCCTATGTTAGTTAAGATAACTCTTATTCCAAAGAAGAAAATAAACATCAGAGGTAAAACTCCTCTTACTAGGTTATAATGATATAAAATTGCCAGTAGAATCATAGGTAACCATATTAGTGCTGCCCAGAAGATTGCTTTAAGGAGGATTTTCTTTCTAGAGTATTTATCTATTAATTTTGAACCAAATAATTGGCTTAAAGGTCCAAGAAGACCTGTGATAGAACCTAGCATAGCAACCATTGAATTACTTGCATTAATTGCAATTGCAAAAGGGGATAAAAATCTAAAACCAAATGAATTTTCTGATGCTGCAAATATACCTTCTCTAATGCTTCTTCGCCTGGCTTGGTGTTTAAGTTTTTTTACTTTCTTTGAATCTTCTGGTTTTTTCTTTGCCATAACCTCTTTTTATAATATTTTATATTTTTGAAAGTTTCTTGTGTCTTTTATATTTATTGATTGCAATAGTCTACAATAATTTTTATAAAAGAATTTTGATTAGGATAATCTATGGGATCAGAGCAAAAAAAGCATAAAATAAAGAGACAGCTTTGGTGGAATTTTATTCCTAATCCTAGCTATGAAAACATCCAATATCATTTTTCTATAATAAATGACAATAGGGAAATAAGAAATATCTCCTCAAGAATAATCAATGAATTATCCCCTGTAGATGAATTAGAGAAAAGAACAGGAGATGCAGCGAATCTTAATTATTGCGTGATGAGTTTTTCATCTTATGTACATATTGATGAAAGAAATCTTTCTAATATTTATAAGGGTAAAATAAGAAAAGATGAAAGACTTTATGACAGAAAAACAATTGGGAGAGATGGATTAGAAGCATATGTTCAAAAAAAGATTCAAAAGGAAATGAAGAAGTCTTTAAATGAATAAGTTATTAATTGATAATTTCTTTTAATTCTTTGATGTTTTAGTTAGATTTTTATACCTGTTTATTTTTTCTTTTTTATGAAGGAGAAATCAAACAGTAAGGAAAATAAAGATAAATTTTATGTCACAACACCAATTTATTACACTAATGCCGCACCTCATTTAGGAGGAGCTTACACAACATTACTTGCAGATATTTTGGCTAGATGGAATAGGTTTAAGGGAAAAGATGTTTTTTTCTTAACAGGAACAGATGAGCACGGTCAAAAAATTCAGGATATAGCTGAAGAAAAAGAAAAGAAACCAAAGGAATTTGTTGATGAGATAGTGAAAAAATGGAAAGAAGTTTTTAAATTATTGAATATTTCTAATGACTTTTTTATTAGGACAACTAATCCTAAACACGAAAAAATCGTTCAAGATATGCTTAAAAAATTATATGATAAAAAATTAATTTATAAGGGAAGTTATGAATCTTATTATTGTGTTGGTTGTGAACAGTATTTAACTGAAAAAGATTTAGAGGACGGAAAATGTCCATTGCACAATAAGAAACCAGAGTTAAAAAAAGAAGAGGCATATATGTTTAAGCTTTCTAAGTTTCAAGATAAACTTTTAGAATTAATAAAAAGTGGAGAGTATAATATTGTTCCTAAGAAGAGAAGAAAAGAGATAATCAAATTTATTGAATCTGGATTAGAGGATATTTCTATTTCTAGATTAAAAGAAAAGGTTTATTGGGGGATTACACTTCCTTTTGATGAGGATCATTGTAGTTGGGTATGGCCAGATGCTTTTTGGAATTATGTTACTGGACTAAAAATTAATAATAAGTTTGAGGAATTTTGGCCTGCAGATGTTCAATTAATGGCTAAGGATATTTTTAGAGTTCATGCAACAATATGGCCTGCATTATTAATGGGAATGGATTTGCCTTTACCAAAAAATCTTGCTATTCATGGGTTTTTTACTGTTGGCGGAAAAAAGATGAGTAAAAGTATAGGGAATGTTTTAGATCCTAAGGAACTTATAGAAAAATATGGTGCAGATGCTGTTAGATATTATATGGCAAGAAATATTCCTTTTGGGCATGATGGAGATGTTTCTGAAAAAGGTTTAGTTGAAAGATATAATAATGAGTTAGCTAATAAGTTAGGAAATTTAATCTCTCGTGTAAGTGGTTTAATAGAAAAATATGGTGTTGAAAAAGGAGATAAGAATGAGTTAATTGAAAAATTAAATCGTAAAAAAATTGAAGGATTAATGGAGAATTATGAAATAGATAAGGCATTAAATGAGATATTTGCTTTTATTGATATTTGCAATGAGTATGTTCAAGAGAAAAGACCATGGAAGAGTAAGGATAAGGAGGTTTTATTTAATTTAAAAAAGAGTATTTTGCAAATAGCAGAATTTTTGAAATCATTTATACCTGAATCTTCTGAAAAAATAATAAATCAATTTTCTAAGGACAAGATTAAAAAAGAAAGCATTCTTTTTGAAAAGATAGAGGTTAAAAAAGATAAAAATGAGTGAAGAAAATATTGTATCATTTGATGATTGGAGTAAGTTAGATTTAAGGGTGGCTCAGATAAAAAAGGTAGAAGATATAGATGGAGCTGATAAACTTTATAAAATGACAGTAGATGTAGGCCCAGAATTTGGTGAAAGAACTCTTTGTGCTGGATTAAAAAAATATTATTCTAAGGAAGATTTGCAAGATAGGAAAATAGTAATGATTGTTAATTTAAAACCTAGAAAATTAATGGGTATAACAAGCCAGGGAATGCTTTTAGCTGCGAGTAATGATGATCATAGTAAGGTTTCATTATTAAATCCCGGAAAAGAATCAGAACCAGGAATGAAAATTAGTTAAGTTTTTTATTTGTTCTTTTTTGAATTAATTCCAAATGCATTAAGTATTCTTTCAAAAAATCCTTCTTTATCTTGAGAAGAATCATAATTTACATCTAGAATTTGAGCAGCTATTTCTTTATATGCTCTAGCAGATTTACTTTTTGGTTGAGTGTGAATTACTGCATCTTTTTCATTTAGTGCTTCTTTAATTCTTATGTCTTCGGGAACCATTCCTAAGATAGGGATCTCTAACATTTCTTTTACTGTCTCTGGAGACATTTCAACATGATCTTTTTTAACCCTTGTCATAATAACGCCTTTAATATCTTTTTTCATATTATTTGCTATTTTTGCTGCTTTTAATGCATCTGTTATTGCAGTCATCTCTGGATTAGATACAATTATTAATTCATCTCCTAATTCTATGGCAGATGTAGCTTCTTTACTTAGTCCTGCGGCACTATCTACAATAATATAATCTGCAACTTTTTTTAGATCTTTTTCAAGGTCTTTTAATTTTTCTGGTTTTAGTTTTTCTAATTCTTTTACAGATAATGATGAAGGGATTATTTTTAATCCAGATTCATGTTCATAAATGCCTTCTGCAACTTCTGCATCACCATTTAATATATGATTTAGATTTATAGGAACTTCTGGAGAACCAAGATGAACCCCAATATTTGGTGTTGTTAGGTTTCCATCAACAATTAAAACATCTTTACCAAAATGATTCATTGCAGCTCCAAGATTAATAGCAGTAGTTGTTTTTCCTACGCCGCCTTTTCCAGATGATATTATAATTATTTTTGCCATTTTATAAATAAAATTATTTGCCTTTATATTCTTTACTTAATTTTGTAAGAATTTGATTCTTACGATAGAAGAAATTGTTTAGTATTACTTATAAACTTTTCTAGCATGTCAGCATATTCTTTTAATTGTTCTAAATCAACATTAATCTCTTTTCCTTGATAATATATTTTTAAACAAACATTTTTTCTAAATTCTCCAATCCTATTTGTTCTTAAATTTTCAAGTTTTCTAAGCATTTCATAGAATTTGATAGTTTTCATTATGTTTTTGTCTTTTTTGAATAGTTTTTTCATTGATTCTATTTTTTTTACTGGACTAGTAGGGACAGAAGATATCTTTTTTTTCTTTTTAGCATGTTCTAATGTTTTATTTATAGAAGTTTTAATCATATTTTTCCATCTTAGAAGGAGATTTCTAATTACATCACATGTCTTTGTATATTTTAAACTCACGTAAAGTAAGTGGTCTGCACTTATTTTTTCTTGCATTATTTTTTCCATAAAAACCTAAAAAACACCTATTTTGATGCACGATTTAAGAAGATATTAGGGTTTTTATACTTTTCTAATCAAATTTGCATTAATAATCTTTTTTTACTTAAAAAAACACCTTAAAACCATATTTCTCGTGCTTTTTTTATCTTTTTAAGAATATTTTTTGATAATTCTACAAATTCTTTTATGTCTTCAAGAGTTATTTTTTTTGGTTTAGATTCTTCAGAAAGGATCACAATGGCTTCTTTTTTCTTAAATTCCATTGGAGAATTCTTATGTAAGTCGATTATTTGAAATAACTCAGATATTAATTTTATTTCATTTATATTAATATCATATCTCTTTGCACATTTTACTTTAAATGTTCTAAGATTCTCCTTTGGATCTTTTGATAAACGGATTCTTTTGTATAAATACTCATATTGTAAGATATAGTTAATACATTTAACAATGGCTTTTTTAGTTTCTATAAGCACTTTTAAAAGAATTTTTTTATCTTTAACTAAAGAGTAACTCACATATATCATATGATCTGTTTTTTTAATTATTCTATCTGCCTCAATTAGGTTGTCTAAGAATTTTTCCATATAATAGAGAGTGATTATTAATTCAAATATATTATGGTGTTTTAGTTTAATTATTAAAAAACCAGTTTAAGAGAGTTTCATGATTGATTCAGCTAAATCTTCTGTTTCTTTTAGGGTTTTTTTTGCTTTTTCTTCACTACACCCTGTTTTATCTATTATTGTTTTAATGTCTTCCTCGCTAATTCCTTGTTTTTCAGAAATATCTCCTGCTATTTGAAATGTCTCTTGCCCTTTCATAGTTATTTTAGTAACAGAAGGATTTGTTATTTGGATTTCACTCCCATCTTCTTTTTTAATTATGACTTCTTTTGCAGGAATTTCATCTTGATCAATACCCATTTTTTTCATAACTGCCTGCATTTTTTTTGGATTTAGACCTCCGCCTAAACCACCTAGTCCTGGAATCATTTTAAGTAAATATCACTCCTAAAGATATTCTTAGTGTTATTATTAATGCAATAAATAACATAACATGTGTTGGTTTAAGATTAAATAAACTAGGGAATTCTTCTTCATATTTCATTAAGCCCCCAAATGCTGAAAGATTAGCGGAGTTTTCTGCCATATTTTTATTAGAGACAGATAGTTTTTAAAAGTTTCTTATTGTAGGTATTTCATGGCTAAAAAGAAGTTTAATTTTAAGAAAATAGAAAATAAATGGATGAAGTATTGGGAGAAGAATGATATTTACAAATTTGATTCTGAAGAGGATAGTAAAAAGGTTTTTTCTGTTGATACTCCTCCACCAACAATAAGTGGAGACCTTCACATGGGACATGCTTTTGGAGACTCACAACAGGATTTTTTTGTTAGGTTTAAGAGAATGCAAGGGTTTAATGTTTTGAATCCGTTTGGAACTGACAATAATGGTCTGCCTACCTTAAAACTTGTAGAAAAGGAAAATAAAGTAGATTCTAAAAAAATGAAAAGAGAGGATTTTATTGAATTATCTCTAAAAACAATTAAAGAAAAATATATTCCAGAATTTTTAAGGCAGGTTAAAAGATTAGGAATTTCTGCAGATTTTGATATATTTTATTCGACAATTGGTGAAAGAGCTAGGAGAATTTCTCAAAAAAGTTTTATTGATCTTTATAATCAAGGAAGAGAATATAGAATAGATGCTCCTGCTTTATGGTGCCCTAATTGTCAGACTACAATTGCACAAGTAGAATTAGAGGATAAAGATGTTCAGAGTACTTTTAATGATATTAAAATAAAAGCAGATGGAGAGGATTTAATTATTTCTACAACAAGACCAGAATTATTTCCTGCAAGTGTTGCTGTTTTTTACAATCCTAAAGATAAAAGATACAAGCATTTGAAAGGAAAAAAAGCAAAAATTCCTTTGTTTGATATTGAAGTACCTATTTTAGAAGATGAAGAAGTAGATATGGAAAAAGGAACAGGCATTGCTTACTGTGCTACATTTGGGGACCAGACAGATATGGAATGGCAGAAACAATACAATCTTCCAATAAAAGAAGCAATAACCTCAGAAGGAGAGATGAGGGATATAGCAGGAAAGTACAAGGGAATGAAAATTAAGGAAGCGAGAAAAGCAATTTTAGAGGACTTGAAGAAAAAAGGGCTTTTAATTAATCAGGAAAAAATTACACATCCAGTAAATGTTTGTGAAAGATGTGGAACAGAAATAGAATTTATCAACAAAAAACAATGGTTCATTAAATATTTGGATTTAAAGGAGAAGATGTTGAAATGGGGAGAAAAGATAGAATGGATTCCCGACAATATGATTAATAGGTATAATAATTGGGTTAAGGGTTTAAAATGGGATTGGTGTATTTCTAGGCAAATACCTTTTGGTATTCCTTTTCCTGTTTGGTATTGTGCTAAGTGTGATGAGGTTATTTTAGCAAATGAAAAAGATTTGCCTATAGACCCTCTTGAATCTAAACCCCCTGTTGAAGAATGTCCTAATCCTAAGTGTGATTCTAATGATTTTGTCCCTGAAAAAGACATTATGAATACATGGGCAACTTCAGCACTTACTCCAACGATTGTTAAAGATTTATTAAAAGAGACAAAAATCTATGATAAGATTAAAGATAAGCCTTTTGATATAAGGAGAAACGGACAAGACATAATCACTTTTTGGGATTTTAATACTATTGTAAAATCTCAGTTGCATTACAATAAAAATCCTTGGAAAAATGTTTACATTAATGGGTGGATTCTAGGAAGAGATGGGCACAAAATGTCAAAATCAAGAGGAAATGGAATCTCTCCTACAGAGGTCATTGAAGAACATGGTGCAGATGCATTAAGATATCTTTCTGCCTCAATTGGTCCAGGAGTGGCAACATCTTTTTCAGATAAGGATTTAATCACAGGAAAAAAGTTAATTAGAAAATTGCTTAATGCCTCAAAATTTGTTTTTATGAATTTAGAGGATTTTGATAAAAAAAAGCATAGTAAATTAGAAAAAATTGATGAGTTGTTTTTGACTAAGGTAGGATTGCTAATACAAAAAGTGACAAATGATTTTGAAAAGTATGAACTTTCAAAAGCCAAGCAAAAGGTTGAACACTTTTTCTGGAGTGATTTTTGTGATAATTATCTTGAGATTGTTAAAAAGAGAGTTTATCAAGGTAAAGGAAACAGTAAAAAATCTGCACAATATACTCTTTATAAATCATTATTAGTTGTTGTTAAAATGATTGCACCAATAATGCCATTTATTACTGAAGAAATTTATCAAGAGCATTTTAAGGATAAAGGACATGAAAAGGAAAAAAGTATTCACATTTCTTCTTGGCCTGAAATTAAGGAATTAAAATTACCTGATAAGGAATTTAATAAGCCTGTTTGGGAAAAATTAATAGAGATTATAACTAAAGTAAGGCAAAAGAAAACAGAGGCAAAAAAATCCATGAATTCTGATATTGAGTTGACTCTTACAAAGAAAGATTATAGTCTTATTAAAAAGGGATTGTTAGAAGACCTAAAGAATGTGACTCATTCTATAAAAATAAAACAAGGCAAAAAGTTTAGAGTAGATTTTAAATAACATAGTTTTCTTTTTATAATATAAAATGCCATTAGATAAAGATGAACTTGAAGAGATTGTTGAGGAATTAAGTGAATATAGAGGGAGACATACTGAGCTTATTTCAGTTTATGTTTCTGCAGGTTATGATGTTAATGCAGCCCAAAGGCAACTTGAAGCAGAGACATCTACTGCAAAGAACATTAAATCATCTTCAACTAAAAAAAATGTTACTGATGCTTTGGAAAAAATTATTAGGCATTTGAAAGGTTTGAAAAAAACACCTAAAAATGGATTAGCATTGTTTTCTGGGAATGTTGCTGAATCTGAAGGACAAAAGGATATTAGATTATGGGCAATTGAACCGCCTATCCCATTAAAAACAAGATTATATAGATGTGACAAAGATTTTGTTTTAGAGCCATTAAAAAAACAATTAGAGGTTGAGGAAGTTTATGGATTAATTGTTATGGATAGAAAAGAAGCAACTATTGGATTGTTGGAAGGGAAAAGAATAAATGTTATTCATAAAATGACTTCAGGTGTTCCTTCTAAAGTAAGGGCAGGCGGGCAGTGCCTTTCTCCAGAGACAATTGTGAATACAAAAAATAAAAGTAAAATTAAATTGAAAGATATTAAAAAAGGAGATTATATTAAAGGTTTTGATTTTAATCAAAACAAACAAATTTATTCTAAAGTTTTGAAAAAATGGAAAGTTAATAAAAAAGATTATTATAAGATATCTTTAACAAAATATCCCCCTATTATCTCTTCTGGAAATCATTTATTTTTTGTTTATGAAAATGAAAAGATAGTTGAAAAGACTGCGGGCAAATTAATTAATGGAGATGATTTAGTTTTTGATGATGGAAGTAGAAGTAAAATATCATTAATTAATCACGAGATTTCTGATATAGAATTGATTGATTTGGAAGTTGAAAATAAAAATTTTATTGCTAATTCTCATGTTGTTCATAATTCTGCTCAAAGATTTCATAGAATTACTGAGGGATTAACTAAGAAATTTTATAAGAGAATTGCAAAAGAAGCAAAAAGGTCTTTTTTTAAAAATCCAAAATTAAAAGGGATTATTCTTGGAGGTCCTGTTCCAACTAAAGATGAATTTTTAGAGGGAGAGTATTTGGTTACAAATCTTCAGGAAAAGGTTATAGGGAGAGTAGATATAGGAGACACAGATGAATCTGGATTAAAAGAATTAGTTCAAAAATCTCAAAAGATTTTAGCAGATCAAGAAATGATATATGAAAAAAAGATTTTAGAAAAATTGTTTAGAAATCTTGGAGAAAAGCCTGAACTTTCTGCATTAAAACAAAAACCTGTTGAAAGAGCATTAAAATATGGCGCTGTAGATACTTTAGTTTTATCTAAATCTTTAGATAAACCATTATTAAAAGAATTAAAGAAAAAAGCAAAATCAATTAGTTCCAATGTGGAAGTTGTTTCTACAGAAACAGAAGAGGGAGATCAATTCAAAAATATGAGTGGAATTGCAGCTATTTTAAGATTTCAGATTGGAAAGAGACAGAATAAGAAATAATTAAGTTTTTTAAGTCTCAAAACATTTTTTATTCTATGGATGTTAGTAGCAAAACCATTGAGGAAATAGATGAGGCAAAAGAAAAAGAGGATTTGAAAACACTTGAGGCAGTATTTTTTGTTTCAGGAAAGTATCTTTCAATGCAAGAGCTTATTTCTTTAAGTGATTTAAATCCAATTATAATACGGGAACTAATAGAGAAATTACAAGAGAAGTATTCTAAAATAGATTCTGTAATTGAAATCGTTGAAAAAAATGGTTTATGGAAGATGGATGTTAGGCAAGAATATCATTATCTTGTGAATAGGCTTGCTGCAGGCTCTTCTGAATTTACTAAGGCGGAAAAAGAGACACTTGCTATAATTGCATATAAACAACCAATAAAACAATCTGTTATTGCAAAAATAAGGGGAAATAAATCTTATAATCATATAAAAAAATTTGCTGATTTAGGACTTATTAGAAAAAAAAGAACAGGCCATACATTTGAGTTAACTTTAACTGATGATTTTTATGATTACTTTGATATTGAAGTAGGAACAGATAATCCATTGAAACAAGTGGCTGAAGATTTAGAAGATAAGAAGGAGGAGGAATAATGGATTTTATTTTAGTTGTTATTTACACATCTATTTATTTGGGATTGATTGCTACTAGTTTTTATGTTTTGAGTTTTATTCAGGGGGAAAAAAAAGAGACACCATTATATACAGATAAGGAATTACCTAATGTTAGTGTGATTATTCCTGCTTATAATGAGGAGAAATCAATTGCTAGAACAATTAGGTCTATTTCTAAGTCTGATTACCCTGATTTTGAGGTAATTGTAATAGATGATGGTAGTAAAGATAATACATTAAAAATAGCTAAAAAAACCTCTAAAAAACTTAAGCAAAATATAAGGGTTTTTACAAAAAAGAATGGAGGTAAGGCAACAGCTTTAAATTTGGGATTAAAAAAAGCAAAAGGGAAAATTGTCTTTAGTATGGATGCAGATACTTTTGTCCATGAAAAAAGTATGAAAAGAATGGTTCGTTATTTTAAGGACCCTAAAATTATGTCTGTTACCCCTGCAATGATGATTCATGATCCTAAAAGTATTCTTCAGAGAGTTCAGCATATGGAGTACATATTAGGTTTATTTTTGAGAAAAACATTTGCTTATTTAGATTCTATTTATATTGCTCCTGGAGCTTTTTCTGCTTACAGAAAATCTTTTTTTGATAAACATGGAGGATATGATGAAGAGAATATTACAGAGGATTTGGAAATGGCATTAAGAATACAATCAAAAGGTTATAGGACAGAAAATTGTCCGAATGCACCTGCCTACACTATTGCTCCTTCTAAATTTAAGGAATTATTAGTACAAAGGAGAAGATGGTATTTTGGTTTGATTAAAAATACATTGGATTATAGAAAAATTTTTAGCAAGAAATATGGTGATTTAGGGATGTTTGTAATGCCTATTGCCTGGATAAGTATAATTTTTGCAGTTTTTACTACCTCTTATTTATTTATTAGAACACTTGTTAATGTTTATGAGAATATTCTGTTTTTTCAAAATATTGATTTTGATTTTTTTAGTATATTGAATACTAGTTTATTTTCTTTAGAGAGAACACTCTTTTTGTTTTTTAGTAACCCGGTTGTAATCTTTATAGGAGTATTTATGATATTTCTTTTTTGTTATATTCATTATGCTAAAAAGAATGTTGGAAAGATTCCTGGTAAGTATTTGAGTCTTATTTTATTCTTTTTGTTTTTTGCAATTTTATTTGGTTTTTGGTGGATAGTTTCTATTGTATATGCATTATTTAGTAAAGAAGTAAATTGGAGATAATTTTAAAAGATTTAAAATATAAATTATAATATGGCAAGGAAGATACAAAGTAAAAAGAGATACTTTTTAGCATTTATTATAGGAACAGTTGTTTTTTTAGGGGTTTTTTTTGTTAGCTATGCTCTTTCTTATTTAGAATTCGAAAGGGTGACTAATCTTCAACAAGATACTGCATATGAAATTTTTGAAAATAAAATTAAATATAATATGTTTAGTACTGATTTATGTTCAAAAGAATCTTTTAAGGAGATTTCAGAATCATTAGGTTTTCAGGGAAGAGTTATAGATGATTTAGAAAGAAAATTAGGTAAGAATGATAAGAGGGTTCTTTCTAGAAAAAAGTTTTATACTCTTATAGAATTAGAACATTTTGATTTTGTTAGAACATTAAATGAAAGGTGTAATTATAATATCAATACTATCTTGTTTTTTTACTCAAATGAGAGAGATTATGTGGATGAAAGTGAGGAGCTTGGAAGATTACTAGATACTGTTGTTAATAGGCATGAAGAATTAGTAATATATTCCTTTGATGTTAATCTTGAGAGTGAATTAATGGATAGATTAAAAGATAAGTATGATATCAAACAACCCTTAACCTTAGTGGTTAATGGAGAGAAAATTGAAAATCCAAAGAATATAAAAGAGATTGAATCCCTTTTGAAGGAATCACCTGTTTTTTATGTATAATCTTTATTGTATAATATTTATTACATAAATATTAAAAAAGGCTTGGAGCATTTTAAAGATATGAAATGTTCTAATTGTGGAGTATCTGAAAGAGAAAAAAAATTAGTTGATGTTATTTCTGGAGAAGGAATCGTTAAACTTTGTAATGATTGTATGTCTGCAGAGAATGTCCATTTAAATAAGCCGAAGAGTCCTGCACCAGAAAGAGATAAGAGTAATTATCAGAGGTTGTCTAGGCTTTCAGGGATTAATGCGAAAAAGCATAAAAAAAATGTTTCAGAGGAAAAAGAAGAATTAAATGAACAGGAAACAAATTTAAGAAATTTAGTGGATAAAAAATTTGATAGTTTTGTTAAGAAAAAAAAGAAAAAGAAAAGAGAAGATTTAGTGGATAATTTTCATTGGGTAATTTTAAGAGGAAGAAGAAATAAAAAATTGACTACTTCTCAACTTGCTAAAAAGATAAATGAGCCTGAAAAAGTAATTAAAATGGCAGAAAAAGGGATTGTTCCAGAAGGATATGATCTTGTTAAAAAATTAGAGAATTATTTAGGTATAAGGATAATTAGGCCTGAGGTTGATAAAAAGTTGAAGAGAAGAAAAAAGCAGTTGGGTTTTGATGAAATGTCTGCTAAAACAATAACTATATCTGATTTAAAAGATATGAAAAAAGATAAGGTTGTTAGTAAGAAAAAAACCCCTTATTGGAGAAGATTTGTTTCTAAGTTAATAAATAAAAAAGAAAAAGAAGAACAAGAAGAAAAAGGGGTTTATTTTGAAGAGATTGGAAGTTCTAATGAAATGGATGCCTTAGGAGATATTAGTCAGGTTGAAAATACAGATAGAGAGAGTGCAGATTCAGATGATATGCCAGTTCAAATGGAGGATACTTCTTTTGAAATGAGCACGGATATTTCTGGGGAAGAAGAGGAAGAAAAAGAGGATGATGGAGTTAAATCAAATAAAAGTGTGGAGATAGTATCTCAGAAAAAACAATCTAAGAAGAAAGAAGAACTTTCTCAAAAGGAAATAGATGACCTGATTTTTGGAAGAGGATAGAATGAGAAATAAAACAAGAGATTTTGTTGTTTTTGGCAATGTTTCTGAAGAAATTCTTGAAGAGGATTTTGGATATTGTTTTGATGAATCTTTATTAGGATTTAAGGATAATAAATTTTACCAGAGATTAGATAAGGTAAGGCCTAGCAATTTAAAACAAGAAATTCTTCGTAGGAATGGGAAAATAAGGGATGTTTCTGCATGTGTTATTTATTCTAGAAAGGGAAAAATAAGGGTTGAAAAAGAAAATATGAAGGGATATAATTACGTTCAGATAATTCCTTTAAAAAAGCTAGAATAAAAACCTTTATAAATTAAGTTTAAGATTTCTTATTGTAGAGATTATATTATGGAAATAAAAATACTTGAATCAGAGAAGGGAAAACTTAAGGTTGAAATCAGCAGTGTTACTATGGCTGAAATTCTTAGAGTTTATTTGAATAAGAATTCAGATATAGATATTGCAGTTTGGAGAAGAGAACATCCAGATAAGAATCCTATTCTTTTAGTTGAAGGTAAAAAACCTAAGAAAGCAGTTAAGAAAGCAGTAGATGCAATAATTAAGGATTTGGATGAAACTGCATCAGAATTTAAAGAGATGAAGTAGGCCTTTTAATGGTTTTTTTGTATAATAATTCTTATTAAGTTTATAGAGTACTATTTTATATGACAATTAAGAAAACAGAGAGGATTTCTACAGGAAGCTATGATTTTAATAAGTGGCTTCATGGAGGTTATGAAAAAGATATAATTACAATGTTAGCAGGGCCTGCAGGATCAGGAAAAACAAATTTTGCTATATCTGTTGCGTGTAGTCAGGCCAAGAAAGAGAATAAAGTGATTTTTATAGACACTGAGGGAGGATTTTCTACAGAAAGAGTAAGACAAATAGTAGGAAAAGAGAATTATAATGATGTTTTAAAAAATATATTTCTTTTAGAGCCAACTAATTTTAAAGAACAAAAAGAAGTGTTTTCTAAATTACTTGAAAAATTAAAAAATACTCATGCAACATTGATTGTTGTTGATGGGATGGCTATGCTTTATAGATTAAAATTAGCTGAAGGAGCTAAGAAAGAAGATGATTTTCAGATAAAAAATGTTAATAGAGAGATGGCATCTCAAATGAGGACTCTTGCAGAAATATCAAGAAAGCAAAAGATACCTGTTTTAATAACTAATCAGGTTTATAAGGAATTTATTTCAAAAGAGGATTGGCAAAAAGGAATAAAACCTGGAACAAATATTGTTGGAGGAGATTTATTTAAATATTGGAGTAAGTGTATTATTGAATTTAAAAATGAGAGAGGAAAAAGAAAGGCAGTGTTGTTAAAGCATAGAAGTTTACCTAAAAAAGAAATTAGTTTTGTGATAAAGGATAAAGGAATGTATAAAAGAGGATGGATGTAGTTTATGAATAAAAAAATAAAATTTGAAACAATTAAAAAAGTAGCTGAGACTAATTTTAAGATTAAGGATATTAAGGATATCTCTAAACTGGATACAGCGAGCCCTCCAAGTGTTTTTGTTGGTTCTGGATTAAAATATCCAAATGTAAATATTGGTATTATGAGTCCTTTGCAAAGAGATAAGAATGCCTGGATTTATGATAGTGAAAAATACTGGGCAGATAATAATTTTGAAATTGAGGATGTTTTAAGATTAAGAAATTCTCTTTTAAATTCAAGGTTTAAAAGTAAGGTGAAGGATACTCGTAAAAGAAAAAGATTTGTTAACCTTGCACAGGAGATTGCTATTGCATCTAATCCAGTGGATGTGGAAATTGAGCTTAAGCATAAGTTAAAAATGAGAAATAAAAAAGATAAGATTTTGACTCATCATGGGATGAAAGCAGGATTAAAAAAAGCAAAGGTTGTTTCAAATGTTAAGGTTCCTAGGCAGATTGATAAAGCTATTAATGATGAGATAAAAGCAAGAGATGCTGTGGAGATGCTTTACAAGAAAAAGTTTAATGAATATTCTTTAAATAAAATTTTATCCGTAGGGGTTTTAGGATTAAAAAAAGATAAGAAATTTGTTCCTACTAGATGGAGTATAACTGCTACAGATGATATGATTGGAAAGTATCTTCATAAAAAGATTAAGGATTATAAATGGATAAATAATTATGAGTTGCATTGGGGAGAGTTTTTAGGTAATAGTTATATTATTTTATTATTTCCTGGGGTTTGGAGCTATGAACTTTTTGAATTATATCTTCCTAATAGTTCTTGGAATCCTAGTGAGGAGATTAAGGCCTCTACAGATTATGAATGGTTTGATGGTAGAACCAAGTATGCTTCAAACACTTCTGGAGGGTATTATGCAACCAGACTACCTATTTTAGAGTATTTGAATAGCATAAAAAGACAAGCAAGTGTTTTAGTCATTAGAGTCGAAAACCCTTCTTATTGGGCATCTCTTGGTGTTTGGGTTGTAAGAGAGAGTGTTAGGAAGGCTATGAGTAAAAGAGGACTGGAGTTTGCAACTAGAGGAGAGATGTTGGAATCTGCCAAGAAGATAGGTAAGATAAAATATGACTTTGAGTATAGTCCTATCTTTGAAAAAAGTAAGTTATTGAAAAGGATAAAAACACAAAAGAATTTAAGACAGTGGTTTTAATTTTCGTTTTTTCTTACCCATTCTTTAAAATTTGGGTCTTCAAAAACAGAGTCTATTGTTCTTATTTCTTCAAAGTTTTCTGGGATGATTAAATTACCAGAATATATTTCAAAATGATCAGAACTTTTGTAACAAGAACCTGCAGGATAAATAGTCATACCTTTTGAGTTATAGTATTCATCTATTTTTCTCAACAGACTATTCATATTCTTTTCTTTTCTATTATTGAATACACTAGAAATTTCCCTTATTTCTTTTATTCTATCTACCATTTTATATTATTGGATATTGTTACAATTTTATAAGGATTATTATAGTATAATTATACTTAATTTTTTTGAGGTTTATTATGAAAATTTGAAGGGGTATTAGAATTGTTTCACTAGGGAGAATTAGATCCTTTAGTAACTTTAGTAAAGGTGTAAATTGGTATATAATAAAACTTTATTTAAGATTTTTTTATTAAAAAACGAGAGTATTAAGATTGTTTAATTTTTCTTTTTTTGTTTAGCTTTCCTTTTTTTATATTTTTCAATCCTTTTTTTATTTGTAGGGCATTTAGGGTTAAAGCAAAATATCCATGGTTTTTTTCCTTTTCTTATAGACATTAATAATGGGAATTTACATTCTTTACATAGTTTATCTTTACCTAATTTTTTTATTTTTCCATATGGTGGCAAGGAGTATGTTGTTTTACATTTAGGATAAGCATCACATGCAATGAATTTTCTTTTTGTTTTTTTAGAATAAGTTATTGCTAAATGGCCTTTTTTACATTTTGGACAAATCATTATTCTGTTTTCCTTTTTTTGTTGTTCCCTGTATTTTGTTATTGCTTTCATAAGTTCTTTTCCTATTTCTTTTTTATGTTGTTTAAAATCTTTAGCAATATCCTTTATACTTTTCTGAGCATTTTTTAGAATTTTCTGCTCTTCTTTTTCTAATTTAGATTTTTTAGCATTTTTTATTTCTTCCATATCTTCTTCAAATTTTCTTGTTAATTCTTCATTTATTATTATAGGAGAGTGTTTTTCTAAGGAGGATATTAAGGACATTCCTAAAGGGGTTGCTTTTATGCTTTGGTCTTTTATGTAGTTTCTACTGTAAAGAGTTTCTAAGATATTTGAACGAGTTGCTTTTGTTCCAAGATTTCTTTTTTCTAATGCAGATAAGATTGAAGCAGGAGAGTATCTTCTTGGAGGTTTAGTTTCTTTATCTTCAAATTTACAATCATTTATATCTACTTTTCCCTTGAAGTCAGGGATTTCTTCTATTTTCCTCCTAGTAGGATAGATTTCCATCCATGCTTTTTTTATTATCTGTTTGCCCTTTTTCTTGAATTTCATTTTTTCTTTTTTAGCTGTAACTGTTTTGTTTTCTATGATGGCATTTTCACAAAATAATGATAGAAATCTTTTAACAATTAAATCATATATTTTTTCGTCTTGGCCAGATAATATTTGTGTATCTCCTGTAGGATATATTGATGGGTGTGCAGGATCAGATTTTTTACCTTCTTTTGGCTTGTCTTTTTTAATTAAATGTTTTGCCTTGTATTTTTTTGCTAATTTTTTTAATATTTTTTTATATCCTATTGATGCAGGAAGTTTTTGACTTGATGTTCTTGGATAGGATATTAACCCATTTAAATAAAGGCTTTGAGCTATTTTTAGTGTTTTAGATGGTTTTATTTTGTAAAGATTGTATGCTTCTTTTTGAAGACTTGATAGATTAAATGGGCTTTTTGGAGGAATTTTTCTTTTGTATTTTTTTGTAGAGGCCTTGATTTTTTGTCCTTTTAATTTTTTGAATTTACTTAGTTGTTTTTTATCAAAGATATTTTTAGTATATTTTAATTCTAATTTGTTTTTTCCATCTTCGATTGTTATAAATACTTGCCAGTAGGGTTTAGGTTTAAATTTTTGTATTTTTCTTTCTTTTTCTACAATTAAATTTAATGCAGGTCCTTGAACACGACCAATGGACATTATCTTGAATTTCCCAGTTGTTTTGATAGCATTCATTAAGGCCCGTGAAAGATTTATACCATAATACCAGTCTAAATAGTGTCGTGTTTCTCCTGCAATTGCCTGGCCCCATTCTATTGAGGGTTTTTTGTTTTCATATGAATCTTCTAATTCTTTTTTTGTCAATGTAGAGAATTTCATTCTTTTAGCATCAGATTGATTACAGATATATTTTACAACATTTGTTCCAATAACTTCTCCTTCTACATCAAAGTCTGTAGCCACAGTTAAACTTCCTGCATTTTTACATAATTTTAGAATTGTATTATAGTATCTTTTTGTAAAGTCACCTTTTCTTACTTGAAAGTTTGGTTTCCAGCTTATATCAAACATAGGGATTTCAGTTCCTTTTTTATTTTGGGCAAGGGTTAGCAAATGACCTACGGCAGAAACAATAACTATTTTTTTTCCATTTCTATTTAATTCATAATAAGAAACTTTTTGGTGAGAATTTTTTACTGGTTTTCCTAATGCTGACGCGATTTTACCTGCTGCCTGAGGTTTTTCTGTTATTATTAATTCATATCCTTTTTCTTTTAATTTTATCTTAGGAGGAATATATTTTTTTGTTTTTGTTGTAGTTCTTTTAGATTTCTTTTTTTTCTTAGATTTTTTGCCTTTTTTTTCTACTTTTTCAATATCTTTTTTATCTGGTTGATGATATTTTTTTTCTATAGAGTGGACATCACTTTCTATCTTTTTAACAGATTTTTCTGTTGAGTGTTTTGGTCTTTCAGGAGTAGAATCTTTTACTTGTTTTTCTGTTGTATTTTTTAGGTCTTCTTCATCAACTGGGAAATATTCTTCAGCTGATGATTCTTCTCTGCTTTTTTTAGGTTTTTTTGGCATGATATTAATTAATGATTCTAATTATATAAATATGATTAATCATCTTTTTAGATTTTTTTATTGACTTATTATACCTTTTTTATTGACTTATTATACTTTTTCTATAGTAATTGAGTACATTGATCCTTTGTATTTTGCATTAAGATATTCTTTTGCATCTTCTTTTTTTGCAAAATTATGAATAATAAGACCATTTTCTATAGGCCCTAGATTTAATCCAGCCCCACTTAAGTAAAAACTTCCTTTAGCTTTTTGGTATTTTAGAATTCCATAATATCTTAAATATCTAAAAATATCATCTGTTTCGTCTTTTTTTATCTTTTTTTCTTCTTTAGCAATTAATTTCCAGTTAACACTAATTTGGTCTTCCTTGGTTGTAACATATTTTTCGAGACAACTTTGATTCTCATTTTCCATTTTTTGGATGAATTCTTTTTTCCTTTTATTTATCAGTGTTCTTGCCATTTTTTATATTTCTATTATTTTCCCCTCTCTTCCAATATGATATATTTTCGTTTTTCCTATTTTATCTTGCATTCCTTCTGCTTCGTGAATATGTCCTGAAAGAACTATATCTGGTTTAAATGTTTTTATTGCCTTTCTTATTCCTTTACTTCCTTCAAATCCACTGAATTCTGCTTGACTTTTGAATGGATGCATATGGGTGACCATTATTTTTTTATCAACACTTTTTCCTTTTAGTCCATTGTATGCTTTTTTTAATGTTTTAAAAAAATCTTTTTCTGACATAGGCTCTACTCCAAAATCTGCTCCACCTGTTCCAAAAATACCTACATTGTCATTAGTTATAATTGAATACCCATGTAAATTTTTGGTTTCTGGAGAGTATAAATTACTTAAAAAGTCTACTGTTGCAAGAGATTCATGATTTCCATGTAGTAATAAAACGGGTTTTTTTAATTTTGCAAAAGGACCTACAAGATTTTTAGTATTTTCTTCAAACATTGTTATATCTCCTGCTAAAATTATCATGTCTGCCTCAGATTTTTTAGCTTTGTTAGCAAGTTTCTTAGCAAGTCCAGTATCTCCATGAATGTCTCCTGCTGCAAATACTTTTGTTTTATTTTTAGTCTTTTCTTTTTTTAGCCTTTTCTTAGATTTTTTCTTTATCATTTTTATTTAGTATAATCATATATAATATAATATAACATGATTGATATTATAAAATTTTAGTTAATTTGGGATTTTGGAAAATTTTATTTTTCACCCATAGGTAGGAGTGAAAACTGAGGTATATTGTATATTTTTCAAAACATTTATAAGCTCATCACCATCTGAATATATACGTTAAATAACATACCTTAAAAAAAAATGAAAGACAATTTTGATCTCTTTTTTAGGAGAAAGCCAGCCTTAATGTTGGTAAATTTGAAGAAAGATCATAGACCGAGGTATGGTAGTATTTTGGCTAAAGAAGTAGATTGTACTTATAGCCATGCAGTAAAGATACTGCAGAATTTAGAAAAAATGAAATTGGTTGAATTTGAAAAAAAGGGGCGAATAAAATTAATTTATTTGACCAAGAGAGGAAGAGAAATAGCTGATGCCATTGAGGGTATTCAGAAATTATTAAAGAAATAACTACCGCCCTGTCTATTTTTGAAAGAACATGAAGATTTATTTAGATAGACTTAAATCTTTTATTCTGTTTTTATTATTTGTAAGTATGTCTTTTACAATATAATTTTAATTATTATATAGAAAAAGAGTAAAGTGAGAATAGAAAAATTAAGTATAAGAAATGAATTATAAAAAATAAAGAGTAGGCAAATAAATGCCTATCTTTTAAAATAAATTAAAAATTAATTTATATTCTGCTAGTTTCTAGAATAGCTTTAATAGCTACAACAAAACCTGCAGCACCAACAAATGCTAGGAAATTTCTTAACATCGCAGATAAATATTCATTTATCAATGGAATAACGTTTATAGTCGCTGTTCCAACTGCCATTAAAGCGATGATCGCTATTAATAGTTTAGATGTGTCTTTTTCTGCAATATTCATGAGACCCACAACTAATCCTAGAACAACTAAGATTAATCCTGTGTAAGCATAAGCTTCAATTGATGGAATCAATCCTGCAACAATTGCTAGAATTAAACCAATTATTAAAGCGGCCTTTCCAAGTTGGTTGTTTTTACTTTTTTTCTTTTTTGCCATTTTCAACCTCCTTTTATAGTTATTTAATGAATTTTATCTTTAAAAATGTTTTTTATTCTGAATTTTATGTTTTTTTTTGTTAATAGGCACTTTTTTAAATAAAATATCTTTTATTTAGACAGAAAATATGGCCTTGTAGCTCAGCCTGGTTAGAGCACCAGACTCTTAATCTGGGTGTCGAGGGTTCAACTCCCTTCAAGGCCATTTTTAGAAAGTTTAAAATAAACCTATATCTTATAATATATATGAAGAAGATAATATTATTTAGCCTTTTTGTGATATGGATGATAGGATTAGTAAGTGCTGTTTCTGTAAATTACACTATTGTAGAAGATAAAACATTAGCAGAAATAAATTTTGGAAGGGTTTCTAATTTTGGATATAAATTACCATATGATGCTAGAACAATTGAATCAAATGAAGATTTTAAAATAATAAATCAATCATTAAAAGTAGATTCTTCTGAAGAGTTAATTGTAAGTTATATTACAGAGAGTGTTATTGAGGGAGTAAAAGAAAAACATTTTTTTATATTAACAGGAGATAAATTTGAGGGAGTTGTTAATTTAACTGTTAGACTTCCTGAAAAAGCTATTCTTACTAAAAACAAAATTATTTTTCCTGAAAATTATAATATTATTACAGATGGAAGGAGAGTTATTTTAAAATGGGAAAATATTAATTCTAAGGATGTTCTTATTTCATATGAACCAGTTAATGAAATAGAATTATTCTGGCCTGTTTTTGTAGTTTTATTAATTGCATTTATTGTTTTTTATCAAACAGTTATTCTTAAAAAGAAGATTAATATTTTAAAAAAGAAATCTAAGAAGAAATCTAAGAAGAAATCTAAGAAGAAATCTAAGAAGAAATCTAAAAAAAGTAAAAAATCTAAGAAAAAAACAGATTTAAAGAAGAAATTAACAAGAAATTTATATGGAGAACAAAAGGAAATAATAGAGTATTTATTAAACAAGAAAAAAAATGAATCATGGACTAAAGAAATTGTTAATGATTTAGGAATTAGTAAGGTAAGATTAAGTAGAAAACTTAGAAAACTTCAGCAAAAAGAATTAATAGAAAAAATACCTTATGGTAATGAGAATAGGATAAGGTTATTGAAGAAAAAATAATTCTCTTAATAGTTCAAAAGCTTGTTTCATCTTGTTTCAAGGATTAATTATAAAGAAGTGTTTCTTATATTTTACAAGGTAAATTAAAATGCGGGAGGAATAAATAAAGCAAAAAACAAACAAAATGAAAACAAGAACAATTTTAATGACAGTTTTTATTTTCGGTCTGATGGTTATGCCATTAGTTGCAGCTGAAGATGCTACAACTATAGATGATGGTTTAGACGTTGCTGCAGGTGTTACGCCTGATTCAGCTTTTTATGGTTTAGAAACAGCCATGGAAAGAGTTTCATTAGGTTTAACATTTAATAAGGCTAAGAAAGCTAATAAGGCATTAAGATATGCTGAAGAAAGATTAGCAGAAGCTGAAGCAATGGCAGATAAAGGAAAAGATAATGAAGCTGAAAAGGCTCAAAAAGGCCATGATAGACTTATTAATGTAACACAAGGAATTGTGGATAAATTAGAAGTTAATGGTGATGAGGAATCAGCTGAAAATACCTATGAAGATGTTTTAGATATTAGGTCTAAAGTAGAATTTCATAAAGAGAAAGTAGCAAGAGTTCACAATAGAATTCTTGAAAGAAAAGCAGACCAAAATATGAGCGAAGAGCAACTTGCTCATCTTAGAGAAGTATTTGGAAGAATTCAAGAAAGAGCTGGAGAGATAGAATCTAAGATTTCTCAGAAAAGAGAAAATATTAGATCTAGATTAAAGGTTGTTTCTGAAAGCTCTGAAGAAGAATTAGATGATTTAGAAGAAAGAATAAATGAAAGAATCAATGAAAGAGCTGAGAATAGAATTGAAGCAGGAAAAGCAAATGCTGAAGATGAATCTCAGGAAGATGAAAATGAAGAGTCTAATGACAAATCTCAAGAAGATGAGGGAGCCTCAGATATAGGAAATAAAATTAAAGGTTAAAGACCAATTTCAGGCTAGTTAATTTAATTAGCCTGTTTCTTTTATTTCTTTTATTTTTTTTATTTTTCACCACATTACATTTATTATATTTTTGTTAGTGTTAAAATAATTAAGAATTTTTGATTTTTATTTTACTTTTAAGTAAATTATTCCTAGAATTAAAGATAGGATTAAAGGTATCCAAATAAATCTTATTTGGTTTTTAGGAAAAAATAATATGGACACTAAAGAAATTGCAATAAGTGATAGTATTGTTTTTTTAAAATCCATTATCGATATTCTCTTCTAGTATTGCCACATTTAGTACATTTAAAGAATTTTGTTTCAGCCTCATCACTTGCCCTAGTTTGGACAGTCCAAAAATATGCTTTTTCATTACCACATTTTTTACATTTTTCATTAATAACAGGACATGTATGTAATTCTTTCCCTGAAAGTACTGCAACTTCCTTACCTTCATCTATTTTTTCAGAAGTTTTTAATTTTCCTTTATTTCTTGAAGAATAATTACAACGTGGACAACCTAGGTTTGTTCTTTTTTTTACTAACATTGCACCACATTTAGGACAAAACTCCATTATCCTTCTTTAAAATATAGATTTATTTTTAAAACTTGCGATTTAATTAATTTTCATTACATAGGCCTTTATTACTAACTGGTCTAAATGGTTCAAAGAAAATTAATTTAATCCATCCCGCATAAGGTATTATTCTTACTTTTGCCTTTGCAATTATATTCTTTTCAGTTATTTCTTTTTCTACAGATAATTGCTGATTATTATTATCTCCAATTGTAGAGAAGATTTTTCCATTTTCAGTTTCTTTTATATTTATTATCCTATGTATTACAGGGTTTTTTTGATTTGCATTAAAAAGTATTATTTCTCCTATTTCTAATTCCTCTGGATTTGCGTTTATTGTTAGTAAAATATCTCCTTTTCCAAAACCTCTTTTGAAGGGAAATTTCTCAAATTCTTCTTTAGTAATTCCTAATTCATTGTATTTATCTTCATTTCTTTCCCACCAAGAGTCAAATGAGGAGAAAAAATTATGCTCGTGATACATACTACATGATTCAACAATAGCTAAAGGTAGTGGACTTCCAGTAAGTAATCTTAATCCAGGAAAAAATATTAATTGAAAGAATATTAATAAGACTATTAAAGAGAATATCCATCCCTTGAAAGAATCTTCCTTCCAAAACATAAACCAGAACTTTTTCCAGATTTTTTTAACACCTTTTTTTATATTATTAAAATCCATATTCCAAATAATTCTTTTTAGTTTTTAAAATGTTTTATAAACCATACCAAAACATTTAAATAGTATACAATTATTAGTATATACGTAAGTGTGTATACACTTACATGCTTTTTATTAAGCAACCTCTTTTCAACCTCAGGCCACATCGCCTTTTTGGAGGATGTGGTCATTATATTAATAAATAAAAACAAAAAACAAAACAAAGTAAAAATGGCAGATATATTTGACAACAAAATCTTATGTAATGATTGTAATAATCAAATGCAAAAAAAGAAAGTTTCTAAAAATGGTTTTATAATGAGAGCAATGGTTTGTTCAAAATGCTCTAATAAGATAGTTCACCCAGTAGATAAGCAAGAATATAAAAAATATTTAAATTTAAGGAAAAAAGAATATAAAGTAAAGATGAGACTTGTAGGTAATAGTTATGCTGTTTCAATTCCAAAAGAAATCGTAAGTTTTATGAATGAACAAAAGAAAATAATGGATGAGATGGTTAAGTTATGTTTTGAAGACTTTGGAAAATTAAGTTTAAAATTTAAAGAATTGGAGAAAAAACAATAAAATGGCTAAGAAAAAAGATAAAGAAATAAGATTAAGTGTTGCAGAAGCATTACAAGATGATGCATATAAAGGAATTGCTAGATTAGATGCTGAAATAATGAGAGATTT
This sequence comes from Candidatus Woesearchaeota archaeon, assembly GCA_964600865.1. GTDB lineage: Archaea > Nanobdellota > Nanobdellia > Pacearchaeales > GW2011-AR1 > WJLC01. Next base: position 16,447 of record CAZRJP010000002.1, on the reverse strand, counting down.
AGGAGTTCATAGAGGAGATGTTATTAAGATTAAAGGAAATAGGGAGACAATAGCAATTGCAGATAGAGCTTATCCTGCTGATGTAGGAGAAGGAATTATTAGAATTGATGGGATATTAAGAAGAAATGCAAAAACAAGTATTGGAGATTCAGTTAAGATTTCTAAGGCAAATGTTCAAGAAGCAAAAAAAGTAGTTATTGCTCCTGCTCAAAAGGGAATCATGGTTCAAGCAAATTCTAAAAGTCTACAAAAAGGATTACTTGGTAGGTCTTTAATGAAAGGAGATTTGATTGTTCTTGGCGGTGTTCAAAGAAGAAGAGATTTATTTTCAGATATGGGTCTTGGAGAAGGATTTGGAGATATCTTTGGAGAAGATTTGAATAATATTTTTGGAAACCTTGGAGGAGGAGTTGCACAGATTAAATTTTTAGTTGTTTCAACAAATCCTAGTAAACCAGTTATAATCACAGAAAATACTAAGGTAGTCTTAAATCCAAAAGCAGTAGAGGTTTCAGATGAAAAGATACCTGAGATTACTTATGAAGATATAGGTGGATTAAGTGATGAGATAAAGAAAATAAGAGAGATGGTTGAAATACCTATAAAACATCCAGAGATATTTAGAAAGTTAGGTGTTGATGCTCCTAAAGGAGTTTTATTACATGGTCCTCCTGGAACAGGAAAAACATTATTGGCCAAGGCAGTTGCAAATGAGTCTGATGCTAATTTTATATTATTAAATGGACCTGAAATTATGAGCAAGTTTTATGGAGAATCAGAAAAGAAAATAAGAAAGATTTTTGATGAAGCAGAAAAAACTGCTCCTAGTATAATATTTATTGATGAAATAGATGCTATTGCACCTAAAAGAGAAGATGTTCATGGAGAAGTAGAAAGACGTGTTGTTTCTCAAATTCTTACTATGATGGACGGATTAAAAGGAAGAGGAGAAGTTATTGTTATTGGTGCTACAAATAGAGTAAATGCTGTAGACCCTGCTTTACGTAGACCTGGAAGATTTGATAGAGAAATAGAAGTAGGTGTTCCAGATAAAAAAGCTAGAAAAGAGATTCTTAAAATTCATACAAGAGGGATGCCTTTGAAAAATGTTAAAATAGATAAGATTGCATCTTTAACTCACGGATTTGTTGGAGCAGATTTAGAATCTTTAAGTAAGGAATCTGCAATGAATGTTTTAAGAAAATATCTTCCTAAAATGAAATTAGATGAAGATGAACAAATCCCCCCAGAAGTCTTAGAAAAATTATTAATTAAACATAGTGACTTTTTAGAAGCATTAAAAATTGTAAGGCCTTCTGCAATGAGAGAAGTATTTGTTGAAGCCCCAAATATTTCATGGAAACAAATAGGGGGATTAGAAGAGATTAAGAGAGAATTAAATGAGGCAGTTGAATGGCCTTTGAAACATCCTGAGAGTTTTAAGAGAATGGGAATAAGACCTTCAAGAGGAATATTACTTTATGGTCCTCCTGGAACAGGAAAAACATTATTGGCTAAGGCAGTTGCAAAAGAATCAGAAGCTAATTTTATACAAATTAAAGGGCCAGAATTATTAAGTAAATGGGTAGGAGAAAGTGAACAAGGTATTAGAAAGGTCTTTGAAAGAGCAAGACAAGTTGCTCCTTGTGTAGTATTTTTTGATGAATTAGATGCTCTTGCAGGTAAGAGAGGGAAGGAACAAGGAACAAAAGTTACTGAAAGAGTATTAAACCAATTACTTGCAGAGATGGATGGTTTAGAAGATTTAAATGATGTTTTAATTATTGGTGCCACAAATAGGCCAGATATGGTGGATCCTGGATTGTTAAGGCCTGGAAGATTTGATAAGATTTTATTAGTTAATGCTCCAGATAAAAAAGCTAGGAAAGAAATTTTCAAGGTTCATACAAAAAAAATGCCTCTTACAAAAGGAATTAATTTTGATAAATTAGCAGGCAAAACAGAAGGATATACTGGTGCAGATATTGAAGCAATTGTTAGAGAAGCAGGAATGATTGCATTAAGAAAAGATATGAAATCTGATAAGGTTACAAAAAAGAATTTTGATGAAGCAATGGATAGGATAAAACCAAGTGTCACCCCAAGCACAATAAAGGTATATAAACAAGTTGAGGAAAATTTCTTAAAGAATGCAAAAGCAGCAGTTCCTCAGGAAAATAGTTATTTAGGATAATTTTAAGATAATTATTCTTCTTTTTTAGAATCTTTTGTTGTTATTGTGACTTCTTTATCTTGTATTAAAATAGTGTTTTCTGCTTGAGCAACTTTGTTTTTTGATTTTTCTACTAATTGAGGATATTGATGGATATTTCCTTGTTGTTTTAATAATTTTAATGCTCTTATTGATTTTGTTCCAAATTCATTAATAACCCATCTACTACAAAATGGAAGATTTCCATATTGGTCTGTAATATATGTTAAAATTTCTCTTGCAGTAGGATTTCTTATATTTTTTGTATTTAATAATAAATATATTTCTGAGGGTTTTCCCTCATATATTTTTCCATCACCTCTTGTTACAAAAGGTTCTACTGCATAAATCCCATTTGTTATTTTTTCATCTTTTTTATTATTTATATTAGGAATAGTGATGCCTGCATGTAAGTCATATTTATCTATCTCATGCCCATTTAAGTTAACAATAGAATTAACATTATTTGATATGCATGTCCTGTAAATTTCCTTACCTATTTCATTTGTAGATATACCTTTTTTCATAATCTTCTCTGCATTTTTTAAACAGTCTTCTGCTACCTGGATTAATTTTTTGTTTTCAAAGTTTTTTTCCATGTCTAATGAAAAGGCTGTATCTGCAATCCATCCATCTATGTGAACACCAAAATCTACCTTTAATAATCCACTTGCAACAGTATCGTCATTAGGAGTAGGGGTATAATGGGCAGCTATCTCATTAATGCTTAAATTAGTAGGAAATGCAGGATCCCCTCCTAATTCCTTAATTTTATTTTCAATTTTTTCTGCTATTTCTAAAAGAGGCATACCTGGTTTAATTATATCTCTTGCATATTCTTTTGTTTTAGAGGCTATTTTTCCAGCCTTAATTGTTTTGGATATTTCTGATTTTTTCATGGTATTATATTTTATTTAATCATTTAAAATTTTTATTAAAATTCCTTAAGTGTTTTCTGATTGCTATCCTCAAGTACTTTTTTTATATCAACATCAAAAACTTGAAAGATGTTTTCAATAGCAGGAAGAATTTGTCTGCTTAAGTAATATTTAATATTATATTCTCCTTTTTCTTGAGGTAAACGAACCTTTTCACGGACTAGTTTCTTTTTCTTTTTAGTTTCAGCTATATAATATTCAATAAGGTTTCCTTGGCTGACAGGGATTTCTTTTTCTTTCATTTTTTTAGCTGCAGCAACATGAGGAGGTAATGATTTGTATTCTTTTATTGGTTTTTTTAATTGAGTTTTTATTAACAAATCTTTAATTTTTATTTTTCTTTTTTTAATTTTTTTAACTATTTTTTTAACATATTCTAATGCCTCTTTTTCATTACCTTCCTTTAAAATTAATTTTATAATTTTATCTTGAACATTCCTAGATAATTGACACCAGTCTCTTCTAACTGTTTCAAATCCCCTTATTTTTGTTTCACCTTTTTTGTCTATTAATGCATATTTCTTTTTTGCACCTATTTTCCCTGCTCTTGTAGTAACCCATAAGCCTCTTTTGTACACTTTTTCTAATTCAAGTTCCATTATTCCTGGAAGTTGGGAGTTTAATTCTTTAAGAAGTTTTTTTATTTCTTTTTTATTTTTCCCTTTAGTTAAAAATGCTATGCTGTCTGTATCTCCATAGATAATTTTATGTCCTTTTTCTTTTATTTTATTTATTGTATCTTTATTGTATTTTCTTACAAATGCGAGTATAGATGCTGAAGATTCTATAGAATAATATCTTGCCCCAAAGAATCCAATATAACCATGAACAGATGCAGATAAAACCTTAAATGCATTACTTCTAGCTTTGGTTATAACATCTGGATTTTTCTTATATTGTTTTTTATATTTTTTTCTTTTGTCAAAGATTTCTTTCATAACTTCAGGAAAAAATCCTTGTTTTTTAGAGAAGTAAAATTGTTTCTCTTTCCCATTTAATTTTAATTTAGGAGATGCAATAGCATTTTTTGTTTTTTTATTTAATAGCGTTCCTTTTGATAGGTTATGTGTTATTATTATACTGGTGTGCATTGAAGTAAAATCAAACATTGCAAGGTTTTTATATAATCCTGGAGAAGGTTCATAGACAAATGCCCCTTTTACTCCTCCACTAGACCTTCTTTTTCTAATGTCATTGTATGTTGGTCTTTTTTCAGGTATTTCATTAAATTTTTTTAAATTATGGAGTATGTAATTTTCTACATATTTTGAAAGGCCTGCTCTTGAAATACTAAATATTGGTTCTTGAATTGTTTTTGAAAATTCTAATAAATCTGGCCAGAATTTATCAAATAGTTTTATTACTAATTTGGAATCGTGAAGATTATATTTATAATATTCTTGCCAATCTTTATGGTTTAATTCAGAGGAGTGTTTGTGTTCAAATTCCTTTTTTTCTTCTCCTAAAAATTCTTTTGCAACATCATCTAATCCAAGTGTTTCAGATTTCATGTATTGTGCATAAGCAGTTTTTATGAATTTGATTAAATCTAAATGGACAATCCCTCTTATTTTTCCAGACATGTTCCTTCCACGAGTAAATCTTGGTTTGCTTCCATCTAATCCTAAAGAGAGTTTTACATTGAATTTTTCTGCTCTTGCTCTTAGATAAGGCAAATCAAAACCATCTGAATAATACCCTGTTAAAATATCTGGAGAGATTTCTTTTACATATTCAACAAATTTCTCTAAAAGAGATGCTTCGTCTTCCACATATTCTACATAAGGAAGTTTTGATTTTTTTTCATTATTCTTTTTATAAGTTATTACTTTTTCAAATCCATTGTTATCCATAAGAGAAACCATAACTATCTCTCCTTCACCAATTTCTAATTCATCACTTTCAATATCATATGCAAGAACTTTTGGTTTGAAATCATTTTGTTTTTTTGTTTGCTTTTTAACAGGTTTTATTGATTCTGCTTTAATACATTTATCTACATCTAATGACATTCCAACACCCCCTAGTTCTTGAGAATTATCTAGCAATTCTCCCTCAATTTTATGCCATTTTAAGGGTGTTAGGTTCTTTTCAATTATGTAATGACTTTTATATCCAAGATCATACCCTCTTCTTTTTTCTATTTCATCCATACCTAATTTATCTGCAACATCATGTAAATCTTTATAATTTGTAGCATAAACTTTCAATGCTTTTACTTTTTTTCCTAGGAAATTCTTGTTTTTTAGTTCAACTTTTTCTACTTTTGTATTTCTTCCCTTAGTATCTAATTGTATTTTAGATATTTTTTTAATAATTTTTTTAATTTTCTTTTTAGAAGTATTTTCTTTTAAAATTGCCCATAAATATACATCACAATCATCTATAATGCATATTCTTTTTCTTTTGGAGTTTCTCCCAGTTATTTTGATGTAATTTCTACCTTTATAATCAAAGTAATCATAATGCATTGGAATAAAATCTGTTTTTATTGTTTTCATAAGAAAAAAAAGAGAACTACTTATTTAAATTTAGCCGTATTTATTTTTTATGCAGTTTTTAAATTAGAATTAATTTTAGTAACATTTTCAGAGTAAGAGGGTTTTTTATTATGTAATCACTTTTATGTAACAACTATAGAAACATTTATAAATAAAAATGTCTTTTTTAAAATATGACAAGTCAAAAAGAAAAGAAAAGAATGATGGATTTCACTTTAAGTTGTTTAGAGGATTCTGGTGAAAATTTAGTGCCATGTAGCAAAAGTATTCATAACAAGAAAACTAATTATATTAAGGTGGGAGATGATGGAGTTGTTCTTTTAGTAGATAAGATTTTTAGAGGAAAAAATTTTGATAAAATTTATTCTGAAGCTATGAGGGATTTCTCAAGAGTTGGAACATTGTTCTTTAAAGACGGAAAAACTTATTTTAGGAATGCTGCAAAAGATAATTATTTTAGACAAGAAAGGGGATTAAGTCTTAAAAATTATACTAATAAAGAAATGAATAAGATGATTATGTTTAGACCTGAAGAGAAGATTGTTTATGATGAAATTTATACTGAATCATTGCAATATTATCAACCTGAATCTGAGAGATTAGAGGAAAAAATAGCTACTTTTAGATTTAAACCAGTTACTTTTGATTATACTCATATTCATCCAAGTGAAAGATTCGGTCCTGCTCATGAAAAATCTAAAAGGTTACGTGTTTGGGATAAAAGAATAGAGCGAGATGAGGACCTTGAATTAAGCAAAAAATATCTTCTTCCTATTGACAAAAAGGCTTAAGGATAAAGAAACAAATCTTTTCACTATTATTTTTTATTAATTATTTATTCTTATCGTTAATTATTTATACAGCTTTTTCTAAAATAAATTATGGGACTGAGTATAAAGGATATTATTCCACGTAAGGAGATTGAGATTGATGATTTAAAGGGCAAATTACTTTGTGTAGATGCTTTTAATACGATTTATCAATTTTTGTCTAGTATAAGACAACCAGATGGAACACCTTTAATGGATTCTCAAAAAAGAGTTACAAGTCATTTTTCTGGAATTTTTTATAGAAATATCAAATTATTATGTAAGGGATTAAGATTAGTATATGTATTTGATGGTAAACCACCTGAATTAAAATCTAAAACTGCTAAAAAAAGAAAAAAGAATAGGAAAATTGCTAAGGAAAAATATCATAATGCTAAGAAGAGAGAAGATGTTTCTGCTATGAAAAGATATAGTAGTCAATTATTAAGATTAGACGATGAAATGGTTAAGGAAAGTAAGGAGCTTTTAGAGGCTATGGGAATTATGGTTGTTCAGGCCCCAAGTGAGGGAGAGGCAGAAGCAGCCCATTTGTGTACTTATGATGGTGTTTATGCAGCAGTATCACAAGATTATGATAGTTTATTATTTGGTGCTCCAAAACTTATTAGAAATTTAACATTAGCAAAAAGAAGAAAGACCTACTCTGGATATGTAGAGGTTAAACCAGAATTAATAACCTTAGATAAAGTTTTAAATCAATTAAATATAAATCTTAATCAGTTAATTTGTTTAGGAATTCTAGTAGGAACAGATTATAATCCTAAGGGAATTCCTGGAATTGGTCAAAAAAAGGCTTTAGCATTAGTTAAAAAATATAAAAAACCAGTATTAATTTTTGAGCAAGTTGAAGATAAGATAAAGGAACTTCCAGAGAAACATCAATTTGATTGGAAAGAGATTTTCGAGTTATTTCATAAACATAATGTTAAAGATGTAGATATTGAAATTCCTAAAGTAGATGAAGATAAGATTAAAGAGATACTTGTTAAAAGACATGATTTTTCTGAAAAAAGAGTTGAAAAACAACTTAAGAAACTTAGAAAATTAGAGGACGAGAAGAAGCAAACTACTTTGTTTTGAGGATGTTTGATTAATTTTTTTAAAGGTTTTATTATCCAAATTTCTTTAACATTTTTTCAATTTTTTTCATTTTGTTTCTAATGTCCATATATCTTTTATATGCTTTTTTCTGTTTCTTTTTTGAAGGTATATGTCCTCCAACCTTCTTATAGATTTGTTCTGTTTCTTTTGATAATTCTTTATATCTTTTTCTTAGATTATCTAATCTTTTCTGTCTTTTTTTCCGTTTTTTACCTGATTCTAATTTTTTCTGTCTTTTTTTTCTTTTTCTCTTTGATTTCATTTCACGTGACTCTAATTGTTTTTGTCCTTTTCTTTGTGAATTTACCCAATCAGCATACATTTCATCTAATTTGTTTATTGTTTTTTCAATAATCTCCATTTCATCTTGGGTAGTTCTTTTAGACCTGCCTTTTGCAATATAGGCCTTTCTTGTTTTTTCATAGATATCTTTAGGATTTCTGTTTTTTCTTATGTGTTGAGATACAGTGTTTAAATCTTTTTGAGCATCTTCTCTTAAATTTTTTAATCTTTGTTGGTGTTTATACTCTGCTTCTTTTCTTTTTTGTTCTCTCCTTCTTTCATGTTTTTCTTCTTTCCAATTCTCAAAATCCCTGCCTTTTTGATGTATCTTTTTCATTTTTCTTTTTATCTTCCATTTTTTCCAATTCCTCCATATTAGGAGTATAATTGCAATAAATCCTATTCCTAAGGTATAGATTCCTCCTGCACCGTAAACTCCTAAAATAATTAGCCCTATTCCAGTAAGAAGCAAGATTAAATTTAGGGTGTCCATCATTCTTATATTTTCTTTTTCATAATCATCATCATCATCATCATCATCTCCGCCCTTAGAAAATAAAGCTAATAATATTAAAATAGAACCTACAACCGTTATAACAATTGAATTATAAATATCTGCGAAAATTCCTAGGGCAATCAAGCTTGAACCAATAAAGAAAATAAGTATCTTGAATGGATGAGATTTTTTATGATGTATTTTAGATTTTTCTATACCTTTTTTAATAAGATATATTATGAATAAAACTATTGCTAGTAAAGTAATTAAACCAATTAAAATATTCCCTAAGTCTGATGTAATTCCAACATCAATTAGTATTCTTTGGGTTTGAAATCCTAAATTAAATTTATTTATTCCTTGTGTCACTAAAAATGCAATAGCTACTGCAATTGCTGCAGAAATTTTAGAATCCCATTCAAGTGCTTTATTAAGAGAATAATGAGTAAGTGCAAAGGATATGATAAAACCAGAGATAAGTACAATTGTTTCTGTGCCAATTGCATCTAAAAAATCTCCTAAACCTGTTGCAGCAGAAATTAAGTTGAATGAAAGTATAAATGTGGTTATAATTAGCCAGTTTAAGCCTCTTTTTTTCATGCTTTTAATAGGAAATTTATTTTTATAAATCTATTCATGTTATGATTTTATTTTATATTATAAAGATCTGGATATTTTTTCAGAATTATGAAACAAAGGTCATTTAATGTTTTAGGGAAATAATAAATTATTTTTATGATAAAGTTTATAAAGTATGTTAAATTATCTTAACACATGTTAGATATTATTAACAATTTAAAACCTTTTTTTGAAGATAGTTATACTGAATTAGGGGTAAGAGAGTACTCAAGGGTAAAGGATATGAGTCCTCCTACTGCTTCTAAATTATTAAGGAATTATGTTTCTGAAGGAATTTTGAAAAGTAGGAAAGAAAGAAACTATCTTTTGTTTAGGATTAATAAAGATAGTTCTATTTCAAGAGATTTGTCTAGGATTTATTGGGAAAGTAAACTTAGGGAAGTGGTAGATTATTTAGGGAAGTTTTCCCCAAGTGCAATTATTTTATTTGGTTCTTTGGCTAAGCTTGAAAATAAAAAGGAGTCTGATATTGATATAGTTGTTTTAGGAATTTCTAATAAGAATTTAAATTTGAAAAAATTTGAAAGGAAATTAAAAAGAGAACTTCAAATTTTTCAATACTCTTCTTTAGATAAGATTAATGAAGAATTAAAGTTAAATGTTATTAATGGATATATTCTTGGAGGTTATATTTCATGAATTGGAGAGAATGTAGATTAAAAAAATTTGTCAAAAAGATAAAAACAGATAAGCAACTTATTAAATCACTTCTAATTCAAAGTAAAAGGAAACTTATAACCGATAAATTTTCTCCCTTAAATAAAGATACAGCTTCAACAAAAGTTTCTATTAATTATGATTCTTTAAGAGAAGTTTTAGAAGCTATAGCTGTTAAAAATGAATTTAAAATTTATAATCATGATTGTTTCTTTGGTTTTTTAAAAGAAGTATTAAAACTTGAAAAAGAATCTTTTGACTTTGATAAATTTAGAAGGATAAGAAATTCAATAAATTATTATGGGAAAGATGTTTCTATTGAGGATTCTAAAAGATTAATAAGGGATATGAGAAAATTAAGAATTAAACTAATTAAGGAGTATTTGGAATGAAACAAAGGTCATTTAATGTTTTAGGGAATATTGCTATTGTTAATTTTCAGGATGGTGCTACAAAAAAGTATAAAAAAAAGTTTGCTAAAAAGATTTTAAAGAATCATAAAAGTGTTAAAACTGTTTTGGAAAAATCTAAGAAAGTTTCTGGGAGATTGAGAACTATGGGAACAAAACATATTGCTGGAGAGAAGAATAAAGAGGTCAAGTATAAAGAGAATGGATGTGTTTTTAGGTTTAATGTAGATGATACTTATTTTTCTCCTAGATTAAGCAATGAAAGAAATGAGGTTGCTTCTGAAATAAAAAAAGGAGAGAGTGTTTTAGTAATGTTTGCAGGTGTTGCGCCATATTCAATTGTCATTGCAAAAAATTCTAAATGTAAAAAGGTTGTTTCAAATGAAATAAATAGAAAAGCAAATGAATATGCTAAGTTAAATGTTAGATTAAATAAATTAGAAGATAAAGTGGAATTAATTCAGGGAGATATTAAGAGATTAGTTAGACAGAATAAATTTGGAAAAGAAAAATTTGATGTTATTGTAATGCCTAGACCTAATTTAGATGATACTTTTTTAAAACAGGCCTTTAAGTTGAGTAAAAAAGGAACAAGAATCTATTATTATGGGTTTACTCCTGTTGAAGAAAAGGATAAAATTCTGGAAGAAATAAAATCAAAAGCAAGAGAATTTAATAAAAAAATAAAGATTTTTAATAAAAAAGAAGCAGGGGAAATTGCACCTTATAAGGTGAGATTTAGGGTTGATTTTAATGTTTTGTAATTATATTTTTGGGTAGTTTTTTTCTCTTTGAACTATTTTATCAAATAGATAATTATATGTTTCTTTTTGATTCTTGAATGCAAATTCTTTTATCTCTAAATTAAAATAATCTTCTGCAGAAATAACTAGGTCTGCTATATCTAAGGAATCAAATTTTAGGTCTTTTTCAAAATCATTTTGAAGAGTATATTCTTTACGGTGTCCGAAATTAGCTTGGACAATTTTTCCTACCTTATTATCCAGGAATCCATATATATCTTCTTTAATAATGTTGATTGTTTTTTCATCTAGACACATTTTTATTGAGAGCTAATATTTTCTAATTTTGATTTTGGATTTTTTGGACAATCTAGCATGTTGCTTGAGTAATCACATTTCTCACCTATTTCATCACAAAAGTATTCTTCTGCTAATTCTGAAAAAGAAGAGTAAGTTATTTTTTTAGCATGTGGGCATTTAGTACCCTCACTTTTAAAATTTTTGTAGTTTCCTCCGACACTAACATTTCTGTTCATTTTTCTCATAGTATTTATAATGAATATTTTACATTTATAAAGATTTATATTTTAAAACTAAACATTTTATATTCTTTTTTCAACCTTAACAGCAGTAGGAGCTTCTCCTCACTCATAACTCCACTTAGAATTAATAGATAAATATAATTTGTTTCGTGAACTTACTCGCCATGCCAGGCATTCCAGAGAAGTAATTTATATTCTTTTTTCAACTTTAACAGCAGTAGGAGCTTCTCCTCCATGCCATGTGAATCTTGGGCGCATTCTCATGGAATAGATTCTTTCTGAATTATCATCAAGAATTATTGCAGAACCCTTTAAACTAGGTAAATCATCCATGTATTTTTTAATAGTATCCAATAAATAACTTTGCATAATGTGATTTAGTGCTTCTACATCTGGTTTACTTGTAACTCTATGAGAGATTACAATGTCTGATTGAGTCATTACATCTGTGTGGATTTTTCCTGGTTGTTGTGTTGCTAATACAACGGAGATTCCTGGCTGTCTTCCTTCTCTAAGTAATTGAATTAATGCATCAGTTGCGATTGTTTTTTCATTTAATGGTAGGAATTCATGTGCCTCATCTATGAAAATCCAAACTAAAGGATATTCTTTTTTTTCTTCAGTACCAGATAATTCAAATCCTTGAGAAATAGATTTAATTTCTTCTTTTTTTCTTGCCATCATTCTTTGATTAAATAGCTTTCTTGATACTAAACTAATTACTAATGCACGAACATTAAAAGCTCCCACTGAATTATATACACTTAAGTCTAAAACAGATGTTGTTCCTGCAGTAACAAGATTACCTATTGGAGTAGGTTTTTCTCCTTTTTTAGCAAATATCCCCCATGTATTCGCTGCTTCAAATAATCCTATTGCAGCATTTTTATGAATCTTTTCTGAAGAAGAGTCTTTTTTTATCCCTTTAATAATTTCATTAATAGAGTATTTTTTATTTGATTCGGTTAATTTATTTAATACTCTTTGAATAAGAGTTGCTATTGGATTTACAATATCTAACCCAAATGTTAAGATCCAATCTTCTGGTTGCATTTCCATAACATCTAATGCAAATTTTTCATCTACTGGAATTCCTTTGTCAGTATATTCATTATGTTTTCCATATGGAACAAATACTTTTACTGGAAGAGTCTTACTTTTTAAATCCCATTTTTCTAATAATTTCCTATCTTTTTCATTAGCATATTTCATTGTCCAATAAATTCCCATTGTATCATAGATTAAGGTTCCAACATTTTGTGCAACTTCTTTTGGAAGATTAGACATTTCTTCTGCCATGACTCCCAATGTGTAACTTTTTCCAGAACCTCTTTTTCCAGCCACAAGGACAACATGACTTTTAGCAACATCCATAAAAATTTTATTGCTTAGAGAAGTGTATTGACCCATTTTAACATATCCTTTACCTATATTAATAAGTCCTTTATTTTCTAATCTTTCTCTATCATCTTTGCCTCTTCCAACAATTATATCATACGACATTTTAGTACCTCTTTTGTTAATTTATAATTTAATTAATAATCAATTGTTTTTAATGTTTATTATTGGTGTTTATATACAACTTTACCAAAATGTTTTTAAAAGGACATCCCATATTTATTGCATGGAAGAAAAGGAAGAGAGGAAAGTAGATAAAAAGCATAAAAAAGTTCATGATAAATTAAGGAAAAATCCTTGGATTCTTTCTACAATAATTTTAGGAATGGTATTATTAATTGTTTTATTTGGTAATTTTAATATTACTGGAAGTGTTGTTTCTGAAAAGGAGGCCGGAGGTCTTGTAATGGGATTTGTTGCTTCTCAGGGTGCAGAAGGAGCAGAACTAGTAAAGGTAATAGAACAGGATGAATTATATGAGGTTACAATAGAGTATCAAGGACAGAGTTTGCCGTTATATGTGACTAAGGACGGAAAAAATCTTGTTCAGGGAGTTATACCATTAACAACAGATTCTATTAATGAAGGAGAAAAAGAAGAAAATTCAGATTCAAATCAGCAGGAAATTCCAAGGTCAGATAAGCCTGAGGTTGAATTGTTTACTATGACACATTGTCCTGGTGGGACTCAAGCAGAGAAAGGATTTATTCCTGTTATGGAATCATTGGAAGGTTTAGTAGATTCTGAGATTAGATTTGTCCACTATTTTATGCATGAACCCGAGGAAACTGAAACACCTCGACAGGTTTGTATAAGAGAGGAACAGTCAGATAAATATCTGGATTATTTGAAATGCTTTTTAGAAGATGGAGATAGTTCAAGATGCATTGAAGAGATTGGAATTAATAGTGATTCTCTAAATACATGTTTAGAAGAGAAAGCAGATGAGTATTATGCTGGTGATTCTGAATTAAGTGAGGGTTATGGAGTAAGAGGTTCCCCAACATTAATTATTAATGGAAAACAGGTTTCACCAAGTTCAAGAAGTCCTGAAGCTTATTTAGATATAATTTGTCAAGCATTTACTGAAGATAATGTTCCTGAAGAATGTGAAACATTAGAATTAGGTTCTAGTTCATATTCTCCTGGATTTGGATATGAAACAAGTGGAACAACAACATAAGCACAGTGTTAGATTTCTATGGTTTAATTACAATAATCCTTTTAATCCATAATAAATATTATTTTTTATGTTAAATGATATTTTAGAGTTTTTTGAAGAAGAAGGAAAACTTACGTGGTTTATTGTTTTTGTAGGTTTTGTTTTAATTTTTTATATTTCTTCATTAGAGTTTAGTGAAGGAACAGGAGGATTTTCATTAATACCTATGAGTTATCATATTCTTTCTTTTTTCTTTTTAGGATTATTCTTTTTTATAGCAAGTCTTAAAGGGAAGATAATGGATAAGAAGAGTAAAATTATTTTAGCATTGGGCTTTTTAATATTATTTAGTTATGCGGGGTTGGACGAATTACATCAATATTTTGTTCCTGGAAGAGGTTGTTGTATTAAGGATGTGTTTTTGGATTTTATAGGGATTTTTAGTTCATTTATATTTTATGCTATTTCATTGATTTTTAGAAATAAAAACTAGCATAACCTACAACAGATTTTTTCTCTTTTGTAATATCTCCAGAATTTTTATATTCAATTAGTTTTGGTTCCCAGTTTTTTAATTTACATAATTCAAATAATATTAATAACGGAAATATGCCACAAGCACAATCTAGATTATTTTTTAAGTAAGATGTATTTAGATTTTTAATAGATTTTATTGTTTTTTTGTCTTTATTAGTTGCATTATCATAAGGAAGAAAATGACTTAAATCAGTAGAGAAGATAAATAATGCATTTTTGTCTGAAAATTCTTTTGCTATCTCTTTTGCTTTTTTATGACTTATTTTTCCTACAACTAATGGTAAAACTTTTTTTATTCCTAATTTTTGCAAAAAAGGAATTTGATTTTTTATAGAGTGTTCATTTGAAATTTTTTTATAATGATTTTTAGTTATATTTATTTCTCCTAAAGGGGTTTTAATGTTTTCTAGTGTAGCTATGCCTTTTAGATTGGTTTTATGAGAAGGCCCAAAGATAATTGCTTTTTTGAAGGATTTGTTTTTTATTAGGGAATATGCCTTTCCTGCTATTTTTCCAGAATAAGCATATCCTGCATGTGGAACAATTAGTCCATTAAGATTATTATTAGTAGTATTATGGCTTTTAGAGAGCAAATAATCTAGTATTTTATTTAATTTATCCTCTTTATCTGGAAACCATTCCATAAGGTATTTAAGAGAGCAACACTTATTAATTTTATGAAAGAATGTGAATTGTATGAGAAGAAGAAAAGTAAGAAAGTTAGATGTACTGCTTGTGAACATAAATGCTTAATATCTAATGGAAAAACAGGAATATGTGCTGTTAGAAAGAATAAAAGGGGCAAATTACGTTCTGTTGTTTATGGTAGAGCAGTATCTAAAAATGTGGATGCTATAGAGAAAAAACCATTATTTCATTTTTTACCTGGAACTTATTCCTTTTCATTAGGAACATTTGGGTGCAATTTTAAATGTAAATTTTGTCAGAATTATGAAACATCACAAGCTGAAGAATCAGAAGAATTTAAGGAAGGAGAATTAGGAGAGGAAATGTCTCCAAGACAAGTAATATTTAGAGCAATGAAAAATAGATGCAAGTCAATTTCTTATACTTATAATGAACCAACAGTATTTATTGAGTATGTTAAGGATATTGCTAGTTTAGCACAAAAAAAGGACCTAAAAAATGTTATGGTAACAAATGGATATATGACTAAAGAGTGTTTTGAGTATGTTTCACCTTATATTGATGCAATGAATGTTGATTTAAAATCACTTTCTAAAAAGTTTTATAAGGAAAATTGTAAAGCAAAATTAGAACCTGTTTTAGAAACAATTAAAAGAGCTTATGAAAAAGGGATACATCTTGAAGTTTCTACTATGTTGCTTCCTGGGCAAAATACTTCTAAAAAGGAAATAGAAAAAGTAGCAAAGTTTATTGCTTCTGTTGATAAAAATATTCCTTGGCATATATTAAGATTTTTTCCAGCATATAAAATGTCTCATAAAAAAGAAACACCTATTAAAACATTAGAAAAAGCTAAAAAAATAGGTGAAAAATATCTTAATCATGTTTATATTGGAAATACTTTTGATAAACTTATCACTCTTTGTCCTAAATGTGGAGAAGAAGTAATAACTAGATTTAATGGAAAGGTTGAAAACTTTTTAGATGAAGGAAAATGTCCTGAATGTGGAAGAGAAATAACTGGCGAGTTTCAAGAAGATGAATTTATCTAAAATTGCAAAAGAAAGCATAAGACTTCATTTTGAGGGGAAATTATTTGAGCCAGATTCTAAGATAAAAAATAAATATTCTAATAAGGGTGCTAGTTTTGTGACAATCACTTTAAATGGAAAATTAAGAGGGTGTGTTGGAACATTGCCTTTTAGAAAAAAACAGGAGTTATGGAAAGATGTTAGAGATAATTCAATTAATGCAGCATTTAGAGATGTAAGATTTAGGCCCTTGACTAAGGAAGAATTTAACTTACAGTCAAAGAAGTCCATATCCTGAAATCTTTGATTTAGGGTATGGA
>CAZRJP010000001.1:31885-43872 GCA_964600865.1 Candidatus Woesearchaeota archaeon | reverse complement strand
ATAATATATAATCCTTAATATATAATGAAAACAATAAAAACAAATATTTTTTCAAATTAAAAAATAATTTTTCTTTTCTTTTATTTTATTTTCCACTTGAAATAAAGGTGTTCTCTTTTTAGAGTAGTTATAATCTTTTATATAATCATAATGGTTTTTTCCCTTGCTAAAGGATTTCCCGAGATATTTTCCACTGGAAATCAACGTGTCAGTGTTAAGAATATTTTGGAATACCTAAGAATTTAAATAATGATAAAATTTTAAGATTATAAAAGAGATAAAAAATGGTAGAATTAGATAAAATTTTTGATTCGTTTGATCAAAACAACATATTTAAGAATAAATTTGTTTTACAAGCAGGGCATCATCCTGAGAATATTCCTCACAGAGATGATCAAATAAATCAAATTGCTTCAATACTTGCGCCAATATTAAGAGGAGAAAGAGCTAGTAATCTTTTTTTATATGGTAAAACTGGAACAGGAAAAACTCTTTCTATTAATTATGTTAAAAAAGAATTATTAAAAAGAGCAAAAAAGAATCCTAAAACAGATAAAATAAGAATAGAATATCTTAATTGTAAATTAAAAAAGGTATCAGATACAGAGTATAGGATTTTAGCAGAATTAATTAGAAAATTAGGAGAAGAGGTTCCTACTACAGGATTACCTACAGAAGCTGTTTATAATAAATTTGTAGATTTAATTGATTCTGAAAAACAATTAATTGTTTTAATTCTTGATGAAGTTGATCAAACAATCAAAAAAATTTCTAGTGATTTTTTATATAATTTAACAAGGATAAACTCTGAATTATCTAAAACTAAATTATGTATTGTAGGAATTAGTAATAGTTTAACTTTTTTAGAAGAATTAGATCCCAGGGTTAGAAGTTCATTAAGTGAAGAAGAGATTGTTTTTCCACCCTATGATGCGCTTCAATTAAGAGATATATTGAAAAAAAGATCTAAACAAGCGTTTAAAAAAGGTGTTATGGAAGAGGGGGTTATCTCTAAGTGTGCTGCTTTTGCTGCAAGAGAGCATGGAGATGCTAGAAGAGCATTAGATTTGTTAAGAGTTGCGGGAGAATTAAGTGAAAGGGAAGGTTCTAAAAAAATATTATTAAAACATATTGATCATGCAAATAATAAAATAGAGAAGGATAAAATGTTAGATGTTATTAGGACAGAACCAAAGCAATTCCAATTTGTTCTTTATTCTATTATGAAACTTTCTGAAAAAAATAAGTCTGATCCTATTTTTACTGGAGATGTTTATAATGCTTACCAAAAAATATGCACTCAAAATAAATGTGAGATTTTAACACAAAGGCGTGTAAGTGATATAATTCAAGAATTTGATATGCTTGGTGTTATTAATGTTAGAGTTATTTCAAAAGGAAGAGGAGGAAGGACAAGAGAGATTAAATTAGCAATAGGTCCAGAAATACTCAAAAAAGCAGAGGAAATTATAGAACAAATTTTAGATTACCATTAATCTTCATGAATTCAAAAGAAATATTACAATTTTGTTTCAATAAAGGACTTTTAGTAGATAAAGATGTATTAAACTTATTTAGTGAAACTTCTGATACTGAATCAGTTAAATTGATTATAAATAAAATAAGAAATAAAACAAATAAAAAAGTTTTAACTAAGCAAATTTTTATTGAAAATAAAGAACAAGTAAATGAGGTTTTTTCTGAATTACCTAAAGAGAAAAGAAAGCAATTAGAAAAACTAAAAATAAAATTAGGATTGAGTATTGAAATTTCTAAGGAGTTCTCAAAAGAGAATTCTTCTGGCTCTGAATTAGATAAATCTAAAGAAATAAGTGTACAAAATAAGAAAAATAAAGAGGATAATGGAGATAAAGAGATAATTGGGAAGGGTATTAAAGTTAGGTTTAATCCTGAAGTACAGAGTAGAGAGTTGAATGTTAAGGATTTTGTGAATTATTTTAAGGGAAGGTTAAAAAAGATGAGAGGGATGATTCAAGAACATTCAGAATTAAAGAATTTAGTTTCTATTAATAAGATTTCAGGAAATAGACAGGGTATTTCAATTATTGGAATTGTTTCTAGTAAAAGATTAACAAAGAACAAAAATCTTCTTTTAGAAGTAGAGGATTTGACTGGAAAAATGAGGGTTTTGATTAATAAGAATAAACCAGAATTATTTAAGGAAGCAGAAGAAATTGCACTTGATTCTGTTTTGGGATTTAAGGGAAGTGGTAATAAAGAAATTCTTTTTGTAAATAAGATAGTTTTTCCTGATGCAAGATTACCTAATAGGAAAAAAGCAAAGAAAGAAGAATTAGCATTATTTACTGGAGATTTACATGTAGGAAGTAAATTATTTTTAGAGGAAAATTTTCTTAGGTTTATTGATTATCTTAATGGAGATGTTCCTGATACTCCAGAGGCCTCTAAAATTAAATATTTATTTTTGGTAGGAGATTTAATTGCAGGAGCAGGAATTTATGCTGGACAGGAAAATGAGTTAGAGATACCTGACGTTGAAGAACAGTACATAAAAGTTGCAGAACTTTTAGGGAAAATTAGAAAAGATATTAAAATAATTATTTGCCCAGGAAATCACGATGCTATGAGAATTATGGAGCCTCAACCGGTTTTAGATGAAAAGTATGCCTGGGCTGTTCATGAATTAGACAATGTTGTTCTTTTAGGTAATCCTTCCACTGTTTCTATTGGATGTACAAATGATTTTTCTGGTATTGATGTTTTAATGTATCATGGATATTCTTTTCATTATTATGCAGATAATATTAATAGATTAATGTTAGAGGAAGCTAAGCATAAACCTAGAAAGATTATGAAATACTTATTAAAAAATAGACATCTTGCGCCTACGCATGCTTCTACTCTTTATTTCCCTAGCAAAAAAGACCCCCATTTAATAGAGGATATTCCAGATATTTTTGTTGCAGGCCATACTCATAAAGGAGATGTGTCTTATTATAATAATATCCTGGTTATTTCAAGTTCTACATGGGAAGATAAAACAGCTTTTCAGGAAAAGATGGGTAATGAGCCAGATTTTTGTAAGGTTCCAATGGTTAATTTAAAAACAAGAGAAGTAAAAATATTAGATTTTGAAAAAAATTAAAATGGTTTCAACTAGACAGTATTTTAAGGATTTGAGAAAGGATGTAGATAAAATTTATAGTTTATCTCAAAAAGCTAGAAAAAAGAATTTGGATCCTGTTCCTAAAGTTGAAATTCCTTTGGCTATGACTATGGCAGAAAAAGTTGTAGGATTGGTTTCTGTTTTATATCCTCAGATAATTGATTCTGGCATTGATAAAAGGATTCTTAATTTAGAAAAAAAATATGGTAAATTAGACCCTGCTGTTGCATTTAAGATAGCAGAGGAAGTAGCTAAGCAGAAATTTTGTAAATTTGAGTCTTTATTAAAGGCAATTGATGCAGGAATTAGGATTGGGTTTGCTTATATTACTATAGGTGTTGTTGCTTCTCCTTTAGAAGGTTATACTGAATTAAAACTAGGAAAAACAAAAGATGGAAAAGAGTATTTTAAGGTTTATTTTTCTGGCCCTATTAGAAGTGCTGGAACTACTGCAAGTTGTTTAGTACTTATGTTAATTGATTATTTAAGAGAATTATTTGGATATGCTAAGTATGATCCTACAGAAGAAGAAATTAAGAGGTATGTAACAGAAAATCATGATTATCATGAGAGGATAACAAATTTACAATATTTTCCTTTAGATAAGGAAATGACTTTTTTAGCTGAAAATTTACCTATTCAAATAGCAGGAGAACCAACAACTAAAAGAGAGGTTTCTAATTATAAAAATTTAGATAGAGTTGATACAGATTATATAAGAGGTGGGATGTGTTTAATTTTTTCTGAAGGACTTGCACAAAAAGCTGCAAAGGGTTTTAGATTATATAATGAAACTAAAGAAAAAGGAATAAAAATGGAGGGGTTTGATTTTTTAGAAGATTATTTGGAATTACATGAAAAATTATCTAGTGGAAAGAGTTCTTCTTCAGGAGATTCAAGACCCACTTATATTCGTGATTTAGTTGCTGGGAGACCTGTTTTTGGGCATCCTTCTGAATCAGGTGCTTTTAGATTTAGATATGGGAGAAGTAGAGTCGATGGGTTTTCTGCTGCATCATTACATCCAGCAACAATGGCTATAACAGATGATTTTATTGCTATTGGAACACAATTGAAAATAGAAAAACCAACAAAGGGATGTGCAATTGCTTCTTGTGATTCTATTGAAGGCCCTATTGTTAAATTAAATAATGGAACTGTTAAGAAACTAAGAAAAAAGGAAGAAGCAAAAAAATTATATGGAGATGTTGAAGAAATTATCTATTCAGGAGATATTCTTTTCCCTTTTAGTGATTTAGTTAATAGAAATTATGATTTAATTAAACCAGGATATGTTCAGGAATGGTGGAAATTAGATTTAAGAGAAAAGGATAAAAAAGCAGAAAAAGGGATAGATTGTTTTAATGTTAGTTTGAATGATGCTATAAAATTAAGTAAGGAATTAGGTGTTCCATTACATCCTGATTATATTTTTTATTGGAATCAAATAACTAAAAAACAATTTTTAGGTTTAATTGATTGGCTAAAAAAATCAAAAGTTACAAAGAAGATAATTCTACCTTACACTAAAAAAGAAAGAGAAAAATTTTCATTAGGAAAGAGGGCATTAGAATTATTAGGTATAGAACATAAGGTAAGTATAGAAAATGTAATAATTGATGAAATAAGTAGTAAATCATTATTTGCTAATTTAGGATTGGATTTAAAGCATTTTGATTTAGATGAAAAAGATGTTTCAGAGTTGATGGGAGAGAGAGATTTTGATTTGGGTAAAAATGTTTTGCAAATTGTCAATATTCTTTCTAATTTTAATATTAAAGATAAGTCAGGTGATTTTATTGGAACTAGAATGGGTCGTCCAGAAAAGGCAAAGTTGAGAAAACTAAGAGGAAGCCCTAATGTTTTGTTTCCTATAGGAGATGAAGGAGGAAGACTAAGAAGTGTTCAAAAAGCATGTGAGGTAGGTAAGGTAAGAACTAATTTACCTTTGTTTTATTGTAAGGCTTGTAAAAAGGAAACAATTTATCCTAGTTGTGATGAATGTGGCAAAAAAACTGTGAGGAGATATTATTTTCCGGAGACAAAAGAAAAGAGTTTTGATAAGATAGAAAAATGGTCTGATGAAGAGGGGAGACCTTACTGTAGATATGATTTAGATATAAATGAATATTTTAAGAATGCAGTAGATAAATTAGAAATGGGAAATCATGAGGTCCCTGTTTTAATTAAGGGTGTTAGGGGTATTTCATCAGAAACAAAGGAATTTGAACATCTTTCTAAAGGGATATTAAGAGCAAAATATGATTTACAGGTAAATAAAGATGGAACAATAAGATTTGATGCCACTGAGTTGCCTCTGATTAGTTTTAAACCTAAAGAAGTATCTGTTAGTGTAAAAAAGTTAAATGAACTAGGATATTCTAAAGATATTAATGGCAAAAGATTAGTAAATGATGACCAAATTTTAGAGCTTAAACCACATGATGTCCTTTTACCTTCTTGTTATGATTCCCCTAATGAAAGAGCAGATGATGTTTTTATAAGGATTTCAGAATTTGTTGATGAAGAACTAGAGAAATTTTATGGATTAAAACCTTTTTATAATGTTAAGACTAAAGAAGATTTAGTTGGGCATCTTGGAGTATGTATGGCGCCACATAATTGTGCAGGTGTTATTTGTAGAATTATTGGGTTTTCAAATACCCAAGGGTTGCTAGCAAGTCCTTTTATGCATGCAGCTATCAGAAGAGATTGTTTTGATTATGAAACTTATATTCCAATTAAGAAAGATGGTTTTTGGAGAAATGTAAAGATTGGGGAGATTGTTGAGAATCTTAATCCTAAAAAGGTTGTTGATGCCTGGGGAACTAAGGAGAAAAAGGTTTCTAGTGTTGAAACTATTGGGTTTGACAAGATTCCAAAGAATGTAATGGTTAATAATTTTACAAAGCATACTAAAAGGAAAATGTTTGAGATTAAAACTGCCCTTGGAAAAAAAATAAAAGTTACTGAAAATCATAAGTTTTTAATTAATGGGAAGATTAAAAGAGCTTCTAATTTAAAAATAGGAGATAAGATTCCACTTCCTATAAAAATAAATATTGGTTCTGAAAAAGAGATAAGTTCCCTGAATATTTTTGATTTCTTAGATGAAAAGAATTTAATGGTTAGAAAAATCAATAAATTTCTGGCTAAAATGAAGAAAAGTGAAAAGGAAAGTATTTTGTCTAAATTAAAAATATCTAAAAAACAATTTAGGAATTATAAATTTAGAGATAGTTATCCTGCTGAATTTGTTTTAAATTTAAATTTAAATTTAAAAAAAGAAATTTTCAAAAAAGGAAGGGTTGCAATTAAAAGGGATAATGTTGATTTTCCAATAATTATTAATTTTAATAAGAATCTTTTAGAATTAATTGGATTATATGTTGCAGAAGGGTATTCAAGAAGTGTTAAGGGAAAAAAAGGACTTAATCAAGTTTATATTTCTTCTGATAAAAAAGAAACAAGAGATTTTATTAAAAGGGTTATAAAGAAAAATTTTGGATTAAAACCAAGTGAAAATAAAAAGGATAGAGTTACTTTCTCCTCTAAATTATTGTATTTGTTCTTTACTAAAATTTTAGAATCAGGAAGCAATGCTCATGATAAAAGAGTCCCTTATTTGTTTTTTAATATGAATTTGGATAAATTAGGTAGTTTTTTAAGAGGATATTTTGAAGGAGATGGAAGTGTAAGCAGGAGTGATAGAAGAGTAACTTGTGATAGTGTAAGTGAGGGACTGTTGTCGGATTTAGAATTTTGCTTGAATAGATTTGGCATTGTTTCAAAGAGGTATGAGTATGAGAAATATCCTGGGCAGATAGTGAAAGATTTTTATATAATGAAGAAAAGAAAAATTCCTAAGTTTAAAATAACTAAATTAATCATAGGCTCTGATTTTGTAAAAAACTTCGGAAAAATAGGCTTTTTATCAAAGAGAAAAAATAAAATTTTGAAGTATCATTTAAATAAAAAAGGGTATGGGATGAGAATTGATAAGGACAAGAATTTTGTTTATGATCCTGTCGTTTCAGTAGATTATATTGGAGAAAAAGAAAGTTATTGTTTAAATGTTGATACTCAAAATCATTTGGTTTCTGCTAATTCTATGATGACTAAGAATTGCGATGGCGATGAAGCAGCTTTAATGTTATTAGGAGATGTTTTAATTAATTTTTCGAGGAAGTTTTTACCAAGTCATAGGGGAGGGACACAAGACGCACCACTTGTTTTAAATGCGAAAATAAATGCAGGTGAAGTGGACGATCAAATTTTAGATTTAGAGTATGTTCCAAATAATGAGTATCCATTAGAGTTATATCAATTAGCAGAAAAAAGAGAACATTCTTCTAAAGTTGAGAAAGTTAGGACATGTAAAAAGGTTTTATCTGAAAGAAAAAATCCTTTTAAGAAAATAGGTTTTACTCATGATACTTCAAATTTTAATAAAGGAGTGACTTGTTCTGCATATAAAAAATTAGCAACTATGCAAGAAAAACTCCAACATCAAATGGAACTTGTGGAAAAATTAAGGGCTGCAGATACATCTGATACTGCTAGATTAGTTATTGAAAGACATTTTTTAAGAGATTTAAGGGGTAATTTAAGAAAGTTTTCTATGCAGGGTTTTAGATGCGTTAAATGTAATGAGAAATTGAGAAGACCTCCTTTGAAGGGGGTTTGTCCTAGGTGTAATGGAAAGGTGATTTTTACTATTCATGAAGGTGGGATAAAGAAATATCTAGAGCCTGCATTAGAGTTAGCAGAGAAGTATCATTTGTCTCCTTATGTTAAACAAAGTTTGCAGTTAACTAAAGAGTATATTGAGGATGTATTTGGAAAAGAATTGGAAAAGCAAGAATCTATAGATAAGTGGTTTTAATTTTTAGATTAATTTAATAATCCTTTATCTCTAATACATCTAACACTATATCCTTTTTGGAAATCATATGCTGTTCCTTCAAACCCACTTTTAAAACCAATATATTGGTGTGAGTTTTCATATTGACCGGGTGTTGAAGTCCAGTAATTTCCTGCATCAGTATCAGGAAAGTATGCAGGATCAATTGTTAGTCCTATTTTTGATTTATCTATTAATGTAACTAATTCATTTTTTGTTGGTAATCTCCAATCATCTTTTTCTGCTAGTGTTAAATTATTGCAATAATTATTTGCCTCATCCCAATTTTCTGCTTTTGAAGGCATTATGGCCTTTTGCCAGCATAAAGAATCTACTTTATAGATAACTGTTCCTTCACCGCAATTGCTTATATCTATTTCATTTTTTTCTTTTTCTTGCATAAATTGCATTGCAATGAGAAGTGTTACGAGTAATAATATTGCTATTCCTGCGGTTATAAGGAAATTTTTCTTCATATGTTAAAATAGGTACTGTATCTTATAAATATTTCTAAATTTTAGAAATTTTGTTATTTTGCGTTTTTATTAAAATAAATAGAATATTATGACAGGTAGTAATAAACAACCCATCATATTTGTTCTTCTCACCTTTAATGAAAAACAGTATATTCCTGTTAGTGTAGAGATTATTAAAATTGCTAGACCTAAAATACCTGAGACACCTATTGTTATTAATGAGAGTATTATAAGGGTAGCTATAGAAATATAAGTGTAATTAATTTTGTCAATTTGTTTTGTTATTAATTCACTTATCTTTAATGTTATAAAAAAAGAGACAATCCCTGAAAAAAGAGTGATTAAAATTATTATAAAGAGTATTTTTGGATCTAAATTTTGGGAAAGTTTTTGAATGGCTACTGCTGCCCCTGTCCTTGTTTTTGAAATACTGTATAAAGAAAGGAATGAAAAACCCATCACAAGAGTATTTGTCGCACCAAGTAAAATCAAGAATCCTTTTGTATTATTTTTTGTTATTGTGTTTCCAATTATTGCTGCTTGGCCACTTCCTAGTCCAGGAAGAAAACTACATAATGGAGATGCAATTAATGAACCTAGTAAGGGCCTAATTTTGTTTATTTTTATTTTTTGAATAGGTTCTTGTTTTGGAATTTTTGTTTTATTTTTTATACTAATTAAGATCATTGAACTTCCAAATAAGCCTGTTAATAATGGAAGAAGAGGCTGGTTAAGGTTCTCTAAGTTAAGAATTATCAATCCTAAGAGACCTGTTAGGAAAAAGACAAATGTTGCCATGAGCTTTTTATTTTCTAAATAAATAAGTGTTAATGAGATAATTATGAGTATGTAAGGCATAATATTTTTTATTGAGTCATATATCAAAGGAATAATTAAGACAGATGGAAATGCAATTAATACTAATAAGAAAATAGCAGCAATACTCCCATAAGTGGTTAATGCGATTGCATTTTGCCCTTGACCTTTTTTTAGCATTTTGTGTCCTGGAAGAACAGATAGTTCTGTATCTGTGTCAGGACAACCTAAAAAAATTGAAGGAATGAAATCAATAAAAGTATGAGTTATTGCCATTGAAACAATAAAACAAATTGAATAGAGAGGATGAAGAATTATTTTTTTAGATAAGATAATTATTAAAGACCCAATTAAATTAATATGTATTCCTGGAGTTATTCCTGTTAAGATTCCTGAAAATATACCTATTATAGAGAACAGTATTATTTGGATTAACATACTTTTTATAGAATTAATTAGTTGATTAATCAGTGTTTTAAAATTGAAACTGTTTTAATTTTGGGTTAGGATTAAATATAGGAAAGATTTAAGAATTGACCTACCTTTTTTTTATTATGGTTAAGAAAAGAGATATAGAAAAAAGACTAAAACTTATTAAAAGGAATACAGAGGAGATTATTACTGAAGAAGAACTAAAAAAGGTTTTAATTGAAAAAGAGAAACCTGTAGTTTATTGGGGAACCGCCCCTACTGGAAAACCTTCTGTAGCCTATCTTTTACCTGCTCTTAAAATAGCTGATTTGCTTAAAGCAGGATTCCATGTTAAGATTCTTTTAGCAGATTTACATTCAGCATTAGATAAAACTCCCTGGAATCTGGTAGAACACAGATATGATTATTATAAGGAACTTATTCCTTTGATTATTAAATCAATTGGAGTAGATATCAGGGATTTAGAGATTGTAAAAGGAAGTGAGATGCAATTAAGTCCAGAATATATGTATGATGTTTTAAAGATATCTAGTTCAGTTTCTGTTAATGGCGCGAAAAAAGCTGCTGCAGAGGTTGTTAAAATGAAGAAAAACCCTGCACTTGCAGGTTTGATTTATCCATTAATGCAGGCAATGGATGAACAGTATTTAAAATGTGATGCCCAACTTGGAGGAGTAGATCAAAGGAAAATAATGGTTCTTGCTAGAGAGAATCTTCCTAAAGTAGGATATGAACCAAGAATAGAGATAATGAATCCTATGATTCCAGGCCTTACTGGTAAAAAGATGTCTTCAAGTGATAAGAAAAGTAAAATAGATTTCTTAGATGATGAAAAAACTGTTAAGGAAAGATTGAGAAATGCAGATATGATTGAAGGAAAATCTAAGGCATCTAATAACGGTGTAATGGCTTTTTTAAAGTATATTATTATGACTATTAAAAAAGATAAGGGAGAGAAGTTTATTGTTAAAAGAAAAGAAAAATTTGGAGGTAATTTAGAGTATAAAGAATATGATAACATTGAAAAAGATTTTATTTCTAAAAAATTACATCCTTTAGATTTAAAGAATGCTGTTGCTGATGAGATTTCTAAAATGCTTAAATCAATTCAAAAAAAGAGAAAAAAATTAGAAAAATTAGCTAAAAAAGCATACCCTAAATCTTAATTATTTTGTTTTAAATTCTATGATATCTTTATCTTTTAGTTTGTGTTTTAATCCTACTTGTTGATTTGGAAATTTGCTTGAAGGACCTGTAACTCTTGTTTCTTTAATTTTTTTTGAAAGGCCTGTTTTGATTTTTTCAGCTACGTCTTTTACTGTTGTAGGGGGTTCCATTATAATTGGTTTCTCTGATTTATCTTTTTTTGGTTCTTTTGTGAAAATTCTTATTTTATCAAAACTTTGAAATATTTTTTCTTGAAGTTTTCCGTAGTTCTCTTTTTTATCTGTAGCGATGATAATAAAATTATATTTTTTTGAAGAGAGTGTTGCTTTTAGTTTCCTTTGATTTTTATTAAATGGAGAGAATTTATTGAAAACAATTATCTGTTTGTTTTTTGGGATGTTATCCTTAAGAGAGTTTCTAATCTCTTTAAGTTGTCCTAAATCTTTTATGATTATTATAACTGTATCTGCAGTATTTGTTAACCCTTTATTATAATACTCAGAGTCAATAGCAGGATTTTCTACAAGTTGGATTTTGGTTTTTGCGTAAGGCATCATACCTATTACAGGCTTTGTGGTGGAAAATTGAATAGGATTTATTGTAGGTTTAGCATTGGTTAGGTGACTTAAAAGTGTGGATTTTCCTGAATTTGTTTTACCGATTATAACTGCCTGCATATCATGTTTCTTTATACCTTTTTTTGTAGAACCACTGGCCTTAGAATGTTTTTCTTTACTTTCTTTTAGTTTTTTCAGTCTTTTTTTTAATTGTTTTAGTAGATTTTCAGCTCCCTTGTGTTTTGGAGCAGTTGCCAACATTTTCTTAAGACATTTTATTTTTTGTTCTGTTGTTTGTGCAGCTAAATATTCTTTTTTTGCTGAAAGATATTTTGGGGAAGCATTGATTGGCATATAAAGACAACCAAGGTTTTCTTTATGAAACTTTCCTTTTAGATAGCCTCAGGGGTGATAGACAACAGAAATTTTCCTGTATGAAACTTTCCTTTTAGATAGCCTCAGGGGTGATAGACAACAGAAATTTTCCT
>CAZRJP010000001.1:0-31785 GCA_964600865.1 Candidatus Woesearchaeota archaeon | reverse complement strand
TATGAAACTTTCCTTTTAGATAGCCTCAGGGGTGATAGACAACAGAAATTTTCCTGTATGAAACTTTCCTTTTAGATAGCCTCAGGGGTGATAGACAACCAAGGTTTTCTGTTTAGTGAATTTTTCTTAAAGGAGAAGTATTTTAAATTTCATCTGAATCTAATTAATTATATGATTAATATGGATTTTTTTAATAGAAATGCAAAAGAGGTTGCTAAGGATTTATTAGGATTTGTTTTAGTTAGAAAGCTAAAAAATGGCAAGGAGTTAAGGGCAAGGATAATTGAAACAGAGGCGTATTTTGATGAGAATGATCCTGCTTCAAGAGCATGCCAAAATGGAGATTTAAGAAAGACAATGGAAATGTCTGCAGGAACAGTTCTTGTATATGGGGTCCATAATAATTGGCTTTTGAATTTTGTTACAGAAGAAAAAGGAAAACCAAGTGCAGTTTTAATTCGTTCATTAAAACCCTTAAATTTTGATTTAAAATGTTCTGGCCCTGGATTATTAACAAAGGCAATGAAGATAGATAAATTATTTCACAAAAAGCATCTTTCTAAATTAAATGAGTTAGGGTTAGAAAAAGGTATGGAAAAGGATTTTAATATTTCTAAGGGATTTAGAATTGGGATTAAAAAAGATTTGCCAGAGAAATTAAGGTTTTTTGTGGATAAAAAGGATTTAAAATGAAAAAAGAAATTTATGAAAGAATTATTGATAAAAAAGAATTAAGGGAATTACCTAAGGAGGATGTAGAAAGAACATTTGAGAAGTATAAAGATGACGGTGTTTCAAATGAAGAAAAAATTAGAAGAACAAGAGCATCATTAAATAAGATTTTTTGGCCTTTTAGGAGCCATAAATTATTAGGGCTGAAAAAAAGAGATAAAAGTATAAAGTGGATTTTAAGAAAACATATGTCTTCTAGAGAAAGATTACCTTATTATTCAGAGGTTTATGAGAGGCTTTTTAAGGATTTTAAAAATTTTAAAGATTCAAAAGAAAAAATAAATATTTTTGATTTGGGTTCAGGAATTAATGGATTTAGTTATACTTATTTTCCATATAATCTAAATATTTCTTATTTATCTATTGAGGCTGTAGGGCAACTTGTAAGGCTAATGAATTATTATTTTAATAAGAATAATTTTGATGCTAAAAGTATTCATAGAAGTTTATTTGATTTGGATTTTATTGAAAAAAAGATAAAGAAGAAAAAGGGTAAAAAAATTGTTTTTTTGTTTAAGGTATTAGATTCTTTAGAGATGTTAGAAAAAGATTACTCTAAAAAAGTTTTGAAAAAGATAGTTCCATTAGTTGATAAAATTGTAATCAGTTTTGCCACAAAAAGTATGATAAAAAAAGAAGATTTTAAGGTGAATAGGAAATGGATATTAGATTTTATAAAAAAGAATTTTCAATTATTAGATGATTTTGAGATTGGTGCAGAAAGATATGTTGTCTTTGAAGGTGTTTCTAAAAAACAAAATAATTTATAAATTGTTTTTTCTTACTAAAAAGGTAAACGAGGTGAAAAATGGCACAAGCTATGCAACAAGCAAAACCACAACAGGCTACAAACCAGCCAGGTACTATGCCACAACAAAAACCAGTTAAGAAAAAGTCTTCAAAATGGCTTTGGATATTAATTGTTTTAGCTGTAATTGTTATTGGTGTAGGAGTTTGGTTTTGGATTAATTAATTGATTTTAAGGATTATATTTATATACCCTTACTGACAAGTATTTTTTATGAAAGAGAATTTTAAGAAAAAAGTATTGGAGAATGGATTAACTATCTTATTTGAAAAGAGAGATTTACCTGTTGTTAGTGTTGCTATTGCTGTAAGAAATGGTAGTATCCATGAAAATATTTCTGAAAAAGGAATTTCACATTTTATTGAACATATGTTATATAAAGGAACTCCTAAAAGAAGTTCAGAAGAAATAGCAAAAGAGATTGAAAGAAATGGAGGAGATTTAAATGGATTCACTAGTGAAGAGGTTACTGCCTATTGGTGTAAACTACCTAGCAATCATTTTAATGTTGGATTAGACGTTATTTCTGATATGATTAAAAATCCTTTATTCTCTAAAAAAGAAATAGAAAAAGAAAGAAAAGTTATTTTTGAGGAAATAAAAATGCGTAAGGATACTCCTAGAGCATATGTTTTTGATAAAATTCAGGAGTGTCTATTTTCTGGCACAATGGCAATTAATATTGCAGGAAATTTTAAGACAATGAAATCTATTGGAAGAAAAGAATTATTAGGAAAGTTTAAGAGTGTTTATTCTCCTAAAAATCTTATTTTATCTGTTGTAGGAAAAGCAGATTTTGATAAGATTGTTGAGTTTGCTAAAAAGACTTTTTCTAAAGAGGATTATAAAGATATAGAAGAAAAAAGACCAGATGTTCAAGAATTTGAATTTCAAAATGATTCAAAAATTGAGAAGAGAAAGGGGATTGATCAGGCTAATTTTGTTTTTGCATATCATGTTCCTCTTGCAAAGGAAAAAAAATCTCATGCTGCAAGAGTATTAAGTGTGTTAAGTGCAGAGGGAATGTCTTCAAGATTATTCTCTGAAATAAGGGAAAAAAGAAATTTAGCGTATGCAGTTAAAGGTGGTTCAGATATTAATAGGAACTTTTCAATTAATTTTGTATATGTTGGAACTAATAAGGAAAACTTAGAGAGTATTAAGAAAATTATTTTAAATGACTTTGAAGATATATCAGAAAATCTTACTGAAAAAGAATTAGAGGAAATAAAGGAACAGATGATTGGAAATTATAGGATTTCTATGGAGGATTCTCAAAGCCAAATGGTGAATTTATTATCTTCAGAAATAAAAGGAAATGCAAGAGATTTTTATGATTTTGAAAAAAATATTTCTAATGTTAAATTACAAGAGATAAAAGACTTGGCAAAAAAAGCATATGAAGAATATAGCTCTTTTGCATTAGTTCCTGAATAAGTTTTTTATATGTTTAATTTAGCATAATTCTTAAAAATAGGTTTTTGTTTAATCACAGTATGTTTGTTGTAAAAGTTCCAGGAAGAAATGGATTAGGACATACAAAAGGATGTGAAAGAGCAGGAAACAAGATTTTAGATATTTTAAAAAAAGATGTTTTTTCTACTCATGCAGGAGAAGAAATTGATTTTGATAAGATAGATTTAGAAGAGATTCATTTAGATAATTCTAATTTAAGAAAGAGTAATAAGTTAATTTATGAAAATGCTTTTGAAAGTTTTGGAGAACATCCTAAGACTATTTTTTTAGGAGGAGACCATTCTATAAGTTATTCTCTTACTAGGGCTTTTTTTGATTTTGTTGCTGAAAGTAATGAAAAAAAATCTCAAAATTTTGAACCTTGCTTGATTGTTTTTGATGCTCATGCAGATTTAATGCCTGTTCCAAAAGGGAATGAAAAATTTCCTACTCATGAAGAATGGTTAAGAGCATTAATAGATAAAGGATTCCCTGTAGAAAATATACTTTTAATTGGAGCAAGAAATATTGATAAAAAAGAAAGAGATTTTCTTAAGAAAGATGGAAGGAAAATTAAGAGAATTTATGTTAAAGATATTCAAGAGGATTTATTAGAGATAACCGACACTATAACTGAGTTTGCACAGGGAAAAAAGGTTTATGTTTCTATAGATATTGATGTTATTGACCCTGTTTTTGCACCTTCTACAGGATATATTGAACCAGGAGGAATTACTAGTAGTCAGTTGATTTATATTTTACAAAGATTAAATATGATTAAAAGCATGATTGGAGTAGATATTGTTGAAATAAATTCTAAAAAAGATAA
This sequence comes from Candidatus Woesearchaeota archaeon, assembly GCA_964600865.1. GTDB lineage: Archaea > Nanobdellota > Nanobdellia > Pacearchaeales > GW2011-AR1 > WJLC01. The sequence goes on along the minus strand of CAZRJP010000001.1, from coordinate 27,961 downwards.
AAAAAGAGATTTTTTAACAGTTAAATTAGGTGCGAGACTTTTGGCAGAGGTGTTAAAATGAGAACATTTATTTCTGTTGAATTGCCTGAGAATGTTAAGAGAAATATTTATAGGTTATCTGAAAAAATCAAAAATTCAGGATTGGTTTCAGGGAGGTTTGTAGATAAAGACAATCTCCATTTGACATTAAGATTTTTAGGTGAGTTAAATGAAGAAGAGGTTGAAGAAGTAAAGAAACTTTTTTCTGATTTAATGTTACCTAGTTTTGATGCATATACTGGAAAAATAGGGTTTTTTCCTTCAAATGAATTTATTAAGATTATGTGGATAGATTTTGTTTCAGATGATATAATGAGACTTAGAGGAATTGTAGAGAATAAATTACAGGAAATAGGGATTCCAAAAGAAAAAAGAGAGTTTAGTGCACATATAACTTTTGCAAGAATAAAAGGTGTTAATGATAGGGATAGCTTTTTTGAATTAGTTAAAAATTTGGAGATGGAGAAGATGAAAATTCCAGTTAAAAAAATCTCATTAATAAAATCAGATCTAACTTCCAAGGGTCCTATTTATAGTATTTTAGGTGAATTTGAGCTTATTTAGATAGGTTATTTTTGAATTTTAATTTATATTATCTTTTATCCTATATATCTTTAAAAAGGATAATTGTTTTTATCTTTTTGAGAAGAAAAGAAAATGAAAAAAGAAATAAGTGATAAAATAGATCTAGGAAAAGTAAGCCGGTTGGCAAGAAAATTTGTAGATGATTTTATGAGGTATTCTTTTCAAGATAGAATAATTATTGAAGGGAGAAGCAAGGAAGTACCTTTTATTATAGAAGAAATGAAAAAGTACTCTAATGAAGTTGGAGAAAATGTGGATATTTTGCAGGGTGATAGAGAAGGAAATAAAGGATATTCTGTTGATGCCGATTATTATATTAATATTTAGTATATTTTGTTTTCTTAAGTTTATTAAGTGTGTCTGATCTTTTTCCAATAACTTCTTTAAGGTCTTTTAAGGATGCATTAAAGATATTTTCAATGGTTTTGAATTCTTTTAAGAGTTTTTTTGAGGTTTTAGGACCAATTCCTGGAAACCCTTCTAATATAAATTGAAGTCTTTCTTGTTTATTCAGTGTCTTTTTATTTACATTTAATGGCATGTCTGTTTTTTTCTTTTTTGAAAGAACCTTCATGAATTTCACTGTGTCCTTGTAATTTTTTGTGAAAATTATTGGAACATTGTATTTTATTAGTATAGATAATAAAAAGCCTCTTATTGCATTTGGATGCATGCCTGTTAATTCTTCTGCATTTTTTTCTGAATAGAGTTCTTGTTCTTCAATTCCCTCAATCATCAAAAGCCGTTTTGGATATTGTTGTATTTCTTTTAATTGTTTGACTAATCTTTTATTTATCATAGAAGAAATAAAATCTGATACTGTTTTTCTTTCTATTGCTACACCATTAACTAAGTAATCTGCTACCTTTAGATTTTTGAATTTTATTTTAAAGTTATTTTTTTCTAGTTCATCTGGAACTGAAGAGCTTTTCTCCCTATAATCGACGATAATCTTTGTTTTACTTTTTTGAATACGTTGTTTTTTTCTTGAAAAAATGTTCAAAAATTTTCCTTTTTTCATTTTTTTAGTTTAAGGATAGAATTTTAGTTCCTTTATTCTCTTCCTATTCCTTTTTTTGTCAGTGAGGAACCAATTTCTTATTTTAAATTTTTTTCTTGCCCTTAACATTACCTTATAATGTTCACATTTTATTAGCTTACAAAATGGAACATGATGAGAGTCTCTCCATGCAGTTGTATGAATATGGCACTCCTCATCTGTTACTGGTTTTCCAATATATGGAAAAGAGTGAGGGAACCTGTGTTTTGGACAAAATCTTTTTCTTTTTTCATTTAGGATTGTGGTTGTTATTACCTTGTCTTTTATGTTTAACAATGGTCTGCCTTTTTGGTCTTTTCCAATAAAATTTTTTACGAATTTTTTTAGTTTGTTCATTTTTTATTTTGGTTTTTAGTCATTTTAAAATAATCTTTCTTGCTTGTCTAATTTTTTATTATTTGATAAATCTTTTTTTATACTTTTTATTGCTTTTTTCATTTTCTTTTTTCTTGATTTAGAGACATAATAAAATGCTTCATCTCTTGTTTTTTTAGTTATGAGAATTATTAGTTTACCTTTTTTTAATCTTGCTGTTCTCCCTGCTCTTTGTATTGTTCTTATTGCAGAAGGAATGGGTTCATAAAAAACAACTGCATTAACTTCTGGGATATCTAATCCTTCTTCTGCAATACATGTTGCACAAAGAACATTTATTTTTCCTTCACTAAATTTATTGATTAGTTTCTTCTGTTGTTTTTGATTAAGTCCTTTATCTGATTTGGATTTAGTTGCTTGTCCTACAAATATTTTTGATTTTATTCCATTAAGATTGTTTATTTCTTTTGAGAGATGTTTTGCAGTTTCTCTAAATTGAGTAAAGACAATTATTTTTAGTTTTTCTTGATTTTTATTTTCTCTTTTTATTATTTCTATTATCTCCTCTACTTTTGGATGTTCTTTACCTTTAACTAGGAGCTCATTTGAAGAAGTGTACACAAAATTAAATTCTGGTTTAGCTACGAGTTTTGTTGTCCCTTTGCTTTTCTTTTTTGCAGCCTCGTTGAATAATTTTTTTAGATATTTGTGGAACCCCTTGAGTGTTTGAGTTTCTAATAATCCTATTGCATGCTGCAATTTTATTGCTTGTGCACATGCACTTGCCCCCAAGTAATAATTATAACTTTTATTCCCTCTTGAAATTGTTGCTGAAATTTTCTTTTGCAGTCTGATTAATCTTGTTTTATTTGCTGGACCAAATAAAACTTTCCTTTTTCTTAATTCTTCTACATATTGTTTATAGAGTTTTTTTAGGACTTGCTTCATTTCTTCAAATTCTGAAGGAAATTTTACTGTTCTTTTTTCAAATTCTAGTTTTTTTAAAAATGGTTTAACATCTTCACTGTCTCTTGTCCTAAGTTCTACTTCTTCAATGAATAGATTCCTACAAATGTTTTTTATTTTCTTTTTTCTTGAACCAGGAGAGGCAGTTAATCCAAGAATTCTTTGATTTTTTGCGTTCTTTTTATATTGTTTAACAATATGAGTATAATCATAATTTTTTACACATCTGTGTGCTTCATCTTGTACAAGAAGACAAACATTAGAAAGACTATATTTTCCTTTTTTTATATCATTTGCAATGCATTGTGGTGTAGAAAAAACAATATCGGATTTTTTCCAAAGTTCTTGTCTTTTTTTTGGTTTTATCTTTCCAGTAAAAAGAGTCATTTCTGCGAATAATTCTGGAAGGTGTTTTTTAAATGTTTCAAAATGTTGTTCTGCTAGGGGTTTTGTTGGAGCAAGAAAAACAGCTTTTTCTCCTGGATGCTTTTTCATTCTGTTTATTGTTAACATCAATGCGATTAGTGTTTTACCTAGTCCAGTTGGAAGTACAACTAAGCAATTCTTTTTTGAACATGTTTCAAAAATTTTTTCTTGGTATTCTCTTGGTTGGATGTTTTTTAAAAATTCCATTTAAAATTATGCTAGAATAAAACTATATGCTATTCCTAGGATGACAATTGATGTTAAAAAACTCCATAGGACTAAATTTCCAAAGAAGATTTTATTTCCATCTAAATCTGAAAAAGGGATAATGTTAAAGAAAGCATACCAAATATTTAATTGACTAAATGTGGTCCATCCAATTAAATATCCAATAACTGCAAAAATAAGATTTATGACAATTCCTGCAGCTGCAATTAATCCTATTTGATATTCTGTTACATCTAAATAAGAATATAATCCATGCCTTTTAGCTGCCTTATACACTTTAGGTTTTATTTTAAATATTAATGAAGCCATCCATACAAACCCTCCATAGGTTAATGCAGAGAATAATAGTGGAAAAAAGATTCCTGCAGGGAATGGACGCTTTAATTCTTTTTCTGGTTTAAATCCATATCTTTTAATTTTCCATAATTTCATTTCTATATCTGTATCTAAGTAATATGCAACTGCTTTTTTTGTTGTTATGTTAATTAATACTACTGCAATAACACTAAGACCTGTGATTAGAAAAATTTTCCAGGAGGAAATTAGTGTGGTGGAAATAATTAATACTGCAATTGCAATAGAGATAGCAATTATTTCTTTTTTGTTTATCATACTTTTTAAAGAGAAATATTTTTTATAAAACTTCTTATACTAATGTGTTGGTTTGAAGTAATAATTAAATAACGGAAAAATATATAAATGATTTTAGATAGTGTTGTTATATGAGAATAAAAAAGATAAGCGATATAGTAGGAAAAAAGGTTTATACCGATTCTGGAGACTATTTTGGAGAGGTTGAAGAAGCCAATTTACATGAAAATAAGATAGATGGATGGAGAATAAAGGTTTCTGGCCCAATAATCTCTTTAATTGGTGGAGCAAGAGGGGTTATTATTCCTCATCAATTTGTGAAGGCAGTTAGTGATATTTTTATCATAAATAAAAATGCATTACCTAGTCCTTCAGAGACAGAGGAAGTTGAAGATCTTTCTGAGGATTTGGTATAAGTAGACAATTCATAATTAAATGGCTGAAACAATTTTACAACACTGGGTTTTTTCAAGATTTGCATTGCCGTTTCTATTAGTTTTTTTTATAGTATTTGCAATTTTAGAGAAAACAAAAGTTTTAGGAGAGGGTAAAAAGCAAATTAATGCATTAGTTGCATTTGTTGTAGGATTAATTACAATTAGTATTGCCTATCCTGTAAATGTCATTAGTAACTTAATTTTATTTTTAACTGTTGCAATTGTAGTAGTTTTTGTAACATTACTTTTATGGGGATTTATGATCTCTGGAGAAGCAAAAGTAGAAAATAAGGCAGTTAAAACCGCATTAGGTGTTCTGGCAATTCTTGCAGTTGTAGGAGCTGTTTTTTGGGCAACAGGATTATTTGGACCATTAGTAGAAACCCTTTTTCAGCAAGAGTGGAGTTATTCTTTTTGGATTAATTTTCTTTTTGTTATTGTGATTGCAATTGCATTAGCATTAGCACTTAAATCAGGTAGTTCTAGTGAATAATATTTGTTTATTGGTTTCTTAATGTTAGAAAGTTATTTAAATAAGTTTTAATCCCTTATAATATGGTAAGTGGAGATGTTTTCGGTGCTTTTTTAGATCAATTAGCTCAAGCAGGATTTTTTGATTATGTTTTACCTTTTTTATTAATATTTTCTTTAATATATGGAGTACTTCTTAAGACAAAAGTATTTGAAGAGAATAAATCAATTAATGGAATTATTTCCTTGGCTGTTGCTTTATTAGCATTGCAGTTTGATTTTGTACCTAACTTTTTTTCACAAGTCTTCCCTTTATTAGGAGTAGGATTAGGAGTAATTTTAGTAATAATAATTTTATTAGGGTTATTTATGCCTGTCAATCAACAATGGGTAAGTTATTCGTTATTAGCTATTGGTGCAATAATAGTATGGACAGTTTTATCTAAATCAGGATTATTTGTAGGAGCAGAAAGCTCTGGAATTGTGATGTGGCTTAGCCAGAATTGGCCAGTAATTGTAGGATTAATTTTTCTTCTGGCAGTGATTGGGATTATAGTTCGTGAAGGAAAGTCAAAAGAACCAAAACCTAAAATACCTTTATTAAAACCGTTTTGGGGAGAATCAGGAAAGGAATAAAAGTTTATTAAAAAAATTATTTTTTAGATTTCTTTTTGGATTTTTTCTTTTTAGATTTAGATGATTTTTTATTTATTTTGCTTATTGAATCTTCAACCATTTTTAATTCCTTTTTTGTTGAGCTTAATTCTTTTCCATAATTTCCAACCTTTTCTAAAACTTTTATTTGTAAGGTGTCTATCATTTTTTCAATTTTCTTTAATCTTTTATCTATATGTTCTACTTTTGTTTCAGTGGTTGTTTTAAATTCATTTAAGTCATCTATTGTATTTTGAATATCTTTTATCTTTTCTGAGAAAACTTGGTCTGCAATTTCTATCATTGTTTCAGAATTTCCTGAAGTTCCCTGATTTTCTTGATATCCATAGTTTTGGTCATATTGTTCTTGATTATAGTTTTGCCCATAGTTCTGATCATATGTTTGTTGTTGGGATTGTTCTTGAGTATTTGTTTGTTGTGGAGAAGATATTTCTTGGGTAGAAGGAGAGTATCCTGTGTCTTGGCCTTGGGGTTGATTTCCTGGTCTTTGGAATTTACTATTTTCTTGATTTTGTTCTGGAGCCTGAGGAGCATCATAGTTTTTTGATTCTCCTGAAACAGCGTCTTTAATATTTGATTGATTAATAGCATCAGTTATTTCTTTAGGAGAGACTCCTTGCTGTTTTAGGGATTCAACAATTTGGTCTTCATTATATCCCTGATTTTTTAATTGCATAACTTGTTCTAGTGCTGCCATATTTTTTTATATTATCTCCTGTTTTTTAATTTTTCTAAATTTATTTATTTAATGATTCTATGGTTGAAACATCCTTGCTTGTTTTGCAAGAATTTCTACATCTTCTTTTTTTGCAAAATTAGATATTTCTCCAGAAAGAGTTTCAATAAAAGAAACCATTCTTTCTAATTTTTGCTTCATAATTTCCATATCTTTTTTTATCTCATTTATCTTTTCTTCTGTCTTTTCCTTGTTATCTATTAAATTTCTTCCAGTTAAAAGGACTCTATCCTTGAGAATCCTTTGTTTTTCCTCTATATCTCTAATTTTTATTGTAGGACTTGCATTTTGGGAGTAGTAGTTCTCTTGCTCTTCTGCCATATTATAATTTAGATAATTTAGTTTAAATTTGTTGTGATTTAATTTTAGTAGGATATTTTTACATTTAGAGGAGAATAATTATGAAATATAACACATAAAACTTATTAAACTATTGTAGCTATTTATTTTTATGCAATTCAAAGAGGGGACACCATTATATTCCTATGAAGTTCAAAGAGAAGGAGGAGAGGATGTTCTTTATATAAATTACTTAGGAGCTCCTTATGTTCCTAGCTTGTCTGATCAGCCAGAGGTTATGGGGAAGACAATTGATGCATTAATTGAAAATTCAAATATTTCTAGGATTGTTTTTGTTCAGCAAAAAAATTATAATTATGACTTTAGGGAAACTTCTTTTCTTTTAGAGATAGCCCAATTATATGTGGCTCTTTTAAAACAGGATAAGATTCTTTCAAAAGAAAAACTTGTAAGTAATTGTGAAGAATTTTTTTCTACTCGTTATAACGAGTTATTTTCTTTTTTATTTTTATTGAAACAAGATCCTTTAGCAGCATATAATGACTTAAAGAAGTTACTTATTGAGGCAAAAATAATGTTGAAAAAGGTTAATTCAAGGTGTGAGGCAGACCAAAGAGCATATGTTTCTTTACTTGAAAGAGTCTTAAAAAGGTTTAATAATACTAAATTAATTCAGGTAGCACATCCTTTTTTAGAGGATTATAAAAAAGGAGATAGAGAGATATATCATAGAATTTTCAAACCAGATGTAATTCCTAATTTTACCTTTACAAGATTGGTTTTGGATTTACCAGATGATTCTGAAATTGTTGACCAATATAAGATTGGAGAAGGGACTTATGATGAATCTTTAGTTACTATTTTAAGAGAAAAAGAAAAATCTAAACTAATTTACCATTTAACTCCGCCTGAAAATGTTCTTAGTGAAGACCATAGTATGCTATTAAATATGGCAAGAGAAGTTTTAATAGAACATCAACCAAAAGCAGAAGAATTTGTAGATACAGAAAGAACAAGAAAGGTTTTTATGAATATAGCAAAGGATTTATTGAGAGATTTAGGAGGAAATCAGGGAATAAATTTAGATTATAATGATATAAATAAATTAGCTACTATTTTAGTGAGACATACTATTGGTTTTGGAATTTTAGAGGTTTTACTCAAGGATAAAAAATTACAAGATATTGTGTTAAATGCACCTATTCCTAGGGTCCCTATTTATTTAAGACATCAAGACCATTTAGAATGTGTTACAAATATTCTTGCAAGTCAGGAAGATGTAAATTCATGGGCAGCTAAATTCAGAATGATTTCTGGAAGACCTCTTGATGAGGCAAATCCTATTTTAGATACTCAATTAAGTATAGGGAATATTAGGGCCAGAATTGCAATAATTCAGCAGCCATTATCTCCAGACGGATTAGCTTATGCGATTAGAAGACATAGAGAGAGTCCTTGGACATTGCCATTATTTATTAAAGTGAAAATGCTTAATCCTTTTGCAGCAGGTTTACTTAGTTTTTTGATTGATGGTTCTAGAACTATGCTCGTTGCAGGGACAAGATCTTCAGGAAAAACTTCTTTGTTAGGAAGTTTGATGTTAGAGATTATGCGTAAGTATAGAGTTATTGTTATTGAGGATTCTTTAGAATTGCCAGTAGAATCATTAAGAGATTTGGATTATAATATTCTTAGAATGAAGGTTCGTTCTGCTTTATTAAAAACTTCTTCAGAGGTTTCTGCAGATGATGGGATAAGAACAAGTTTAAGGTTCGGAGATTCAAGCTTGATTATAGGTGAAGTTAGAAGTTCTTTAAGAGGGAATCAAGAAGTAGTGGTTGTGGATAAGGGGGTAACTAAAAGAATTCCTATAAAAGAACTTGAAAAAGCCAATATAAAGAAAATGAAATTACCAACTCTAACAAATAGAAATAAAGTAGAATTAAAACCTCTTACTGATTTTGTTAAACACCCAAAGAGAGACAAACTTTTGAGATTAACAACTAGGACAGGTAGAGAAGTTGTTGTAACACCAGACCATAGTGTTTTTACTCATATTAATTTTAGGATTGCTGCCATTAATACAGACCAATTAAAGGTAGGAGACCCAGTAATTATCCCTTCAAAGATTCCTTGCGGATTTAATGATGTTAATTATTTTAATTTGCTTGAAATTTTTAAAGGCAATTATAGATTAGAAAATGCTGAAGAGTATATTAGGGAGGCTATTAAGAAACTTGGTTGGAAAAAGGCAAGTAGGATTTGCGATGTTTCAGATATTTATAGGTATTTGCTTTCAACGCAAAAAACAAGAATCCCAATCAAATCATTTTTAAAATTAATGAAGAAATCTAAAGTAAAATATGATCTTAATAAATTAAGAATTAAAAAAGGAACCTCCCATAGCATTCCAGCCAACTTTCCTATAAATGATAATGTTTTGAGATTAATCGGGTATTACATTGCTGAAGGAAATATTGATAAGGATAAAATTCAAATAACTAATTCTAAACCAGAGATTATTAAAGATATAAAACAGATTTGTAAAAAAGAATTTAATTTGGATGTTTCTCAGAGAAGTGTTCAAGGTTATGGCAGTTCTATTCAAATGTATTTGAAATCAAAGCCCTTATCTGATTTATTAATTTATTTGGGATGTGGAAAAACAAGTTATAATAAAAGAATCCCTTCTTTTATTTATGGACTAAATAAGAAAAAAATTTGTTCTTTGTTAAGGGGGATGTATAGTGGGGACGGTTCTTTTACTTCTTCTAAGAGTGCCGGCAATATGGTTAGGTATTTTTCTACTTCAAAAAAACTTATAGAAGATGTTGGATATGCTCTTTTAACTTTAGGGATTGTCGCTAAAATATATAAAGGCAAAAGGAATGATAAGAGGGTTAAGGATATTTTCATTGCTGAGATCAAAAAAAGAAAATATTTAGAATCCTTCTTAGATAATATTGGTTTTACTCATAAGGAGATTAAATTAATGAAAAAGTCATTTTCACATTCTAAAAATGATTCTATTTGTTTTGATCTAAAAGAATTAGAAAAGCACCTTAAACTTCCAAGAAGGTATAGGCACTTAAAAAAAACAGGGCGTTGTTCTAAAGATTATTTAAGTAAAATTACTGAGGAAGTTAAATGCAGTGATGAAATTTATGACTTTGCACATGGGGATTTTTTTGTAGATAAGGTTAAATCCATTGAGGTTCTTAAGCTTAATAATTCTGAGCATGTTTATGATTTAAGTGTTAATTCAACTCAAAGATTTATTGGGGGGTTTGGAGGATTGCTTCTTCATAACACTGAAGCAAAAGCACTTTATGAAGCAATGAGAGTAGGTGCTTTAGCAAATGTTGTGGCAGGAACTATTCACGGTGCATCACCATATGGTGTTTTTGATAGGGTTGTTAATGATTTAGGTGTTCCAGCTACTAGTTTTAAGGCAACAGATATTATTGGGGTGTGTAATCCAATTAAATCTCCAGATGGATTACATTCTTGGAAAAGACTTTTACAATTAAGTGAGATAAGAAAGTACTGGAAAAAGGATCCTTTAGAAGAAGGAGGATTTGTTGACCTTTTGAAATATAATGTAGAAAAAGATGAACTTGAAGCAACAGATGATTTGAAAAATGGAGAGAGTGAGGTAATAAAAGATATTGCAGCTAATGTAAAAGGATGGGCAGGAAATTGGGATGCAGTTTATGATAATATTTTGCTTAGAGCTAAAATTAAGAAAGAGATGGTGGATACTGCTAAAAGAACAGGAAATGATAAGATATTGGAGTCTGAATTCAATGCCCGTGCAAATCAGAAATTTCATGAGGTTTCTGGAGAAGTTATAAAGGATATTGGATTGCCCCTTTCAAAGAAGGTTTTTCCTAAATGGCAAAAATGGTTAAATAAACAGATTAAAAAGAAAAAGATTTAATTTCTTATATAGACAAGATTTATTAATTAATTTTTATTACTATTTATTAATAAAAGGTGTTGTATTTTATATTTTAAAAGATGGCTGATGCAAAAGATATTTTAGATAAGTATGGAAGAAAAATAGAGAGTAAGATAAATACCTCTGGGAATTCTTTTAATAAACAAAATTATAGTAAGTCTTATGTAGAATTTAAGAAAGAGATGGCACCTAAATTGTCTCGTTATGAAAGATGGTGTAAAAGTTTAGGTAGTTTGATTAAATTAAAGGTTTCAGAAAAGGATTCTAAAAAAATAAAAAAGTATCTAGATATAGCACATTTAGATGTTAAACCTTGGCAAGCATTGACACTTAGTGTTATGAGTTTTGTTTCTGTGTTTTTTTTAGGTGTTCTTATTTCCTTAGCTATGTGGTTAATTGGTGGAAGTTTCCCATTTTTGTTTTTATTTTTGATGATGTTATTATCTTTATTTGCTTTTTATTTTGTGAATGGATATCCTAAAAGGTTTGCAAGTTTATGGAGATTAAAAGCAAGCAGTCAAATGGTTCCTGCAATATTATATGTTGTTGTTTATATGAGACATACCTCAAATTTAGAAAAGGCAATTGGGTTTGCATCAGAGCATTTAGATTATCCTTTGGCATTAGATTTTAAGAAAGTATTTTATAATTTACAGTTAGGAAAATTTTCCACAATTAAAGAAGGATTAGATAATTATTTGGAAACGTGGAGGGATTATTCTCCAGAATTTATTGAGGCATTTCATTTAGTTGAAAGCAGTTTATATGAGCCAGATAATTCAAGAAGAATACAGATTTTAGAAAAAGGACTTCAGGTTGTTTTAGATGGGGTCTATGATAAAATGTTAAAGTTTACACATGATGTTAGAAGCCCTTTAACAAATGTTTATATGCTTGGTGTTGTTTTACCTACTTTAGCTTTAGCATTATTGCCTTTGGCAAGTGCAATGGTCGGGGATTTTTTAAAATGGCACCATGTTTTTGTATTGTTTAATTTGGTTATCCCTTTTGCTGTTTTTTATTTAACAGATAAAATCCTTTTATTAAGGCCTGGAGGACATGGAGAAACAAATTTACTTGAGAGGAATCCATTATATCATAAATACAAAAGCAATAAGCCTTATTTTAAAGCAGCATTAATTGCATTGCCTTTTATTTTAATTGGTTTATTGCCTTTAATTTTTCAATACACTCCTCTTCCTGGATTGTTTGGATTACAACCAGATTATACTTTTGCAGAAATGGGTCTTGGAGATTTTTTAGGAGAAGGAAGTTTATTTGATTTTAAAGAGGTTTCTGGAGGAGGTCATGTTGGGCCTTTTGGGATAGGAGCATTATTAGTCGGTTTGTTTATTCCTTTTGGAATTGCATTATTTTTCTCTATAGCATATAAGGGAAAAACAAAAGAGTTGATTAAAGAAAGAAAAAAGACAAAAGAATTGGAAAGAGAGTTTAATAATTCTTTATTTCAGGTAGGGAATAGATTAGCCAATGGAACTCCACCTGAGTTGGTTTTTGCAAAGGTAGCTGAAAGTACAAAGGGATTAAAGACAGAGGACTTTTTCAAAAAAGTTAATTATAATATTCAACAAATGGGGATGGGTGTTGAAAAAGCAATTTTTGATGAAAATCGTGGAGCATTGAAATATTATCCTTCTGGATTAATTTCTACAAGTATGAAAATATTGGTAGAGAGTGTTAAAAAAGGATTAAAGGTTGCTGCAGTTAGTTTAATGAGTATTTCAAGATATGTTAAAAATATCCAAAAAATAACAGATAGGTTAAGAGATTTGCTTGCAGAGATAATTTCTGATATGAAAAGTAATATGACTTTCTTAGCGCCTTTATTGTCAGGGATTGTTGTTGGTCTAGCCATAATGATAACATCTATTTTAAATAAGTTAAATATAGCAAATCTTCTTGAAGGAGGAGGGGCATCAGAATTTGGGAATATTGGAACAATATTAAATATTTTTGAATTGACTAAAATGGTTCCACCATATTATCTACAAATCGCAGTTGGAATTTACTTAATTGAGATAATATTTATTTTAACAAACACATTAGTTACAGTGGATTCTGGAGAAGATAAACTTGAAAAGACTAATAAAACTGGAAAGAATTTATTCAAAGGGATTTTATTGTATAGTATTGTCGCATTTTTATCTACAGTAGTATTGTTCATTTTAGGAAGTGTTGTTTTAGGTAATTTGATTTAATTTATTTTATTAAAACAAAAATAGACTTTTGTAGTAGGTTTTATTAATCTGTTTTTCAATATTCTTTTATGGTAAGTACAAGTGTTGTGAGAAGAAAAAGCAAGTGGTTAAGCAAGTTAATAGGAATAGCTGTTGTTATTGGATTAGTTGTTTCTATTTCTTATGTTTTTATTTTTAGTTAAATTTATTAATTAGAAAGAGCTTTTTTAATCATGAAGAGAAAAAGAGGAAAGAAAGGAGTTGTTGCAGATTATCTTCCATGGATTATTCTGGCAGTAGTTTTATTAGGGGTGATGATGTTAGCTATTTTTGCAATGAAGGAAAAAGGATTTTCATTAATAGACCAATTAAAAAATTTATTTAAAGGAAGATAAAAATGCCTGAATTAACTATAGGAACACTGATAAAAATTATTCTAGCTGTTTTTGTAATTGTAGTTGTTACTGTTGGAGTTTTTATGTTCTTTAAGAATTATGTTATAGATTTTTTTAATAATATTGGGGGAGCTTTTTTGAGTTTATGGATTTAAGGAATTCTAATCAAGATAAGAAAGGAATGTTACTTGCATCTGAGATGGTTAAAATAGTCATTGCAGTAATTGCTGTAAGTTTTTTGGTTTATTTTTTAAGTATGTTATATTTTTCTAAGGTTTCTGAAAATAAACAAGTTGAGGCGAAAAGTGTTTTAATTGAAAGTCAGGCAAGTATTAAAAATAAAATAAAAATGATTAGAGAAGATTCAGCTATAAACCAGGAAACAAGAGAATTGGGTATTCCTGGAGGATGGTATTTGTTTAGTTTTACAGAAAAGGATAAACCTAATGCTTGTGCTGGAAAGAATTGTTTGTGTATTTGTGATAATGTTGTTGATATGTTTAAGAGACAGATTAAAGAGTGTGATAAAAATGGCGCGTGTTTAATCATTGAAAATTTAGACCCTGAAAGCAATTTAGAATTAAAGATTGAGGCAAAAGGAGAAGATTTAACTGAAATCTTAATCAAATATGATGATAGTAAAAATATATTTAATGTGGAGGAGAAATGAATCTTGATAATTTAATAAAATATTTAATATGGATTGCATTATTTGGTATGCTTTTAATTGGAATGTATTTCATGTTAAAAAGACTAGGAGTAATGTGATGACAAAAAAGAAATGTGAAAAGATTTTATGGAATAAGAATGCTGCATTAACAACGCAACAGATAGTTGTTTTAATTATTTTAATTACAAGTTTTTCTATTTTGTTATTTTTTCTTTTTAGAATGAATTTTCAAGAAACTGCAGATAAGGAAATTTGTAGAAATTCTGTTGTTTTAAGAGGTCAGAGCGTTACACCAAAAGAGGCAACCTCGTTAAAATGCCAGACGAATTATGTTTGTATTACTAAGGATGGAAGTTGTGAAGGATTATCTTATTACTCTTATAAAATTGATGTTAGTAATAAGGAAGAGCTTTACTCTGCTTTAGCAAAAGAGATGGCAGATTGTTGGTGGATGTTTGGAGAGGGAGAAATAAATTATGTTGAAGGAGATATGACTAAACAACTTTATTGTTCAATCTGTTCCCAAGTAACTTTTGATGATAGTATTATGGAGATTGAAGAGTTCTCTAATGGTTATATAGATAAGAATGATTTTTATTTTAATTATCTTGCAAAAGAAGAAATATCTGAAGGAAAAGAAACATATGCAGAGTATTTGTTTGGAACTAAAGATGTTGGGAATATTTTAAAGAGTACCCAAAAAGAAGCAAAAAGAGAGAATTTAGATTATGGGGAAATTGATTTAAGTGAGAATTATGCCATTGTGATGGGAATAACAAGTGATATTAATAAGATTGGATGGGCTATTGGCGGTGGAGTTGTTGCAGCAGGAATTGCTTTAATTCCTTTTACAGGAGGACTTACTGCAGGTGTTTTAATTGTTGCAGGAGGGGTTGCAGGAGGAACAATAGCAGGAGTTACAGTAGAAGGGGTTTCTGGAGATGAGTATCTTGCCCCGAGTATTATTCGGTTTCCTGAAGATTATGATAAATTAGGGTGTGACCATATTGTTACACTGGGATGAGGGCCCTTCATAGTAATCCTTAAAGAGAAGGACTTAAAGGAATATAACAAAGAACAAATAATAAAAAGAAAATGAAAACAAGTAAAAAAGGAAGTCTGTTAATAGAAAATATTATTTTTATTACTTTGAATCTTATTTTTTTAACAATATTAATATTGTTTATTTATTCTCATGCAGGAGGGGCTATTTTGATTGAAGAGAGTTATGCAAAGAATATTGCATTGTTAATTGATAACTCTAAACCAGACATGGAAATTTATTTAGATTTAGAAAAAGCTTTTGAAAAAGCAGAAAAGGAAGAGTGGCCTGTTGAAAATATGGTTAGTATAAACGGGAATGTTGTTAATGTTCAATTAACTAAAGATTCAGGATATAGTTATTCTTTTTTTAATGACGTTCAAATTAAAAAAACATTAGATGTTGATAATAAGGGGGTTTATTTTTTTATAAATAAATATAATTAAATATGAAAAAATTAAAATTTTTGATAGTTAACCACTTACAGGATATAGTGTCACAGGAGCGTGTTTAAAACAATGAAAATTAAAAATTTTCAAGCAATTAAATACTCACGAGACATAGAGTCACAAGAACGTATTTAAATATGGAAAAAATGATTTCAATTTATTGGTTTGCAATTTTAATCTTAGTTGCAGTTGGAATAGCTTCCATGGTATTTATGTTTTATAGTCATCCCTATGATGTTAGAGAGGCTGAAGCGATTGCATTAACTGAACGAGTGGCAGATTGTATGATTGAAGGAGGAAAATTAAAACAAGAATTTTTGAATTTTAATGGAGATTTATTGAAAAAATGTCATATCACTTTTGATGTAGAAAAAGAATTAGAGAAAGGACAGTATTTTTTAGGTGTGGATATTTTAGATTTAGGTTCTCGTAATTCTATTAATAAAATAAATGAGGGTAATCCGACAATAAAAACTCATTGTTCTCCTCAAGCAGAAGAAGAAATACAACAATTATCTACATGCATAGAAACAGAGATTTATAGTATAGATAATAGTAATAAGCAGTATTTAATTAAAATTTTAAGTATAGTTAGAAAAACCCAAAAAAATGTTAAATAAATTTAATAACCTAAATAAAAATAAAAGAGCACAATCAAACACTCACGCGAGAATGTGTCACAGAAACGTGTTTGATACAACAAAAATTGCAAGGCAATTTTTGAGCATTCATTTTTTAATTAAATTGAATGAGGCAAAAAAATGAATAAAAGAGCACAAGTAGCATCTTCAACTACGTGGATTGTTGCCACAGTTATTATTGTTACTATTTTGATTATTTTTTATTATGCTTCTTATTTGTTTGCAGTTAAAACACTTGAAATTTCCTTTAAAAAAACATTTGAAACAGATATTGGTTTTTTAGAAAAAGATAATTTTTTGTTAACACAGAGTAAAATCGCTTATTCTTTAACTTCAGAGGATAAGAAACAGTCTGTGATTTCTTGGGCAGATAAGAATAATATTGATGTGGAGGGAATAGAATGAATTATCTATTCTTTGAAGGTTTTAGAAATAAAAGAGCAGATATAACAATAACTATTTTAGTGATGGGTGTTTTTGTTGTTTGTAGTTTAGCTTTAGCTAGTTTTTTTTATTCTGATTTCTCTATTAGGGACCCTTCTAATGGATTAAAATCAATGGAAAAAATGAATGTGAATATAGAGAAGTATAATTCTCCTTTTTCAGATAATTTAGATTTATTATCTATTGAAACAGATGTACAAGGAAATAAATTTTTTGTTTTAAAAAGGGAAAAAGGAAATAAATTACTTTTTCAAGTTAAATATTATTTGAATTAAGCTAATTATTATTGAGAAAGGTTTTTAAATAAAAGAATCATCTATTGATTATGTTGAATAATAAAAGGGGTCAAGGATTAAGTACTAATGCCATTATTTTGATTATTCTTGGAGTTGTTATTTTAGTTATGTTAATTGTAGGATTTTCAGTAGGTTGGGGAACATTAGTACCTTTCCTTAAATCAGATAATGTTGATACAGTTGTTCAATCATGTGCAACAGCATGCTCTACTGGTTCAGTTTATTCATATTGTTCTAAAGCAAAAGAGCTAGAGACAGGAGAGCAAGAAGTAGAAACTACTTGTTATATGCTAGAAAAATTAGAAGAATTTGATAGGTTTGGGTTAGACCCATGTAATATTGATTGTAGTTTAAATTGTGGGGATGTCTCTGTTATTGTAGATAGTGTAGAAAGAGCTGGAAAACTATCCCAAAGTAATTGTACTGGAACAGATATAACTGCGTTAGTAAAAGATGCAGGCGGAAATACAGGAAATAACTGTTGTTTAGTATAAAATTTTTTCTTTATTAATATAAAATTTTTTAAATGGAAGATAATTCTCTTTAATGTTAAAATGGCTAGAGGAAATCCACAAAGAAGAAACAAGAAGAAAGATAAGTATAGAGAGAAGAAAAAACACCCTTATAGAAGAGGAGGGGGAAAAAGAACTATGAATCTCAATAGCGGTAAATCTAATTCTAAATTTACTACAACTGTGAAGAAAAAGAGAAAGAAAAGAAAAAAGAAATGAGTTTAAGAAAGTAATTTAAACTAGTTTTTATTATTTTTTTTATGATTATAGGAAAAGAGTGGTTTTTATTCTTATTAGGGATTGTTTTTATTGCAATTGCTAGTTATCAAGATTTAAAAAAGAAAGAAGTAGATAATTGGATAAGTCTTTCTTTGATTGTTTTTGCATTAGGTTATAGATTTTTTTATTCATTGTTTACTCTTAGTTTAGGAGAAGGATTTATGTTTTTTTATCAGGGATTAATTGGGGTTGGGATTTTTTTTATTTTAGGCAATTTATTTTATATGTCTCGGCTTTTTGCAGGAGGCGATGCAAAATTATTAATTGCTTTAGGAAGTGTTTTACCCCTGTCATATAATTTTATGGAGAATGTAAATTACTTCATTTATTTTTTAGCAATATTCTTATTTGTTGGAGGGGTTTATGGGGTAATTACTAGCATTGTTTTAGTTATCATGAATTATTCTAAATTTAAGAAAAAGTTTTTTATGAAGTTAAAGGAGAGTAAAAGAAGTCTTTATTCTAGTTTAATTTTGGGAGGTTTATTGATATTCCTAGGTATTTTATTAATCTTATTAGGTATTTCTTCTTTGTTATTTTTGGCATTGGGAGTAATGATTTTATTATTCCCTTTTTTATATTTATATGCAAGGTCAGTTGATGAGGTTTCAAGTGTCAAGAGGATTCCAGTAAGTAAACTAAGTCCTGGAGATTGGCTTCATAAGGATGTTAAAATAGGTAAAAAAACAATTAAGGCAAATTGGGATGGTTTAGAAGAATCAGATATTAAAAAATTAAAGAAGCATAAAAAATATGTTAAAATTAAAGAAGGAATAGCTTTTGTTCCGGTTTTTTTAATTGGGTTTATTATTTTCTTTTTATGGTATTCTTTTTGGTAAAAGCATCTTTTTTCTTTTTTCTTTTTTAGGTTTTTCTCTTTTTTTAGGCTTAGGTTTTGGTTTGAATTTTGATTGCATTTCCTTTAAATCCTCTTCTGATGCTTTTTTTCTTTTGGAATTTAATCCTTGGTCTTTATAGACGGGGATAACATTTATTATTTCGTGTCCAAACATATTTGTAAAGTTTATTTTAACATCTTTTGGAGATAGAATTTTTTTTAATTTTTTGGATGTTTTTTTTGCAAGTGAGAATGCTTTTTCAGGCATTTTGTCCTGAGAAGGAATGTGCTTTTTTGGGATTATTATGGTGTGTCCTTTTGTTATTGGATTAATTTCTAATACTGCTATTGCAGATTTGTTTTCATTTATTTTATAAGAAGGAGATTGGTTATTAACAATTGAACAAAAGATACATTGAGGCTGATCCTGAGTTTTTGAAGTATTTTTTGTTTGATTAATTTGGTCTGTTTTTATTAGATTATTTTGTTTTAGAAATTGAATTAATTCTTCTTCAGACATGCCCTTAATTTTTTCTATTGCAGATGCTTTTTTATCTTGAGGAAAGGTCTTTTCTATTTGTTGGACTAATTGTTTTTTTATCCTTTGTATTTGTTCTTTAGGTAACATTTTAGATTAGATTATTACTATTCACTATTCATCATCCAAATGCTCTACTCCCACCTGGATAATGTCATGAATATCCTTATTACTCATCATCCAAATGCTCTACTCCCACCTGGATAATGTCATGAATATCCTTATTACTCATCATCCAAATGCTCGTCTCATATCGATTACTTGGACAGAGTTAACATTTTCTATTTTTTTTAACGACTCTTCTATTGGATCAATTTCATTAGATTCATCAATTGAAAAATTTGCAATTATTGCTTTTAGTCCAAAAGCTACTGGCTCTTCTTCAAAAGTACATTTTTCTCCATTATTTGATTCTACTTTTTTCTTTGTTTCTTCTTTTATTTTTTCCAAATCTGCTTCTGGAGAAGAAGGCATTATTTTCATTTTTATCAGTGCTGTTCCCATATAATTATTTGGCTATTTGCATTTATAAGCTTTTGTGAATAAAAAGAATTTATTAAAATCTGATGTTTTTAAGACAGAAATTATTTATGATTCTCTCTTTCTTAGGTAGAGTGGTGAATTATTAAGCTCAATAGAGAATAATAATACTTAAAAACGAGAATGCTTTTTGGATTATATGTCAGACAATTATGATAAATTAATAAATAGGATTTCTAAGGCTTCTGGGTTGAAGAAAGAGGAGATAGAAAGAAAAATAGAGGCAAAAAGAGCGAAGCTTTCTGGGCTTATTAGTAAGGAAGGTGCTGCCCAGGTTATTAGTGCAGAGTTGGGAATTAATCTTGATGATCAAACGCTTAAGATTGATGAACTTGTTCCAGGTATGAGAAAAGCTAATTTTGTTGGGAAAGTTATTAGAATGTTTCCAGTAAGAACTTTTGAAAAGAAAGGTAAGGAGAATAAGGTTGCTAATTTTATTGTTGCAGATGAAACATCAAATATCAAGGTTGTTTTGTGGGATACAAATCATATTCAATTAATTGAAGATGGAAAGATTAAGGAAGGAGTGAGTGTTGAAATAGGATCTGGAAGTGTTAGGAATAATGAAGTTCATTTAGGAAGTTTTTCTGAAATAAAGGTTGTTGATAAAAAATTTGAAAATGTTAAAAAGGAAAGACCTGTAAAAAGTAAGAATATTAAGAATTTTAAGATGAATGATAGTGCAAGTGTTAGGGCATTTATTGTTCAGGCATTTGAACCTCGGTTTTTTTATGTTTGCCCTGAATGTAGTAAAAAAGCAGAACAGACTAAAGAGGGTTATGAGTGTAAAAAACATGGGAAGGTTAAACCAGATAAAAAAGCCCTAATTAATGTAGTATTAGATGATGGAACAGAAACAATGAGAGCAGTTGTTTTTCATGAGAACTTACCTTCATTGGGATTAAAGGATTTAGAAGATTCAGAGAAACTAGCATATCAAAAGAGAGATTTACTTGGAAAAGAAATGATATTTTTTGGTGTTGTTAGGAAAAATAAATTCTTTAATAATTTAGAATTAACAGTTAATAAGATACAGGATGTGAATTTAGATAATCTTTTACAAAAATTAGAAGGAAAATCAGAATAATTTAAAATTAAATAATTATTTATACTTCATGTTTGTTTTTTTATTATGTTAATTAAGACTCATTTAGCAATAACATTATTTTTAGTTTTATTACTTCTGCCTTTTGTCAAAATGCCTTTATTGTTTTTATTAATAGCATTAATTGCAACGTATATTCCAGATATTGATTCTAAAAATTCTAAAATTGGAAATCATTGGTATTTAAGACCTTTTCAATGGATTGCAAGACATAGGGGATTTGTTCATAGTTTTACTTTTTTATTTTTAATTACCTTACTTTTGGCGTTGTTTTTACCTTTTTTGGCATTAGGATTTTTTATTGGATATTCCTCGCATTTAATTGCAGATAGTTTTACCTTAAATGGAATAAAACCCTTTTATCCTTGCAAAAAGAGAAGTTGTGGAGGAGTTAATACAGGAGGATTAAATGAATTGAATGTTTTTGTATTGTTTATTTTACTGGATGTTATTCTTTTAGTAAATAGGTTTTCTTTTTTTCTTTAATTTATTGTGAATAATTAAAGTATCTTCCAATATATGTCTGTGAGACGAACAATCTTTATAAATCAAATAACGTTTGATTTATTATGGCAGAGAATAAGGAGAAAAAAGATAAGAAAGAAAAAAAGGATGCTAAGAAAATTAAAAAAGCGGTTTCTGGAGATTCAGATGATGAGGATTCTAAAAAAGAAAAAGAAAAAGAAAAAGAACCTGAATTAACTGATTTGCCTGGAATTGGACCTGCTATTGCTTCTAAATTAGAGTCAGCAGGAGTTTATGATTTAATGTCTTTAGCAGTTATGAATCCAGCAGTTTTGTCTGATACTGCAGGAATGGGAACCGGAGTTGCTAGAAAGGCAATTGTTAAGGCAAGAGATTTATTAGAGTTAGGTTTTCAGGATGGAATGGAGTTTGCAAAGAAAAGATCTAATGTTAATTATATTACAACAGGGAGTGAGGAATTTAATGCACTTCTGGGTGGAAAGGGGGTTGAATCAAGAGCAATAACCGAGTGCTATGGAGCTTATGGTTCTGGAAAATGCATAAGCAAGGATACAAATGTATGTTATTTTAATCCAGATAAAATGCATGTTGAACAAATTCAGGAAACTTATGAAAAATACAAAAAAGACAATGAATTTAGATTTGAAGAGGGTTTTGCAATACCAATTAATAGTGTTAAAGTATTGGCTTGGGCAGATGGAAAGTTTAAGATAACAAAAGCAACTAATTTATATAGGGAAAAAGTCAGGAAACTTTTTTTAGTTAAAACAAGGAGAGGGAGAGTTCTCAAGGTTACAGGGAAACATAAATTATTAAGTTTTAATAAGGGAGTTAATTGGAAAAAAACAAGAGATCTTAAAAAAGGAGATTTGATTGCATCTCCTAAAAAAATTAATTTAACAACAAAAGATATTTACACTAAAGAAGATTCTTATTTTCTTGGATTATTTGTTGCAGAGGGCTCGTCAAATCCTTTTTCTATATCTACTGGTTCTGAAAAATTAAAACAATGGGTGTGTGAATATATAAATAAAAAATTTGGTTATATGCCTACTGTTAAAAAGGATAATAGAAGAGAAAATATTTGCTATACAATTTTGCTAAGAAAAAAAACAAGGCGATTTTTACAGGGATTGGATAAGTGCCATGCAGGAGACAAGTTTATTCCAGAAGAAATCTTTTTTTCAGACGATAATGTTATTATGTCTTTTTTAGGAGGTTATTTTGAGGGGGATGCAGAAGTTTCTAAAAATGATATTTCTGTAACTACAAAGAGTAAAAAATTAGCAAGTCAATTAAGTTATTTATTATTAAGATTAGGGGTTGCTTCTTCTATTAAAGATAAAAAAGTCAAGGGAAATCTTTTCAAAGTTGTGAGAATATGTGGTGAAGACAGAAAAAAACTTAAAAAGATTTTATTTAAAATTAAATCTTTTGATTGTTCTCTTAAGAATAGTAGTTATGGTTATCCAAGGAAAATTGTGTCTTTTCTTTCAGAATTATACAAGCAAAGTATTGGAGGCAATAGAGGTAGATTAAGGAAAACAGTTGGAAAGGCTAATATTTCCAGAACTGTTTATTCAAATTTAATAGATAATTATGATTCTAAGGTTATTAATGAGGTTACTTTAAATAAAATGGAAAAGGTTTTTGAAAACCAAAGAGATTTGTTTGTAGGCATTTTAAATGGCTTGAAAAGACAAGAGTTAAATACAAAATCCTTAAGAGATATTTTTCCTCATTTGCCTTTTGCATTTAATTCTTTAGCAAAAGATATGAATCTGAAAAAGAATAGTATTAGGAATTATTATTCTCGTAATCTTCCAAAGACAAAAGCAGAGCTATTAAAAAATTTGATTGTAAGCAAATTAAAAACAAGGGTTGATTCTTTGTGTCTTGCACTTGAAATAATCTATGAAATAAAAATGTTTAATTGGGATACTGTTGAAAGTATAAAAGAAATTGATTATGATGATTATGTTTATGATTTTGTTGTTCCTGATGGGCATTCTTTTCTTGGAGGGAATATGCCTACTATGATGCATAATACCCAGCTAGGATTAACCCTAGCCGTTAATTCCCAATTACCTGAAGAAAAAGGTGGGGCAAATGGGAAGACAGTATTTATTGATACTGAGGGAACATTTAGACCAACAAGAATTAAGCAAATTGCAGAAGGTGTAGGA
Source organism: Candidatus Woesearchaeota archaeon (assembly GCA_964600865.1). Lineage (GTDB taxonomy): Archaea > Nanobdellota > Nanobdellia > Pacearchaeales > GW2011-AR1 > WJLC01. Next base: position 4,552 of record CAZRJP010000001.1, on the reverse strand, counting down.
GCAAGCCCTGAAAAAGTTTTGAAAAATATTCTTGTTGCAAGAGCATTTAATTCAGATCATCAAATGTTATTACTTGAAAAGATTGGAGAGATGGTTAAAGACGGAGAACCAATTAAATTATTGATTGTAGACAGTTTAACAGCTCATTTTAGAGCAGAGTTTTCTGGAAGAGGTCAACTTGCAGATAGACAACAGAAACTAAATCGGTATATGCATAATATAATCAAATTAGCAGAAACATATAATCTTGCAGTTTATGTAACTAATCAAGTAATGGCAAATCCTGCACAATTATTTGGGGATCCTACAACAGCAATTGGAGGGAATATTGTTGGGCATGCTTGTTTAATAGGAGACAGTTTGATTCAGCTTTCAGACGGAAGTATTAATGAAATAAGAAATATGAATCAAGAAGAAGTTGTTTCTGGAGATTTTAGGGATTTGAAATTTAATAATAATGTTTCAGATAATGTATTTATTAATCCTAATGTGAAGAAAGTTTATAATATTAAGACAAACCATCAAATAAATTGTTCTCCTTTACACAAATTTTTTACTATTGAGAATTTTTCAATTGTAGAGAAAGAAGCTAAAGAATTAAAAAAAGGAGATTTTATTATGCAAGCAGGGAAGATTTCAATCACTGGAAAGGAACAAAAACTACCTTGTGTTAATGTAAAGAAGATTTGTAAATTTTCTAAAGAGGATGGGAAAAAAATATCTTCTAGTTTAAAAAAAGAGGATATTACTAGGAAAGAGATTTGCAAAAAGATTGGAATAACCTCAAGACAGTTTAGAAGAGTTTTGAATCAAGGGTATCCTACAGATACAAAGGTTTTTGATGCTTTAGAAAATCATTTTTCTGGAAGATTAAAATTAAAAATGGTTCCTGTTCAAACATATAAACATAGGGATTTAACTATGCCCCAGTTGATGGTTCCTGAACTTAGTCAAATTTGTGGATATTTTTTAGGTGATGGGAATTTTGAATCAAGGGGTTTAAGATTTAAAGACGAGAGAAAGTCTGTTTTGATTTATTATCAATCTTTATTCAAACAAATTTTTAATATTGATGGGAAAATAACAAAGGTAAAAAACAAAAATTGTTATTGTTTGTCTATTAATTCAAAAGAGATTAAGGATTTGTTTCAAAAGATTTTTTTAAATATTTTTAATTATATTGGAAAAAGTAAAAAGGAAGTTGTGAGGGGTTTTATAAAGGGTTTTGTTGATGCTGAGGGACATATAAATGAAAAAAGAGTAAGAATAACAATTGCTCAAAAGGAAAAAAATATTTTAAGATATTTACAATTATTTTTATTAAGGTTTGGAATTAGGTCAACTATTGGTTTTGATATTGGAAAGAAAAATATTAATATTTTGAGGATTTTTAATAGAGATATTGCAAATTACCTTCAGATTGGATTTACTTCTAGGAATAAACAGCAGGCGCTTGTTAGATGTATTAAAAAAATAGAAAATACTTATGATAAAAAAATGATGCCCATTAAAAGAACAGATGTTTTGGATTTATTAGAACAAGCCAATTTAAAACCTTCAAAAATTATTAGGTCAAGATCTCTAAAATATAATTGGATAAATAAGAGGGAATTGGAAAAGGCTTTTAATGCTTTAATGAATGCAAAAATTAATGATAGGCAAATTAAACAAAAAATTGAATTTATTTTTAAATTGCTAAATTCTGATTTGAGCTTTGAAAAAATTAGAGATATTCAGGTTGAGAAAAATAATGGAGAATTATTTTATGATTTTTCTGTTCCAGAATCTGAGAATTATGTGGCAAATGGATTTGTTGTTCATAATTCAACTTACAGAATTTATTTAAGGAGAGGTAAAAAGGATTCAAGAGTTGCAAAACTTGTTGATTCACCTAATCTTCCAGATAATGAAGCAATATTCCATATTACTAAAGAAGGTATAAGGGATAAAAAATAATTTATTAATTTTAATTTTTTATTTGAGTTTTTATTCAACTATCTCTTTTGAATTAAACCATAGTTTAATTTCTTTTTCTGCATTTTTTGCGGAATCTGATGCATGAATCACATTTTCAAAAACACCTGTTTCAGAATTTATTCTTCCGTATTTCCCTCTAATGCTTATTGGTTTTGCTTTTTCAGGATTTGTTTTTCCTACAATTTTTCTTATTTTATTAATTGCGTCTTCTCCTTTATAGACCATTGCAAAAACCCTGTCTGTATGATACTCCCCCATTATATATTTAACAACTTCTTCAAAAACATCAGGTTTTTCTTTTTTCAAATGTTTATAGTGTTCTTCTGCAAGTTTTTTTGGAACCTTTACAACTTTTGCACCAACAATTTTTAATTCTGTTTCAGATAATTTAGAGATGATATTTCCTGTAAGACTTTTAATTAATCCATCAGGTTTTATTAAAATCAATGAAGTTTCATTTTGTTTTTTATTATCTTTTCCTGAACTTTTTTCTTTTTTCATATTTTATTATTTTTGAGAAGGTTTATAAACTTTATTTTATTTCATAAGAATAAGAAAAGATGGTGCAAAAAAGAGCAATTGTATTTTTGATTGCGTTGACTTGTTTTTTAATTAGTAGTATTTTTGTTATTACAAATATTCCTAGTGTTTTTGCAATTCATAATGTAACTGCTTCTGATGGAGGAATAGTTTTTTCTATTAATGATAGTATTACTACTCAGTTGAATATGTCTGTGAATAATACTGATGCTGGGCAGGTAGCAAATATAACTCAGGTTAATGTAACAATACCAACATCTACTTGTGTTTTTGATTATAATTCAAATGGCTCTGATACTGATAACGTTGCTGTTTTTTCAAATACTTCTAGTGTTTTAAGTTGGACAAATACAAGTGATTATATTATTAATGGAAGTGAAACAAAATATTTTTGGTTTAATGTTACTTGTGAAAATGAAGGAAGTCATACTCTTGTTGTTGATTCAGTCAATTCAACTGGAACTGAACAGACTAATTTAACATTAAGTATTACAGACGTTGCAAGTTTTTCAGGTAATTTATCTTCTCCTGCAAATGGAACAGATATTTTAGTTAATTCAACTTATTTGAATTACTCAACTACTTCAGGTGTTGATTTAAATTGTAGCACTTATATTTGGCATAATAATGGAACCTTAAAAGAGCAAAGTTCTGCTCCTGCTAGTGTTACTGATGGAGTTGGAAATTATGAAATATCAAATAGTGATGATGGGAAGGATTTAATGTGGAATGTTTATTGTTATAATATTTCTGATACAGGAGATGATTTATGGTTGAATACAAGTGTTAATTATACTTATTCAATTGCAACTCATAGTATTTATGGTTATGCTAAAAATGCAAGTAATTATTCACAGGCAATGGCAAATACAAATGTTACTCTTAAAATTTATACTGACATGATGTTTGATACTGTTTATGCAACTTATGAAACAAATACCAGTTCTACTGGATTATATAATATAACTAATGTTTCTTTCCCAAGTGGGTATTGGTTTAAATTAGAATTAGCAAAATATAATGAATCAGATAGTCAAATAGCAGATTTTGTTGGACCTTCTGTCCCTGAATTTGAAAGATCAATGTTAACTGGAGAGAGTATAGGTCCAGGAGGAGAATCAGAAAGTTTGCAAAATATTACTTTTTATATGAAAAAAGGAGCAACTATCAATATTTCTGCACACAATGGGGATGGAATATTTGGGAGTTCAAATTTTAGTTTTTATCAAGTTAAAGACAAGTCATTAGGATTCCCAATTGTAATGGGTTCTTCAATGGGGTCTGAACCTTACACTAATTTTACAGCCAATTTACCTGCTAATAGAAATTATACTGTTATGATTTATCCTGATAATGCAATGCCCGTGAGCGTAGATATTAATTCAGGAAATTTAAGTGAGGGTTATTTTAATTACTCTTTTAATGTTTCAGAAACCCCAAATAGATTAACGGGTTATGTTAATACAAGTTCTGGTGTTAATTTTACAAGTTTATATGTTGTCACTTATTTATTGGAACCAGGAAGAATGGTGTTTTTAGGAGATCATGCGAGTGGTTTATTGAATATTTCAGGAGATGATTTTTATAATACTACTTCTGGTTTTTATAATATTTCTGTTGTAGGAAGTGCAGAGGATACAAATGCAATAATAATGCCTGTTGCTTTTAATAATTCTGGAGATGAAAAATATTATGGAGGATTTAAATCAGCAAGTTTAGATTGGGATGGTCCTAGTGAGACAAATTTCACACTTAAAAGATTTAGGTCAGATTATGAAAATCCCGATAATTTAAATGTTTCTACTTGGGGTAATGAACCTTCAAGTGGCGCTATAAATATTACCAAGGTTGGGTTCAATTTTTTAAGTTCAACTGGTAGTTCTGTATCTAGTCCTTTTGTAGAGATACAATTAGATTATTCTAGTTTGAATATGACAAATTTTACTTTTATGGCAGAGGGAGATGATATTGCTGTACCACTTTTAGAAGATGTTGGAATTAAGAAAATGAATGTTTTTTCACAATCTGGTGGAGC